>NZ_QAII01000175.1:2108-28050 GCF_003060965.1 Caulobacter sp. HMWF025 | reverse complement strand
GCTGATGGCTGCGTCTGCCGAGCTCAAGGCCCGCGAAGACCGCCAGGCGGTGATGATCAATGAGCTGAATCATCGGGTGAAGAATACCCTGGCCACGGTTCAGGCCCTGGCACGCCAGACCTTCGGCAAGGCCGAGAGTGCCAAGGTCGAGGTCTTTACAGAACGCCTGATTGCCCTCTCTGGCGCGCATGACCTGTTGACCCGGACGGGCTGGCGCGAAGCGGATCTGGGGGCGCTGATGCAGGCCTGCACACGCGCTCACGGCGACCGGGTCTCGTGTGAAGGGCCCTCTGTCTCGCTCAATCCGCACACGGCCGTGGCCCTGTCGATGGTGTTTCACGAGATGGCGACCAACAGCGCCAAGTATGGGGCCCTCTCCGCGCCCGGCGGCACGGTCGGTATCGTCTGGCGTGTGGATCCTGAAGGCCAGAGCCTGATCTTCAACTGGACCGAACAGGGTGGACCACCCGTTGTCTCGCCCGGCCTGCTGGGTTTTGGCATCCGGCTGATCGACAGTTCGATCCGGCGCGAGTTGAAAGGCCGACCGCACTTTGACTTCAAGCCTGAGGGTCTGGTGTTCACGGCTTCCATGCCCCTGTCGGGCGCGGTGCGCTGGAGCAATCCGTTTTGACCACGGTGCCGTTGCAGGACCGGGCGGCGATCGCGCTGTTTGCCGCAGAGCATGATCTTCCGGCCGGGTTTGCCGACCTGGCCGACCGCCTGCATCGGCCCCTTGCCGACCGGATCAAGGTCGAAACCGTCGGGCGAAGCGGCCCGCTCATTGTCGGGCTCTGCGGTCCCCAGGGGGCCGGCAAGTCGACCCTGGTCAGTCTGGTGGCCGAGTTGCTGAAACACCGGGGCCTTGCGACCGCCTTCCTGTCTCTCGATGACCTGTACCGGACCCGTGCCGAGCGTCAGGCTCTGGCGAGCACCGTGCATCCCCTGCTGATGACGCGCGGGGTCCCGGGAACCCATGATGTGGCCCTTGGCCACGCGGTCCTTGACGCCCTGGGCCGTCAGGGTCCCGTCGTTCTGCCGCGCTTCGACAAGGCCGCAGATGATCGCGCTCCGCCGTGCGAAGCAGCCGGTGTCGAGGGGCCGGTCGATGTCGTCCTTCTGGAGGGCTGGTGTGTCGGCGCGCGGGCTCAGCCGCCGGAGGCCCTGACGGAACCGGTCAATGACCTGGAACGGGACGAAGACCCGCAGGGGATCTGGCGCACCTTTGCCAATAACGCCCTGGCTGCGGACTATGCCGGCCTGTTCGAGCGCATTGACCTGATGGCGGCCCTGATCGCCCCGGACTTTGCCACGGTCCGGCGCTGGCGCGGCGAGCAGGAGGCCCGACTGGCCGACCGGCGGGCCCGCATGGGTCTGGATCTGTCGGGCCTTATGGATCCTCCTGCTCTCGATCGGTTCGTCGGCCACTATCAGCGCCTGACGACGTGGATCGCCGAGGACTTGCCGCCTCGCGCCGACATCGTCGTGCGGCTGAACGCCGAACGCGGGCCGGAAGTCATCGAAGGTCTTTAGTCCTGACGGGGCGTGCGGCCGCGTTCGGCGCTGCTTTCACAGGCGCTTGGGGCGAAGTGGCATCCGGGATGGGGTTTGCTGCATCCGCAAGGCTGCGGCAGGTTTAGGACTAAAAGCCTAGCGTGCGCAGAGAGGGGATTTCAGCATGACCATGAGCCGTCGGGGACTGATCGGGGCTTCGGCCGTCGGGGCCGGGCTGCTGGCGAGCGCAGCGCGGGCCGGAGAGGGGGCGACGACGCTTTCAAAACCCTGCGTCATCTCCACCTGGGACTTCGGCATCGCCGCCAATCAGGCCGCCTGGGCGGTGCTGTCGAAGGGCGGCCGGGCGCTGGACGCGGTCGAGGCCGGGGCCCGTATCCCCGAGCAGGACCTGAAGAACCACAGCGTCGGCCGGGCCGGCTATCCCGACCGCGACGGCCATGTCTCGCTCGATGCCTGTATCATGGACGAGCAGGGCAATTGCGGCTCGGTGGCGGCGCTGGAACACATCGCCCACCCCATCTCGGTAGCCCGCCGGGTGATGGAAAAGACTCCGCACGTCATGCTGGTCGGGGCTGGAGCCCTGCAGTTTGCCCTCGAACAGGGCTTTCCCCGCGAAGAGCTTCTGACCGACGAATCCCGCGCCGCCTGGGAGGCGTGGAAGAAGGACGCGAAATATGCGCCGCGGGCCAACAGCGAAAACCTCGACTACCGCCAGACCAGTGGCCAGCTGGGCACGCCGGGCGGGGCGGGCAACCATGACACCATCGGCATGCTGGCCCTCGATGCGGCGGGCAATATCTCCGGGGCCTGCACCACCAGCGGCATGGCCTGGAAGCTGCGCGGCCGGGTCGGTGACAGCCCGATCATCGGGGCGGGCCTCTATGTCGACAACGAGGTCGGCGGGGCCACTTCGACCGGGGTGGGCGAAGAGGTGATCCGCAATGTCGGCAGCTTCCTGGTCGTCGAGCTGATGCGCCAGGGCCGCTCGCCCGAGGAGGCCTGCAAGGAGGCCGTGGCCCGGATCCTGAAGAAAAAGCCGGCCGCACGCGACTTCCAGGTCGGTTTCCTGGCCATCAACAAGCGGGGCGAGGTCGGGGCCTGGGCGATCCAGAAGGGCTTCAGCTATGCCCTGTGCGACGCCGGCAAGCAGGACGCCCTGCTGCCGGGAGCGAGCTTCTACTAGAGCGCGTTCCGAATAGCGGGACCCGGTTTTCGGACTGAAACGCGCGTGAAAACAAAAGCCTAGAGGCCCTGCAGGGCGGCCTTGGCGGCGGCGACGGCCGAGGCGTCGGTCTCGCGCAGGCCGCGATCGACAAAGCCCATCGCCCAGGCCCGTCCGTCGGCGGCTCCGTCGACGCCGCGCGGGGCCGGGCCGGCGAACGAGCCGTGGGCCTCGGTCACGCCGGTGCGGGTCACCAGGTCGGCGATGGTTTCGGGACGAACCCCGGCCCCGGCCATCAGGCTGATCCGGCCCCTGGCCTGGGCCACGAGCGCCGCCAACACGTCGGCCCCGGCCGGGGCATTGGCCGCGCCGCCGGAGGTCAGGATCCGGGGGATCTTCAGGGCGATGGCGGTTTCCAGGGCTTCGGAGAGGTCCGGCGTCAGGTCGAAGGCCCGGTGCAGGGTGATGTCCAGGCCCTCGGCATGGTCGACCATCCGCGCCAGGGCCACATCGTCCAGCGCGCCGCCTGGGCGATTGGCCCCGATCACCACCCCGGTCAGGCCATGGGCGCGGGTGGCGTCGATGTCGCGGAAGATCACGTCCAGCTCGGCCTCGTCGTAACAGAAGTCGCCTGGCCGGGGGCGCAGCATCGGATAGACCGGGATCGGGGCCGATCCGGCCAGGGCCATCAGGCCCGGCGCGGGCGTCAGGCCCTGCAGGGCCAGGGCCGAGCACAGCTCGACCCGGTCGGCCCCGCCTGCGATGGCGGCGGCCAGTCCGGCAGGGCTGTCGACGCAGACTTCAAGCAGCACGGGCATGGGCGGTCTCCGGAAGGGGCCTTGTGAGGGGGTCAGGCCGAGGCGGCGTCGACGGCTTGCGCGAGCCGCAGCCGCCAGCCGCGCTCGAGGGTCCAGGCGGCGATGCCCAGCCACAGCAGGCCCAGGAAGGCGTGGCCGCGCTGCCAGTAGCCGACGTCATAGCCGGTCCGCACGTTCCAGACGCCGGTCAGCAGGGCCAGAACCAGCAGCAGACCAAAGAACCAGCCGAGGGAAAATCTTGCCAGCCGCTGGTGGCCAGGCACGCCCCAAAGCGCCCAGGCCGTGAACAACGGCGCGAACTGGATCGACAGGCCCACCCCGCAGGCCCGGTGCATCTCGTCGGGCCAGTGGAACAGCCCGGCGAAGATCGCACCCAGCCCGGTCAGGGCAACCCACAGGCCGGAAAAGGCCGAGACCGTGCGACGCCCTCCGGCGTGTTCCAGCGCATGGGCAAAGCCGGCGCCTGCGAAAAGGCCCGCCACCCCGGCGATGATCATGCCGATGTTGAAGACGGCCGGCAGGGGCGCGGACGGTCCGCCCAGTTCGCTGATGAACTGGGCTCCGGGGTCAAAACCCGGGAACAGCTTCTGGGCCAGCCAGACATCGGCGACCATCAATACCGGCGTGATGACGCCGATCTTCAGGTAAGCGCCGGTGCGGACAGACACGGGTGGGGCAGCCTCGAAACAAGGAGGGCGGCAGAATCCCTTCCGCCGCCCTCCGGGTCAATGGGTTTTGCGAAGCCCTACTTCGCGGCTGACGGGTGACCGGCGGGGGCGAACTGGTTGCCGAAGAAGTCACCCTTCTTCCAGACCGGCCGCTCCGGCGCATCGGTCAGTTCGCGGGCGATCTCGTAATTGACCAGGGCGAATCTGGCGGCCGCCTGATAGTCGATCGGCTGGTTCAGGTCGTCATTGGGCCGGTGATAGTGGGTGGCGAGGAAGTCCTTGAAGGCCTTTTCGCCGCCGTTCTGGAAGCCGGTCATCAGGAAGACCGACGGAATGCCCTGCTCGACGAAGCGATAGTGGTCGCTGCGGGTGAACAGGCCCTCTTCCGGCAGGGGGTCACCCGACAGGGCAATGCCCACGCGACCGGCGGCCTTGGCGACGGCCGGGCCGAGGGTCGAGCGGTCGGCCCCGAAGGCGACGACGTCGGTGAATGGATACAGCAGGACCGGCATGTCCAGGTTCACATTGGCCGCGATGTCGGCCTTGGCCACTGTCGGATTGTTGGCGAAGTATTCCGAGCCGATCAGGCCCTTCTCTTCGGCGGTGACGGCCACCAGCAGGATCGAACGCTTCGGCTTGGTCTTGGCGTTCTGGAAGCCGCGGGCCACCTCCAGCAGGGTGGCGATGCCCGAGGCATTGTCGAGCGCGCCGTTATTGATGCGGTCGACGCCCGGCTTGGCGTTTTCGTTGATGCCGGTGTGGTCGAGGTGGGCCGTCAGGACGACGGTCTGGGCCTTGAGCTTGGGATCGGTGCCCTCGATCAGGCCGACCACATTGCTGCTTTCGCGCTTTTCGATCTCGCTCTTCAGCGACACGGCGGCCTTGGGGGCGAGGTCAAAACCCTTGATCAGGCCGTCCGGGGTTTCGGCGGCGGCCAGCACGGTGTCGAGGCTGGTCGGGGCTCCGGCGAACAGCTTGGCCGCCCCCTTCAGGCCGATCGAGGCCAGGGTCGGGGACGAGACACCACGCACGAAGCCCACGTCTTCGGCATTGCGCCAGGTCATCCGCCATTCGCGATAGCCGGCCACACCGCGTTCCAGCGGGCGACGCTTTTCCGAGCTGGTGGTGGCCATGCTGATCACGCCGACCGCGCCGCGCTTGGCCGCTTCCAGCCGCTTGACCGTCCCGTTGCCGTAGTGGGCCCGCTCTTCGGTCTGGAAGCTGGTGGGCGCGCCGGTCAGCAGGACGACGATCTTGCCCTTCACATCGACGCCGGCATAGTCGTCTCGGCCCTTTTCGGGGGCGCTGATCCCGTAGCCGACAAAGACCAGCGGCGCCGACACCGACACCTCGGTCGCCTGGGCCTGGGCATTGGGCAGATAGTCTTCGCCGAACTTCAGGGCGGTGGTCGTGCCGTCGGCGGCGGTCAGCACCAGGCTGCCTTCCGAGGCGTTCTTGAAGGCCAGCAGCGGTACGCGCTGCAGGTAGGACCCACCGGCCGCGCCCGGCTTGACGCCCAGCAGGGCGTATTGGGCGGCGACATAGTTGGCGGCGATGTCATAGCCGCGCGTGCCGGCCTCACGGCCTTCCATGGCGTCATCGGCCAGGAAGCCCATGTGCGCCTTGATGGCCTCGGGCGAGGGGACGAAGCTGGGCGGCGGGGTCTTCTTGCCCTTGCTCTTGGCCGGGGCGGTTGCTGAAGCCGTTGCGGCGGGCTTGGCGGAGGCGGTCGCAGCGAGGACGGGCTGGGCGACGATCAGCAGGGCAGCGCTCAGCAGAGCGGCGCGGCGCGAAAAGGACATCAAGCAGGGCTCCAGCGGCGGGCCTTGCCCGCGAAAGCGCGAACCTTGGCCAGACTGTGGCCGAATGTCGAGATTGGCCGACCTGAACGTTTTGTAATCTTTGCCGGGAAAGGGCGGGTTTCACCCATTTTGGGTCCGGCGTCGATTTTAACCGTTCTTTTACGCGAGCCCTTAACCGCGCCCTGTCAGATTGGGGCGACAGAAGGGGAGAGACGGCCATGCAAGCCCTCGCCATTGCCGCTGCCGGGATGACCGCAGCCGCCAACCGCCTGACCGCCAGCGCCGAACGGGCGGCGGCCGCCAGTGCCCGCGACGGAGACGTCGATCCCGTCCGCGAAGCCGTCGAACGGGTTACGGCCAAAACCGATTTCGAAGCCAATGTTGCAGTCGCCAAGACCGCCGACAGGATGACCGGCGCGCTGCTCGACCTGAAGGTCTAGCGCCCCGTCCCTTCCGGACGCCCCCCGCGCCCCCCCTTGTGAAGGGCGTCCGGACGCTGCTCCCCGGGCCAGTCCCCCCTGGTCTGCCCGGGGAGCGGTTTCATTTTGGCGACCGGGCGGGTTCGCAAGCGGCAAGCCCAAACGAAAAACGCCCCGGCCTTTGAGCCGGGGCGTTTGCATTTCTGGTCCGTGGAAAGCGCTTAGCTGTCCAGGAAGCTGCGCAGCTTGCGGCTCCGCGAGGGGTGCTTCAGCTTGCGCAGGGCCTTGGCCTCGATCTGGCGGATGCGTTCGCGGGTAACCGAGAACTGCTGGCCGACTTCCTCCAGGGTGTGGTCGGTGTTCATGCCGATGCCGAAACGCATGCGCAGCACGCGCTCTTCACGCGGGGTCAGCGAGGCCAGCACGCGGGTGGTGGTTTCCCGCAGGTTGGACTGGATGGCCGCGTCGATGGGCAGGATGGCGTTCTTGTCCTCGATGAAGTCGCCCAGGTGGCTGTCTTCCTCGTCACCGATCGGGGTTTCGAGGCTGATCGGCTCCTTGGCGATCTTCAGGACCTTGCGGACCTTTTCCAGCGGCATGGCCAGCTTTTCGGCCAGTTCTTCCGGGGTCGGCTCGCGGCCGATCTCGTGCAGCATCTGGCGGCTGGTGCGGACGATCTTGTTGATCGTCTCGATCATGTGCACCGGGATACGGATGGTCCGCGCCTGGTCGGCGATCGAGCGGGTGATCGCCTGACGGATCCACCAGGTGGCGTAGGTCGAGAACTTGTAGCCGCGACGGTATTCGAACTTATCGACGGCCTTCATCAGGCCGATATTGCCTTCCTGGATCAGGTCCAGGAACTGCAGGCCGCGGTTGGTGTACTTCTTGGCGATGGAGATCACGAGGCGCAGATTGGCCTCGACCATTTCCTTCTTGGCCTGGCGAGCTTCGCGTTCGCCCTTCTGAACGGTCTGGACGATGCGGCGATAGTCGTCGATCGGCACGCCGGTCTCGGTGGCCAGGGCGGCGATTTCCTGACGGATGTCGCTGACCGAGGTGACGTCGTTCTCGACGAACTTGGTCCAGCGCACGCCCATGGCCTTGACCTGGTCGGTCCAGTTGGGGTTCAGCTCGGCCCCGAAATAGGCTTTCAGGAACTCGGAGCGGCTGATGCCGTAGCTGTCGGCCAGGCGCAGCAGACGGCCTTCCAGACCGATCAGACGCTTGTTGATCGCATACAGCTGCTCGACCAGGGCCTCGATACGGTTGTTGTTCAGCTTCAGGGTCTTGAGGTGCTGGATGATCGTCATCGACAGGGCCTCATAGGCCTTGCGGTCGGCGTCGGTCAGGTCCTCGCCGCGCAGGCGGCTGCCCACCAGCTTGTCCTGCAGCTTGCGGAAGGTCTCGAACTCGCCGGCGATGGCGTCGAGAATGGCCATGACGCCTTCGCGCAGTTCGCCTTCCATGGCGCTGACCGTCGGGCCGGCCCCGTCGTCGAAGTCGTCTTCGTCCTCGCCTTCGCCTTCCGGCTTGACGGCAGGTTCGTCATCGACGGGTTCGGCCGGCTCGGCCTCGTCGTCGGTGGCGGGCTGGGCGGCGACGCCGTTAATGGCCGCATAGGTGCCTTCCAGGTCGATCACTTCGCGCAGCAGGATGCGGCCGGTGCCCAGTTCCTCGCGCCAGACCATGATGGCTTCGAAGGTCAGGGCGCTTTCGCACAGACCCCGGATCATGGTGTCGCGACCGGCTTCGATCCGCTTGGCGATGGCGATTTCGCCTTCGCGCGACAGCAGTTCGACACTGCCCATCTCGCGCAGGTACATCCGCACCGGGTCATCGGTGCGGTCATAGGCCGACGGCTTGTCGGAGGTGATGACCTGCTGGTTGTCTTCGCGGGCGACGACTTCGCCGCCCTCGCTGGTCTCTGCGTCTTCTTCGGCCTCGACGACATTGACGCCCATCTCGCTGAGCATGGCCAGGGTGTCTTCAATGGCGTCGGGGCTGACCTCTTCCGAAGGCAGCACCTTGTTCAGCTCTTCCATCGTCACGAAGCCGCGGGCTTTCGCCTGCTTGATGAACTTCTTGACGCCGGCATCGGTCAGGTCGAGCAGCGGGCCGTCGCCGCCGGTGGTCTCAGGCGCTTCCGTCTCGGCCGAGGAATTGTTGCTCATCAAGGTCTCCGAAATCGACGCACCGCCCCCGCGAGAGGCGCATCGAACAAAATTCTAGATCCGAAAAGGTTCTGCCCGCAGCAAGCCGCGCCATCCGTTCGGTCGATCCCAAAAATAATCTCGGCTGCAAAACGTCGCACCCGACCTGCGCTGAACGTCCGCCACGTAACATCGCTCCGCGAGAAGGGTCTCGGCAGAGAGTTTGGCGACTCCAGGCGCGGCCTTGCGCGGGACGACCTTGCGGGTCCGCGACCACTGGGGATCAGACGTCGGCGGCGAGGGTGACATCCTGTTTCAGGAAGGGCGCGCTCAATGTATGGCGGCCCGAGCGATGTCAGTCAGCTGCTTGGCAAATCCTTGAGTCGGCAAATGGCGGGCCGGGGGACCGGTGTCAAGGGCGCGCGGCGCGGGGGCGGGCTGATTTTCCTGATCTAGATCAGGGCCGAGACCACCAGTGCCATCGCCAGGGTCGTCAGGCCCGCCAGGGTGGACCCGATCGTCCAGGCCCGGAATGTCTGGGTTTCACTCAGGCCCAGATACTGGCTGACGAGCCAAAATCCCGTGTCATTGACATGCGACACGATCGTAGCCCCAGCGCCGATCCCGATCAGCACCAACGCCACCTGGGCGGGGGGCAGGCCGGCGGCGGCGACCAGGGGAGCCGCCAGCCCCGCCGCCGTCACCATGGCCACGGTGGCCGAGCCCTGGGCGATACGGACGATGGCGGCCACCAGGAAGCCGAACAGCAATGGCGTGACCGGTGTGGCGCTCATGGCGGTCGTGATGTGCGCCCCGACCCCGGAATCGATCAGCACCTGCTTGAACGCCGCACCGGCTCCGACGACGAGGCTGATCGCACCGGCCGGCTCCAGGGCCCGCCCGGTGATCTTCAGCAGCGTGGCTCTCGGGGTCCTGTAGCGCAGCGACAGCAGGATCCAGACGCCGAGGCAGGCGAGGATCAGGGCGGAAAACGGGTGGCCGAAAAAGACCACCAGGTCCGTGAACGAGCCGCTGGGCCAGCTTCGTGCGGCGGCACCGATCATGATCAGGGTTAGGGGTGCCAGCATGGCCGTCAGGGCCACACCGAAACCGATATCGGCCACGCGGTCACCACTTGCCTGGGTCTGCGGCGGCGGCGTGAAATCCCCGGCCTGGGCCTTGCGATAGGCGACAAGAGCATAGACGGGACCGGCCACCAGCACCGCGGGCAGGCCGCAGACCAGGCCCCAGAGGGCGATCTGGCCATAGTCGGCCTTCAGCAGTTCGGCGGCGGCCACCGGTCCGGGGTGCGGGGGCAAAAGGGCGTGCATGACGGCCAGACCCGCCAGGACGGGCAGGGCGAACCAGACGACGGGGCGGTTGGCCTTCAGGGCCATGGCGCACAGCACGGGGGCCAGGATGATCAGGGCGACGTCGAAGAAAAGCGGTACGCCGACCACGACCCCGATCACGGTCAGGGCCCAGGGGGCCTGCTTCTCGCCAAAGCGGGCCAGCAGCTTCGTCGCGATGGCCTCAACCCCGCCGCCGGTCTCCAGCAGAGCCCCGAACATCGCGCCCAGCCCGACGACGACGGCCACAAAGCCAAGGGCGTCGCCCAGTCCCTTGCGGACCGAGGCGATCACCTCATCAGGCGGGGCCCCGAAGGCCAGGCCTGCGCCGAGGGCGACGATCAGCAAGGCCAGGAAGGCGGGAAACCGGGCCTTCAGGACCAGCACGATGGCCGTCGCCACTGAGGCGACGACAATCAGCAGGGACACCAGCGGTCCGGTCATCAGGACACGCTGACAGGGGTCAGCAGGGCCGCGGGAGGCTCGGTTCCCCAGCCGTCAGCGGCGATGGTGAAGGCCCCGCGCAGACGGATGTCGTCGGACGACGCCCCGATCATCACCTCGATGCGACCGGCCTGAATGCGCCAGCGTCCGGCGTCCCACAAAGCAAGCTGGGCGGCGGCCAGTCTGAAGCTGATCCGCCGGGTCTCGCCGGGCTTCAGCAGCACACGCACAAAGCCGCGCAGCTCCTTCACCGGCCGGGCGACCAGGGCGACCGGGTCTCGGACATAGAGCTGCACCACCTCGTCGGCGGCGACCTTGCCGGTATTGGTCACGTTCAGGCTGATTGTGACCGCGCCGTCAGGAGCGACCGTCGACCGGTCGAGGGCGAGATCGCCATAGGCGAAGCTGGCATAGCTCAGCCCGTGTCCGAACGGGAACAGCGGGCCGATCGCGACGTCATGATAGCGCGCGCTGTCCTTGCTCAGGTCCGGATCGGCCGGTCGACCGGAGGGCAGGTGGGCGTAGAAGCCGGGGCTGGTTCCGGCATTGCGCGGCAGTCCGGCGGGCAGGCGGCCGGCGGGTGAGGTCCGCCCCGTCAGCACATCGACGATCGCCGGACCGCTCTCGACGCCCAGGAACCAGGTTTCGAGGGCCGCGTCGGCCCGGTCCAGAACCTCGGCCAGGGCCAGCGGGCGGCCGTTCATCAGCACCACGACGACGGGCTTGCCGGTGTCCAGCACGGCGTGGGCGAGTTGGGCCTGGACGCCGGGCAGGGTGATGTCGGAGCGGCTGCGGGCCTCGGCGCTGTGGTCATAGTCCTCGCCGATGACCAGCAGGATGACATCGGCCGCCCTGGCTGCCGCAACGGCGGCGGGAATGCCCGAGGCGTCCTCGCCCCGGGGCGTAGCCCCGGGCTGATAGTCGATCGTTAGGCCGCCTTGCGCCTTTAGCGCCGAAAGCAGCGTCCTGACGTCGCCCACCTGGCCGCGCGCGCGCCACGAACCCAGGGCCGACGAGGCGTCATCGGCCAGGGCCCCGATCACGGCGACCCGTCGGCCCGGGGCGGTGAGGGGCAGCAGGTTCCCGGTGTTCTTCAACAGGACAATGGATTTCCGCGCAGCCTCTGCGGCTACGGCGCGATGGGTCGCCGAGCCGATCTCGGCCTTTTCGCGCGCCGCGTCGCCGAAGCGGAAGGGGTCGTCGAAGAGCCCGAGTCTGGCCTTGACCGCCAGAACCCGGCCGACCGCCTGGTCGAGATAGGGCAGGAGCGAAGGATCGTCGGCGACCGCCTGTTTCAGGTGACCGGCATAGACGCCGCCGGCCATGTCCATGTCGACGCCCGCTTTCAGCGCCAGGGCTGCGGCCTGGGCCGGGGTCTCGGCGACCCCGTGGTTGATCAGTTCAAGGATGGCGTTCCAGTCGCTGACCACCAGGCCCTCATAGCCCCAGTGCTCGCGCAGTTGCCCGCGGACCAGAGCCTGGTTGGCGGTGGTCGGCACGCCGGCAATGTCGTTGAAGGCGGTCATGAAGCTGCCCGCTCCGGCCAAGGCGGCGGCCCGGAAGGGCGGCATGTAGACCTCCTGCAGGGTCCGGTCTGACAGGTCGGCACTGTCATAGTCCCGCCCTCCGCTGGCCGCGCCATAGGCCCCGAAGTGCTTGGCACAGGCCAGGACCGTGTCCTTGCCTGAGAGATCCTCCGTCTGCAGGCCCAGAATCTGGGCCTCGGCCATGCGCGACCCCAGATAGGGATCCTCGCCCGCCCCCTCGACAATGCGACCCCAGCGGGGGTCGCGGGCGATGTCGACCATCGGCGTGAAGGTCCAGTGCAGGCCGCTGACCGAGGTCTCGATGGCGGCAATCCGCGAGCAGGCGCGGACGATCTCAGGGTCAAAGGTCGCCGCCATGCCGAGCGGAACCGGAAAGATGGTGCGGAAACCGTGGATCACGTCGATGCCGAACAGCAGCGGGATCTTGAGCCGGCTCTCCTCAACGGCCACGCGCTGCAGGTCGCGCAGAAAGTCGGCCCCGGCCACATGGAGGTACGAGCCGACCGCGCCCTTGCGGACGAGGTCGAGTTGCGCCGCGTCGATCTTGGAATTGAGCGCCTTCTGGCGACCGCCGGGAACCTGGTTCAGCTGGCCGATCTTCTCGTCCAGCGTCATCTGGCCGATCAGATGCCGGATCCGGGCGGCATGATCCGTGCGCACGGCCCGGGCCCGGGTGGGCGACGCCAGGGCCAGGGCGGCGGCACCCGCCAGCAGGGCGCGACGGGCGGCGTTGACAGCGTGACGCGCGGAGGTTCGCGAGGTCATTCCTGGTCTCCCTTGCGGGGCACCTGACCTGTGGCCGGACCCTCTCTGGTACGTCTCGTCACCGGCGACTAAGCGGCGACGAGACTTGCACCCTACAGGAGTTCAGATAGTTGACAACGCTGTCAAGTCGGCAACCCTAGCGGGCGGCGGTGATCGACTTGATGATCGTCTGCACCGGGACCTTGTCGCCGATGTTCCAGACCAGCCGCAGCAGGTCGATGGTGCGCTCGGCGGCCTCGTCCAGCTTCCAGTCGCAGCCGTTGAAACGGCAGTCGCTGAAGCCGGGCAGGGCTCCGCCGGCATAGATCAGCTTGCAGTCCTGGAAGTCGCAGTCGGCATACTGCTCGCCGTCCACCACGAGGGTCTCGTGGCTGTAGGAGGTCGATACGGTCATGCGCGGGCTTTCACTGGCTGTCGCTGGGCTTGGCGTCGGGATCGACGTCGGAGTTCGGGGTGGCGGTGCGCTTGGCGGCGGCCTTTTCAGCGGCCTTGATGGCCTTCTGGCGGTCGCGTTCCATGCGTTCGAAATTGTAGTTGGGCTTGCGCGCCATGTCGGGGCTCCCCGGGCTGATGGTCGAAGGGGTTAGCCGCGGGCCTTGCGGGCGGCGTAGCGGCTGTCGCGCTTGGCCTTGGCTTCGGCGGCCGACAGAGCCTTGCGTTCCTTGATGGCGCCGCGCTTGGCGCTGAGCGTATTGGCGGCTTCGTCGTCGAGGATCTGCTGGGCGGCTGCGGCGGCGTCGGCAACGGCCTGACGGGCGGCCGCGCGGGCCTCTGAGCGCTCGGCGCGCACCTTGGCCAGTTCTTCGGCCCGGACGGTCTCGCGGGTCTCGAACAGCGGATCGGCGACAGCGGCCTTGGGCTTGAACTTGGCCAGCAGCGCCTTCTTGGCATCTGCGGCGGTCTGGAGTCGGGTGGCGAAGGTGGTGCGGGTGGTTTCGTTCATGGAGCCTTCAACGTCGAGGGGAGAACCCCGCGTGTCGTCGAGGTTGGGAAAGTCTGATCGGGCAGCCAGGCTGGTGACAGGGGCGGAGGCCGCCCCTGTCACCGAGTGGCTTAGACAGCTTGGAGCTGGCCGGCCGACATCTTGCCGCTGCGCTGGTCGCGCTCGAGTTCGAAGGACAGCTTCTGGCCTTCGTTCAGCGAGCCCAGGGTCGAGCGTTCAACGGCCGAGATGTGCACGAACACGTCTGCGCCGCCGTCATCAGGCTGAATGAAGCCAAAGCCCTTGGTGGCGTTGAACCACTTCACTGTACCGGTCGTCATGAGAGTCACCTTTCGGGTGATAGATCCGCGCGCGACTTCGAGCGAAGCCGCGTGATCAAATTTTCGGAGAGGATCGTGATGGGCTCGAAGCTCGATCCTTAAGAACAAGCGTGGAGAGCAATCGAACCAAATCGATATTTAATACGAAGACCCTATGCGAAATCTCATTCGCGCGCAACGGGAATAAAAAGAATGACTCGGATTGGCCGTGCCGTACGGCAGAGTTCATCAATAAATTAAGCAGCGCTCGGTCAGAAAAACTTGCTCGCGATCAGTTTTCAGCCGGCCGGTTTTTCCGGGTTTGTCCGGGCCCTGTTGAGCATCGAACGGGCCTGATCGGGCGCAACCTGGTCGAACAGCAGGGCCAGGTGGCTGTCGCGCGCATGGTCATTGTGCAGGTCCCAGGCCAGGGACACCGGCAGCCGCAGGCGTGAGCCGCCGTCCAGCCTGACGACCAGAACTCGCCAGCTGAAACCGTCGCCGGCCTCGCCCAGGGGCTCGCGGAATTCCAGCGGGGCGGGATCGCGCAGGTGAAAGTGGCGCTCGGGATGGGCCTCGAACCAGGCCTGGTCGGCGAGGGCGGTCGGATCCTGGGCCGGGGCGACGACCTTGCCGGTAAGATTGCGGACCATGCGGGGCTCCTGGGTTCGGCGGCTGCATAGCAGCTTGGCCTGATCTTGCCACGCGCGTTGCCGTCGGCTCCGGCTCACCGAACGCTTTGGGCTCTCGCTTGCCGGGCGCTGGAAATGCTAGTCGAAGGGCAGGGCGGCCTCGCCGGGGGATGGTGATGCCGCCGCGCTCCTGCAGTCATCCCGCCGGAAACTTGATCCCATGATCGTTTCGTCGACGACGGACTTCCGAGAGGCCGCCCGGCGCAGGCTGCCGCGCTTCCTGTTCGACTATATCGACGGCGGCGCCTATGCCGAGCGGACCCTGGCTCGGAATGTCTCGGATCTCGCCGACCTCTCCCTGCGCCAGCGTGTGCTGAAGGACGTTTCGCAGGTCTCGACCCGCACGACCCTGTTCGGCGTCGAGCAGTCTATGCCAGTGGCCCTGGCACCGGTCGGCCTGACCGGCATGTATGCCCGGCGGGGCGAGGTGCAGGCGGCAAGGGCCGCGGCGGCCAACGGCGTGCCCTTCTGCCTGTCGACGGTTTCGGTCTGCGATGTCGACGAGGTCAGCCGGGCCAGTCCCGCGCCGATCTGGTTCCAGCTCTATGTGCTGCGCGACCGGGGCTTCATGCGCGACCTGCTGGTGCGGGCGAAGGATGCCGGGGCGACGGCCCTGGTCTTCACCGTCGACATGCCGGTGCCCGGCGCCCGCTATCGCGACGCCCATTCCGGCATGAGCGGCCCCCATGCGGGGGCGCGGCGGATCCTGCAGGCGGTCGGCAAGCCCGCCTGGGCCTGGGACGTCGGGGTCATGGGCCGGCCCCACACCCTGGGCAATGTCGCGCCGGTGCTGGGTGCAAACTCGGGACTTGAGGACTTCATGGGCTGGCTCGGGGCCAATTTCGACCCGTCCATCCAGTGGAAGGACCTGGAATGGATCCGCGAGCTCTGGAAGGGGCCGCTGATCATCAAGGGCGTGCTCGACCCGGACGACGCCCGGGCGGCTGCCGATATCGGTGCCGACGGGATCGTGGTCTCCAACCACGGCGGGCGACAGCTGGACGGCGTGCTGTCCAGCGCCCGGGCCCTGCCGGCCATCGCCGAGGCCGTCGGCGACCGCCTGACGGTGCTGGCCGACAGCGGGGTGCGCTCGGGGCTCGATGTGGTGCGGATGCTGGCCCTGGGGGCGAGGGGCGTGCTGCTGGGCCGGGCCTTCGTCTATGCCCTGGCCGCGCGGGGCGGGCCGGGGGTCTCCCAGCTTCTGGACCTGATCGAGAAGGAAATGCGCGTCGCCATGGCCCTGACCGGCGTCACGTCCGTCGACCAGATCGACCGCTCGATCCTGGCCTGACTTGCGGCGGCGGCCTTTCGGCTTCACCCTGATACCGGTGTCAAAGTCAGGAAGCCGCCATGCCGGATCCCCGTTTCCTTCCGCGTCGTGAGCTGTTGCTGGGAGCCGGTGCGCTCGGCCTGGCGACGGCCGCGCCTGCCGGGGCGATGATCCGGCCGCCCCGGGGGCAGACGGTCTGGACCTTCGACCGCCTCGACCGGATCGGCGGGCTGCCCGTAAAGGTCGAGGGGCAGCCGACGCTGATCAGCGGTCCCGGCGGGCGGGCGGTGCTGTTCGACGGTATCGACGATGCCCTGTTCATCGACAGCCATCCGCTGGCGGGAGCAGGGACCTTCACCTTCGAAGCCGTATTCCGGCCGGACGGCGGGCCGTTCGAGCAGCGCTGGTTCCATCTGGCCGAGAGCGATCCGCCGGCGGTTCCGGGCGCGCCGCCCCCGACCCCGTCGGTGACGCGCTTCCTGTTCGAGATCCGGGTGGTTGAGGGCGGCTGGTATCTCGACGCCTTCGTGCGCGGCCCCGGCTACAACAAGCCGCTGATGGCCCCGGACAAGCTGCACCCTCTGGGGGTCTGGGCGCATGTGGCCCAGACCTATGACGGCCAGACCTATCGCAGTTTCGTCAACGGCGAGCTGCAGGCACAGGCCCCCATCGCCTTCACCGCCCAGGGGCCCGGGCGGGCCTCGATCGGGGTGCGGATGAACCGGGTCAACTACTTCAGGGGCGCCGTTCGCGAGGCACGCTTTACGCCCCGGGCCCTCGCGCCGGAAGCCTTCACCATGCCCCGCGGTCTGAAGGCGGGGTGAGGTGCGCGGCACCGGACGGGTCCGGTGCCGCACGCCTCGCCCTCGCTATGCAATCACAAAATCGTTCAGGGTCAGGGCCGGTGTGCCGGTCAGGACCGCGATCTGCACCCGGTCGCCCGGATCATTGCCCGTCGCGTCGAAGTACAGGCTGCCCGTGGCCGTGTCGTAGAGCATGGTCGGCCGTCCGTCCGACGCCGCCGGGGCGATGCCCGAGGCGAAGCCGAGGTCGGCCAGGCTGACGACGCCGAACTGGGTGGCTCGCAGTTCGATGTGATCGACACCGATCTGGAAGTCGGTGATCTGGTCGATCCCCAGGCCCGGCGCGTCGAAGTAGAACAGGTCGGCGCCGCCGTTGCCGGTCAGGACGTCATTGCCGCCCATGCCCGCCAGTCGGTCTGCGCCCGCCGCGCCGGTCAGGGTATCGTTGCCTCCGGCCCCGAACAGCGACGTGCCGGTGGCGTTGGCAAAGCCCTCGAAGGTCCCGGGCCCGTAGTAGATCAGCCCTTCGACATTGTCGGCCGCCGTGGCGGTGGACAGCCGGGTCAGGATGCGGTCGGCACCGCCGCCCACGGCCTCGTTGATCACGTCCGAGGCCGAGTCGATGAAGTAGACATCGTCGCCCAGTCCGCCGGTCAGGGTGTCTGCCCCGACCCCGCCGTCCAGGGTGTCATTGCCTGCTCCGCCGGTGATCTGGTTGTTGAGGGCGTTGCCGAAGCCCTTGAAGTTGCCGATCCCGACGAACTGCAGGTGCTCCAGATTGGCTGACAGGGCGGTCATGGCGGCGGTGCTGAGCACCGTGTCGATGCCCTGGCCGATCTGCTCGACGGTCTGGTCGCCGGCGGTGTCAACCTTGTAGGTATCGTCGCCCAGGCCGCCCACCAGCACGTCGGTGCCGCCTGCGCCGTCCAGGGTGTCATTGCCCGCGCCGCCGGTGATGACATTGGTCGAGGCGTTGCCGGTGCCGGAGAAGTTGCCGACCCCGATGAAGGTCAGAAGTTCGACCTCGGCCCCCAGCATGTAGCTGTTGGTCTTGGCCCGCACCCCGTCATAGCCACCGCCGACGGCCTCGGTGACGACGTCGCCGGCATCATCGACGATATAGGTGTCGTTGCCGCCGCCGCCGATCATGGTGTCGGCACCGGCCCCGCCGTCCAGCAGGTTGATGCCGCCGTTGCCGATCAGTTGCTGGGCGAAGCCGTTGCCGGTCAGGTTGACCGGACCCACGGCATTTGCGGCGGTCAGGACCTCGATCGCCGCGCCGCCCGTCAGGGTGTAGGACACCGAGCTTTCGACCGTGTCGGTGCCTTCGCCGACCAGTTCCACCACCACGTCGCCGCGATTGTGGACCCTGATCAGGTCATCGCCCAGGCCGCCGGCCATGGTGTCATTGCCGTCGCCGCCGTCCAGCACGTCATTGCCTGCGCCGCCGACCAGGGAGTCGGCACCGTTCATGCCGTCCAGTGTATCGGCGCCGTCCAGCCCGTTGATCGTGTCATTGCCGCCGAAGCCGCGCAGACTATCGTCGCCGCTGGTTCCGTTGATCAGGTCATTGGAGGCATTGCCGTCGAAAACAATTCCTGTGTTGGCCGCCGAGGGCGCGAAATCCATATCGTCAAAGCGCAGCAGCTCGACATTGACGATGTGATCGAAGCCCTGGTCGCCGTTTTCCGGGAAGTTGTCGACGACGAAGAAGCCGCCCGCGCCGTCCGAGCTGATCGTGTACTGGGCCCGGGTCCCGTAGTAGCGGGCGATATCGTAGCCTGCTCCGCCGTCCAGGGTGTCGTTGCCGGCATTGCCGATCAGGAGGTCGTCCTGCGTCCCGCCGTCCAGTACGTCGGCACCGTCGCCGCCGTCCAGGGTGTCGGCTCCGGCCTCGCCGGCCAGATTGTCGGCCCCGTAGGAACCGGCGAGATAGTCCAGATCCGCGCCCCCTGACAGGGTGTCGGCCGCGCTGCTGCCATAGAGGCTGTCATTGCCCTCTTCGCCCGACGCGTTGCCGCCGGCCAGCAGGCTGAGAACATCGGCCCCGGTTCCGCCCATCAGCGTGCCGATGCCCGTCAGGGTGTCATTGCCCGCGTCGCCGAACAGCGCGTTGACGCCCTCATTGTCGTAGAGGGTGTCGCCGTCATTGCCGCCGCGCAGCGTGTCGTTGCCGTGCTCGCCGTACAGGGTGTCGGCACCGTCTCCGCCCAGCAGGCTGTCGTTGTTGTTGTCGCCTTCGATCCAGTCCGCGCCGGTTCCGCCCTCGAGGGTGTCTTCACCGAACCCGCCGTTGATCGTGTCGTTGTCGGCCCCGCCGAGCACGGAATCGGCCCCGTCGCCGGCGATGATCCGGTCTTCGCCTGCGCCGCCGTCGACCGTGTCGTGGGCCGAGCCGGCGTCGATGACGTCATTGCCAAGGCCGCCGTTGATGCTGTCGTTGCCGCCCTGGCCAAACAGCCGGTCATTGCCGTCGCCGCCGTCAACGGTGTCGTTGTCGTCATCGGCCCGGATGATGTCGTCCAGGGCCGTGCCCACCAGGCTGTCGGTCGCCGGAGTGCCCAGGATTTCCAGGCCGCCCGTCGCCGGGGCGATGGTCACGTCGGCGAAGACCAGGGTCTCGACGTCGCGAACGGTGTCGGACCCCGTGCCGCCCCGGTTGTCGATCACCAGGAAGCCGCCCGCCGTCTGGGTGACGGTGTAGTGGCTGCGCACGCCGGTGAAGATGGCGACGTCATCGCCCGCCCCGCCATCGATGGTGTCGTCGCCGCTGGAACCGGTGAGGGTGTCGTCGCCATCGCCGCCCGACAGTGAGCCCGAGCCCAGCAGCCAGTCGTCGCCGCCGTCGCCGGCCAGCACATTGGCCCCCTGCAGGTCGGTGAGGATGTCGTTGTCGTCGCCGCCGCGCAGGCTGTCGTCGCCGAAGCCGCCGTCGATCGTGTCGGACCCGCCTTCGCCGACCACGGTGTCGTTGCCGCCGCCGCCGATCAGGCTGTCAGCGCCCAGGCCGCCATTGACCACGTCGGATTCCGAGCCGCCGTCGATGCGGTCATTGCCGTCGCCACCATAAAGGGCGTCTTCGCCCGCGCCGCCGGTGACGGTGTCGTTGTCATCGCCGCCATAGACGAGGTCATCCTCGTCGCCGCCGTCGATCTGGTCATTGCCCGCGCCGCCATAGATCTGGTCGGGCTCGGTACCGCCGTCGAGGGTGTCATTGCCCTCGCCGCCGTCGATCCAGTCGGCACCGGCCAGGCCGCGCACATAGTCGTCACCGCCATAGGCATAGATCGTGTCGTCGCCCGAGCTGGTGTCGATGCTGCCGGGCCGGGTGCTGGTCACGCCGAGGCTGGAATGGTCGGAAATCGTGTCGTTGCCGGCCGTTCCCCAGTAGGCGTAGCCGAAGTTGGGCGTGCCCTGATAGTCGCCGTCCGAGAACTCGAGGTCATAGATGCCGTACAGGGTGTCGACCCCGTCGGGCGCGCCGGCCCGGTTGTCGGTGACGATGATCTTCCCGCCGACTTCCACCACCGTGTAGTCGTTGCGGTTGCCCGCATAGCGGGCCACGTCGGGCGGAAGCGCCGCCCCGCCGCCGTACATCTTGTCGTTGCCGCCGCCGCCCACGAAGGTGTCGGAGCCGTCGCCGCCGAACAGCTGGTCGTTGCCCTGGCCACCGTCGATATAGTCGTTGCCGGTTCCGCCCTCGACGGTGTCATTGCCCCAGTTGGCATAGATGCTGTCGTTGCCGGCCCCGCCCTCGAAGCGCTGATCGCCGTCATAGTAGTAGGGCGACCAGCCGTAGAGGACGTCGTCGCCCTCATTGCCGAACACCTGGCTGCCGTCGCCGCCGCCGACCGTGTCATTGGCTTCGCCGCCCAGCAGGGTCCCCCAGCCATAGATCTGGTCGGAGTCCGCGCCGCCTTCCAGGCGGCCGGTGCCGTACAGATAGTCCTGGCCCTGCTGGCCCAGCAGCAGGCCGCTTCCGGTGATGGAGTCGTTGCCCAGGCCGCCGACCAGGGTGTTGTCGCCGGCATAGTCGGTGATCACGTCAGCGGCGTCGCCGCCGTCGACGCTGTCAGCGCCCGCGCCGCCGTCCAGGGTGTCGCTGTCGGCTCCGCCCAGGATGGTGTCGGAACCATCGCCGCCCCAGACCTGGTCTTCGCCGTCACCGGCGATGATCGAGTCGTCGCCGCCGTCGCCATGGACGACGTCATAGCCGACGCCCGCATCGATGGTATCAGCGCCGTCGCCGCCGCGGATCTGGTCATGACCGGCCATGCCGTTCAGCACGTCGGCTGCGCCCATTCCCACCAGGCTGTCGTCATTGACGCCGCCGGTCAGGGTGTCTGAACCCGCTCCGCCGATCTGGATCTCGCCCGCCGTCGAGGGATCCAGCGGGATCGTGGCATTGGAGAACACCGCCGTCTCGACGCCGCTGAGGGCATCCGTGCCCTCATTGGTGCGGTTGGAGACCACCAGATATCCGCCCAGCCCGTCCTCGATCACCGAATAGTGCTGGCGTAGGCTGGCCCAGGTGGCCGTGTCGTCTCCGGTGCCGCCGATGATCGTGTCGTCGGCCTGGCCGCCCGAGAGCAGGTCGTCATCGGCCCCGCCGTCGATGGTGTCTGAACTCCAGTTACCGGAGATCGTGTCCTGGCCGTCCTGACCCTGCAGGTTCTGGCTGCCGTCCAGGCCATAGGGGCTCCAGCCGAACAGCTGGTCATTGCCGCTGCCGCCCTTGCCGGTGCTGTCGCCACCCACGCCCAGCACGTCATTCTGGTCGCCACCGTCCAGCTGGCCGTAGCCAAACAGGGTGTCCAGTCCCGTGCCGCCTTCCAGCGTGCCCGAGCCATAGAGGTAGTCCTGGTCGGATCCGCCCTGCAGCAGGCCCGAGCCGTACAGGTTGTCATTGCCCGTTCCGCCTTGCAGCGTGCCGATCCCCTGGATCGTGTCGGCGCCGGCCTCGCCCTGCAGCAGGTTGTCGCCGTTCCAGTCATAGATGTAGTCGTCACCGTCTCCGCCCTGGGCGGTGTCGGCCCCCTGGCCGCCGTCGATGGTGTCGTCGCCCGCGTCGCCGAAGGCCTGGTCGCTGCCGGCCCCGGCATAGATGTGATCCAGGCCGTCGCCGCCACGCAGGGTGTCGGCGCCGGAGTCGCCGTTCAGCACGTCATTGCCGTCGCCGGCCACGATGGTGTCGTTGCCGTCATCACCGCCCAGGCGGTCATTGCCGTCCAGGCCGGTGATGGTGTCGTTGCCGGAGTCGCCGATCAGGATGTCGTCGAACGGCGTGCCAACAATGTTGAGGCCCACATTGCCGCCGAACGGCAGGTCCAGCTCGTCGTCGCTGAACACCAGGAGCTCGACGCCGTACAGGGTGTCGGTTCCGCCGCCGCCGGTCTTGTGTTCGACCGTGGCCGCTCCGTCGATCAGGCCGTTCACGTCCAGTTTGTAGCTGACGCGATAGTCGGCGCTCTCGATTACCGTCGTGCCGTCGGGCAGGATCACGGTGGTGCGGGGCACGAACGAGCCCGCATAGTAGGCCTTGTCGAAGCCCGAGCCGCCAAACAGCGTATCGTTCTGCTCACCGCCGCTGAGGGAGTCGTCGCCGGCCCCGCCGACCAGGGTGTCATTGCCCCACAGGCCGCTGAGAGTGTCCGCGCCCGAGCCGCCGTCAAGGAACTCCGAGCCGGAATAGTAGCTGGAGGCGCTCAGCGTATCGGCCCCGTCGTCGCCCAGGCCCACGCCGTTGGCGACATAGATCTGGTCGTCGCCCAGACCGCCGTCCAGGGTGCCCGAGCCGATCAGGGTGTCCTGGCCCTCGTCGCCGAACAGTTCGCCCGAGCCGCTCAGATAGTCCTGGCCCTCACCGCCATTGACCGAGCCGTTGGCGTAGATGTCGTCATCGCCCAGGCCGCCGTCGACGGTGTCGGTCCCGGCGTCGCCATAGATCGTGTCGTCGCCGCCTGCGCCCAGCAGGCTGTCGTCGCCCGCGCCGCCATGGATGATGTCGGCATCGGCCCCGCCGTCGATCGTGTCGGCACCGTCCTGGCCCAGCAGGGTGTCTTCGCCCGTACCGCCGAAGATGGAGTCGTCGCCCGTGCCGCCCTCGACCACGTCGAAGCCGGCATTGCCGTCGATGGTGTCGTTGCCGCCGCCGCCTTCGATGATGTCGTTACCGCCGTTGCCGCTCTGGGTCTGCTGACCCGGCGCGCCGCCGGCCAGGCCCAGAAGGTCGTCGCCGTCGCCGCCGACCAGACTGTCGTCAAAGGCGGTGCCGGCAAAGGTGTCGGCACCCGGGCCGCCCGTGAACACCTGTCCGGTGTTCAGGGCGCTGGCCTCGAACTCGATGTCGTAGAACCGCATGACATCGACATTGCGCACCAGGTCCGAGCCGTCGGAGCCGCGGTTGTTGACGACGTGATAGCCGCCCGCGCCGTCCTGGATCACCGAATAGACGGCCCGGTTGGTCGCATAGACCGAGACGTTGTAGCCCAGCCCGCCGTCGATGGTGTCATCGCCATAGGAGCCGATCAGGGTGTCGTCACCGCTGCCGCCGTCGATGGAATCGTCGTCCCAGCCGCCGTTGATCGTGTCGCTGCCGCTGCCGCCGGCCAGGTTGTCGTCGCCCCAGTTGCCCTGGATGACGTCGTCGCCCGCGCCGCCGTCCAGGGTCTGGGCCCCGTCGGCGAAGGGTTCGGAGCCGTAGAGGCTGTCATTGCCCGCCCCGCCCAGGCCCGTGGCACCCGTGCGGACATAAAGCGTGTCCTGGCCCTCGCCGCCGTCCAGCGTGCCATAGCCATACAGGACGTCGTTGCCGGCCTGGCCGAGCAGCAGGCCAGTGCCTTCCAGAGAGTCGTTGCCGTCGCCGCCGTCCAGCGTGCCCGTACCCCGGATGGTGTCGGCATCATCGCCGCCGAACATCAGGTTCTGGCCCTGGGAGTCGGTGATCAGGTCTTCGCCGTTACCGCCATAGATGGTGTCGGCATGGGCCCCGCCGTCCAGGCTGTCACGATCGAAGTCGGCATGGCCGTCATGGTTGCCGTCGGCGTCGTCGAACCAGAATTCGGGCCCGTCGAACTCGCCGCCGCCACCGCCGCCGGCCACGGGAACGGGCGGGTAGGGGCCGTCGGTGCCGTAGATCACGTCACGGCCGCTGCCGCCCAGCAGGGTGTCGTCGCCACTGCCGCCGACCAGGGTGTCGCCGCCGAACCCGCCGGTAATCACGTCATTGCCGATCCGGCCGAACACCAGGTCATCGCCGCCACCGGCATTGACGCGGTCGAAGCCCGACAGGGCGTCGATGGTGTCGGAGCCGCCGACATTGGTGGCTTCGTAGGGCGTCGCGCCGGGGATAGAGTCGTCGGCGGTGGTGCCGATGATCACCTGGCCGGTGAGGGCGCTCAGCACCACCTCGCCGTCGTCGAACGACAGCAGCTCGATATTGGTCAGGACGTCGGTGCCTTCCGGCGAGCCGGCCCGCAGGTCGGTCACGGTCGTGACGCCGGCTACCGTACTGATCGAGAAGTCGGCGATATTGCCCGAGAACAGGGCCGCATCGAAACCCGACCCGCCGTCCAGCGTGTCATTGCCGTCCTGGCCGGAGTCGCCCACCAGCACGTCGTCGCCGTCGCCGCCCATCAGCGAGTCGGCACCGCCCATGCCTTCCAGCTTGTCGTTGCCCGCGCCGCCGTCGAGGGTTTCACCCACCGCCAGCGCGCCCGAGCCCGTCAGGGTGTCGTCGCCCGCGCCGCCCAGGCCCGTTCCGGCGGCGACATAGATCTGGTCATTGCCGGTCCCGCCATCCAGCGCGCCCGAGCCGCTCAGGGTGTCATTGCCCGCATCGCCATACAGCTGGCCGGAGCCGGAGACGTTGTCGTTGTCGTCATTGCCGTGCAGCACGCCCGAGCCGGAGACCGTGTCGTCGCCGGCCCCGCCGTTCAAGGCATTGGCCCCCTCGCTGTCGACGATATAGTCGCCGCCGCCGCCGCCATTGGCGGTGTCCGCGCCGCCCTGGCCGTAGATCTGGTCATTGCCCAGGCCGCCGTCCAGCGAGTCGGCCCCGCCACCGCCGGAAAGGGTGTCGGCCCCGCCATTGCCCGAGAGGGTGTCGTTGTTGACACCGCCGTTCAGCGCGCTGGGACCGTCGTCGTCCGACAGGTCCAGACCCGCGCCGGTGGGCGAGAAGGCCGGCGAGAAGTTGGCGGTCGTGAAGTCCGTCACCAGCCGGTTTTGCAGCCGCAGGACCTCGACGGGGGCATAGGTCGCCCCGCCGGCGTCGCGGTCGATCCGCAGCACCACATCGGCACCGTCCTGCTCCAGCAGGACATGGCCGCTGACGAACGGATTGTCGCCGCCGGCATAGCCCGACAGATAGCCGAACAGGCCGCTGAGGTTCAGCACGTCGCCGCCGGGGCCGGCCGCGAAGTCGGTGATCAGGTCGGCCGCCGCGCCCGGCGCCCAGGCCAGGTTATAGGTGTCGGTCTCGGTCCCGCCGGTGAAGGTGTCGACGAAGGCACCCGAGGCCACCGCGTGGAAGGTGTCGGTGCCCGCGCCGCCCGAGAAGGTGTTGCTGCCTTCGGTGTCGTTGAACTCGTCAGCGCCGATGCCGCCTTCCAGCGTATCGTTGCCCGCCTGGCCATAGAGGTCGTCGGCGCCGTCGCCGCCGACCAGGCTGTCTTGGCCGCCCTGGCCCTGGAGGGTGTCGTCGCCGCCGGCGCCCAGGATGGTGTCGGCGATGGACGAACCGATCAGCGAATGGCCGATGTCGTCGTCGACCAGCAGGCCACCGGCGATGGTCAGGCTGACCGTGGCCGTGTCGACGCCGCCGGCACCGTCAGAGACGGTGTAGCTGAACGAGGCCGCGCCCCAGAAGGCAGCCGTGGGCGTGAACACCACATTGCCGCCGACCAGCGCCACCGAGCCGTTCACCGCGTCGCCGACCGCCGTGATGGTCAGCGGGCCGCCGTCGATGTCGACGTCATTGGCCAGCAGGGTGGCGGGTGTCAGCACCAGGTCGGTGCTGACCGGCGTGGTGAAGCCGCTGTTGTCATTGGCGGTGGGACCGTCATTGATCGGCGCAACCGTGACATTGACGTTGCCGTTCGAGGTCGTGAAGCCGTCCGACAGGATGTAGGTAATCGTCGCCAGGCCTGCGAAATTGCCGCTGGGCGTGAAGCGGATATTGGTCCCGTCGATCACCGCCGCGCCATTGGTGGCGCCGGCGATACCGGTGATGGTGAGCGGGTCGCTCTCGCCGTCGGTGTCGTTGAGCAGCAGCGAGGCGATGGGGATCAGCACCA
>NZ_QAII01000175.1:0-2098 GCF_003060965.1 Caulobacter sp. HMWF025 | reverse complement strand
CGGTGTCATTGCCGGCGGTGGGCGCGGTGTTGAGCACCACCACCTGGTCGGCGAACTGCAGCGTACGGACATTGGTCAGGGTGTCTGAGCCGTCATTGCCCGCAATGCCGGCCTGCAGGTCGGTGACCGTGGTCACGCCCGCAACCGTGCTGATCGAATAGTCGGCGCGCACGCCGGCGAAGATGGCGCGGTTGGCACCGGTCCCACCGTCCAGGGTGTCGTTGCCGGCGCCCCCGACCAGGGTGTCGTTGCCCTCGCCGCCGTTCAGCTGGTCCAGGCCCGCCAGGCCGACGAGGGAGTCATCGCCGCCCAGGCCGTTAATGGTGTCATTGAGGATGGTGCCGATCAGCGACGTCCCGCCCTGGTCAGGCCCGGCCGTGCCGTTGATCACCAGGCCCGCCAGGCCGGTATCCACCGACACATCCTGGTCGGCGAAGCGCAGCAACTGCACATTGCGCACGGTGTCGGAGCCATCGGGCGAGCCGCCGCGATTGTCGATGACCATCAGGCCGGTCTGGTTGCCCGTGACGGTATAGTTGGCCCGGTTGCCCGAGAAGAAGGCGACATTGTCGCCGTCGCCGCCGTCCAGGTCGTCATTGCCCGCGCCGCCGACCAGGCTGTCATCGCCATCGCCACCGTCGAGGGTGTCATTGCCGCTATCGCCTTGCAGATAGTCGACGCCCTCGCCGCCCCGCAGGGTGTCTGCACCAGACTGGCCGTACAGGCTGTCATTGCCCGTGCCGCCGCTGACGCTATCGGCATATTCCCAGCCGCGCACGCTGTCATTGTCGGCGCCGCCATCGAGGATGTTGCCGTCGGCGTAGTTGTAGCCCTGGATGGTGTCGTTTCCGGCCCCGCCATCGACGCTCGCGGGGACCCAGCCGGCATTGTAGTTGGGATAGAAATAGAGGTAGTCGGCCCCGTCGCCGCCCGAGATCGTGCCCGCCGCATAGATGGTGTCGTTACCGGCACCGCCATCAACGGTGTTGGAACCCTCGCTGTCCTCGATATAGTCGGCGCCGTCGCCGCCCGACAGGCTGTCGCCACTGGCGTTGCCGTAGATCGTGTCGTTGTCGGCTCCGCCCTCCAGGGTGTCTTCACCGGCATTGCCGTAAAGCGCGTCGTTCCCGTCTCCGCCCTGGGCGCTGTCATTGCCCGCGTCGCCCGACAGAACGTCAGCGCCCAGGCCTCCCAGAAGGGTGTCGGCGCCGTTGCCGCCGGTGGCCGTGTCATTGCCCTCGCCGCCGTCCAGCAGGTCGCTGCCGCTCAGGCCGATCAGGCTGTCATTGCCGCCCAGGCCGTCGAGCGTGTCGTTGGCCGCCGAGCCGGTGAGGGTCTCGCCCGCCGCCGTGCCCGGGAACAGGCCGCCAGGGTTGAGGCCGAAGGTCAGGTCGTCGTCGGCAAAGGTGGCGACCTCGATATTGACGAAGGTGTCTGTCCCGTCCGGCGAGCCCGGGCGGTTGTCGGTGATGGTGACCACGCCGGTGACGGCGTCCTGCACCACGGTATAGTCGCCGACATTGCCGCTGAAATAGACCGTGTCGGGCCCTGCGCCGCCGTCGATGCTGTCATTGCCAGAACCGCCGCTGAGGCTGTCTGAGCCGTCACCGCCGGTCAGGGTGTCATTGCCGCTGTCGCCCTGCAGATAGTCGTCGCCGTCGCCGCCACTGAGGCTGTCGTGGCTCGACTGGCCATACAGGCTGTCATTGCCCGAGCCGCCGATGACGGTGTCGGCATATTCCCAGCCGCGCACATAGTCGTTGTCGGCCCCGCCATCGAGGGTGTTGCCGTCGGCGTAGTTGTAGCCCTGGATGGTGTCGTTGCCGGCCCCGCCGGACACGCTCGCGGGCATCCAGCCGGCATTGTAGTTGGGGTAGTAGTAGATGTAGTCGGCCCCATCGCCGCCCGAGATCGAGCCTGCGGCATAGATGGTGTCGTTGCCCGCGCCGCCGTCGACGGTGTTGGAGCCCTCGCTGTCCTCGATGTAGTCGGCCCCGTCGCCGCCGCTGAGGCTGTCGCCCTCGGCATTGCCATAGAGGGTGTCGTTGTCGCCGCCGCCGTCCAGAGTGTCAGACCCGGCGTTGCCATAGAAGGTGTC
>NZ_QAII01000006.1 GCF_003060965.1 Caulobacter sp. HMWF025 | reverse complement strand
AGCAAGGTCCGCCCCCTAAAGCCCCAGCCCCTCGACCCTGAACGCCTGCAGCGCCTCCTGCGCTGCCGGGGTGATCGGCACCACCTTGCGGGCGTCGAGGTCGAAGGTGATGGCCTTGGCTTCCGAGGTGCCCCAGGGCTGGCCGGTGGCGGGGTCGAGCATCCAGTGGGCGACGTGCAGGGTGCGGGCGTCGCTGGCGATCAGGCCCGAGCGCAGCTCGACGCGGTCGCCCGGGCGCGGCCAGGCCAGATAGACCATGCGGTATTCCAGCACCGCCCCGCCGACCCGGGCCGGCGTGTAGTCGCCGTGGGCGACCACCGTGTCGCGGAACGGGCCGATGAAGCTGCCGATGCCGTCCGAGACCCGGCCGATGAACTGCTCGGCGCGCATGCGGCCAAAGACGTCGCACTCGGCCGGGGACAGGGCCCCGAGGCCGATGCGGGTCAGGCCCAGGGCATTGGCGCGGTCCAGGCCGGCCGTGGTTTCGAAGGGCGACAGGTCGAGGCTGCGAGCCCGGGCCTTTTCAGGGACCTCGACGGCCAGGGCGGCGGCGCGGTCGCGGGCCACCTGCGGCCAGGGGAAGGCCTCGCCCTCGCGCGGGGTGGCGTGGACCACGGTGGTCTGGAAGGTGGCGGCCAGTTCGCCGGAGGCCGAGTGGACCAGGAGCTGCAGGATCTTGGCCTCGCTCTCGCCCATCTCGATCACCCCGCCCAGCATGTGCAGGGTGGCGCCGGCATGGGCCTCGCGCAGGAAGCGGATGTGGTGTTCCTTCACCAGCAGGGTGGCGTTGGCATAGGGGGTGAAGGCGTGGGGCAGGCCCAGCTCGGCCGCCATGCCCGCCAGACCTTCCATGGCCCGCACGACATAGTGGCGCACGTTCATGTGCCCCATCTCGTCGCAGTCCCAGGTGTTGACGCCTCCCCGCCAGATCTCGACGCCGGGCAGGGTCTCAGCGGTCGTCATGGCGGCGGGTTCCGGGATGCTCTTGAACAGGTGTTTGCGAGTCTAGCGGGGTTTGGCTGGATCGTCTTCCCCCTCCGGGGGAGGCGCGCGCAGCGCGGAGGGGGCGAGTCTTTGGGCCACCGACTGGCCCCCACCGGACCGCTTCGCGGTCGTCCGCCCCCTTAGGGGGCAGAGGGGTCTAGCCCCGGCAGTCCGCGCACAGCCCGTGCGCTTCGATCGTCACCCCGGTCAGGGCGTAGCCGGCGGCGGCCCCGGCGGCGATGATCTCGGCGCTGGCCTTGGGCTCGATCTCGCGGGTCGCGCCACAGCAGTCGCAGATCAGGAAGGCGGCGGCGTGGCCGTCGGCCTCCTTGCGGCAGGCGACATAGGCGTTGAGGCTCTCGATGCGGTGGGCAAAGCCCTGCTTTTCCAGGAAGTCGAGGGCCCGATAGATGGTCGGCGGCTTGGCCGGCGGGCCCTCGACGGCATAGGTCGAGATCAGGTCATAGGCTTTCACCGGCTGGCCGGCCTGCAGCAGCAGCTCCAGCACCCGGCGGCGCGGCGCGGTCAGGCGCTGGTCAGCCGCCACGCAGCGGGCCTCGGCGGCGACCAGCTCGGCCGCGAGGGCCGCGCCGGCAACGCCGTGGGGGTGATGGTCGTGATCGCAAGCGGCGTGATGAGCCATGTCCAACAGGTAGAGGCGGCACGGGGCAAGCGCAACCGCCCGGGTGTCAGGCCCCAGTCCTTATTGAAGCGCGTCCAGTGCCTCGACCATGCGGGGGCGGCTCATGACCTCGGGTGCCGTGCAGGCCATCTGGACCGCGCGGGCGGCGGCGGGCGGGGCGTCGGTGAGGTCCAGCAGTTCGCCCAGTAGCAGGCCCCAGGCCAGCACTTCCAGCCGCTCGAGGCCGGGGGCCAGATCGGCGGGCATGAAGGCCGCAGCCCCGAAGTCGCTGAGCACGGCGGCACCTGCGTGGCCGTCCCACAGGATGTTGTGGGCATAGAGGTCGCCATGGCACAGGCCGCGGGCGTGCAGATGGGCGGCGGCGGCGCCGACCTCACGCGCGATCCGCAGCGCGACCTCGACCGGCAGGCGCAGGGCCGGATCATAGACGTCGCGGCTGCAGCTTTCGCGGCTGGGCGGACCGGCCAGGATGCGCCAGCCGGGCGGCAGCAGGGCCATCAGCAGGCCGTCGGCCTCGTTGGGATGCCCGGTCAGCCGGCCCAGGGCACCGGTCAGGTTCGGATGGCCCCCGGCGGCGAGACAGGCGGCCATTTCGCGCTCGGGAAGACCATCGCTGGTCATGGCCCCCTTGAAGAGCTTGAGCGCGACCTCGCGCGGGGCCGCGCCCGGCGGGCTCCAGATGGCCTGGTGCACCTGGCCCGAAGCGCCTTCGCCGAGCATCGGGCCCACCTCCAGCTGCGACCACGGCGCGGCGGTGACGTCCGGCGCGACGGCGGTATCGAACGGATTGCCGGCGATGGCCGCCCAGGCCAGGCGTGGCAGATCGACCAGCCAGCCGGGCAGGGCCTCGAAGCGATTGGCCGAGAGGCGGATCAGTTCCAGACTGGCCAAGCCTGACAGACTGTCGGGAACGCTCTCCAGCCGGTTACCGGCCAGCATCAGCTTCTGCAGGGCGGGCCGCTCGCCGAGCGCCTTCGGCACGGTCGCAATGGCGTTGTCGGTCAGGGTCAGCCAGCGCAGGGCCGGGGGCAGGGACTCGGCCGCCACCGTGCTGAGCCCGTTGCCGCGAAAGCCGACCTGGCTGAGTGCGGCGCAGTCGCCGAGGCTCTCGGGCAGGTGATCGAACCGGTTGTTCGAGCAGAACAGCAGCCTGAGCTTCTTCAACCGGCTGAGATCGTGCGGCAGGTCGCTGAGCGCATTGCCCGACAGGTCCAGGACCTCGAGCGTGTCGGCCAGGTCGAAGATCTCGCGCGGGAAGTCCGTCAGCCCCTCGCGGAGCGTCAGTTCGCGGACCCCGGCCAGGGATCCGCGTCGCAGGGCGTCCAGCGTCTGGGTCACGGGTCTAGTCGCGCAGCAGGTCGTTGATGCTGGTCTTGGAGCGGGTCTGGGCGTCGACCGTCTTGACGATCACGGCGCAATAGAGGCCCGGGCCGCCGTTCGGGTCGGGCAGGTTGCCGGGCACCACCACGCTGTAGGGCGGCACCTTGCCGATGTGGATCTGGCCGGTCTTGCGATCGACGATCTTGGTCGAGGCGCTGATGAACACGCCCATCGACAGCACGCTGCCCTCGCCGACGATCACGCCTTCCACCACTTCGGAGCGGGCCCCGATGAAGCAGTTGTCCTCGATGATGGTCGGGTTGGCCTGCAGGGGCTCCAGCACGCCGCCGATGCCGACGCCGCCCGACAGGTGGACGTGCTTGCCGATCTGGGCGCACGAGCCGACCGTCACCCAGGTGTCGACCATGGTGCCCTCATCGACATAGCCGCCGATGTTCACGAACGACGGCATCAGGATGACGTTGCGGCCGATATGGGCCCCGCGACGGACGATCGCGCCCGGCACCGCGCGGAAGCCGCCGGCCTCGAACTGCGAGGCTTCCCAGCCGTCGAACTTGTTGGGCACCTTGTCCCACCAGGGGCCGACGCCGCCCCCGAGGCTGCCGGCGCGCATGACGGTATTGGGGTTGAGGCGGAACGACAGCAGCACGGCCTTCTTCAGCCACTGGTGGGTGGTCCACTCGCCGTCGATCTTCTCCGAGACCCGGGCCTTGCCGGCGTCCAGCAGCATCAAGGATTCCTCGACCGCCGTGCGCACGGGGCCGGTGGTGGCGGTCGAGACGCCGTCGCGGGCCTCCCAGGCGGCTTCGACTTCGGTTTGCAGATCAGAGAGGCTGACGGTGCTGGTCATGGCTCAGAGGTCCTTCAGGCGCGCCAGGGTCAGGAACCCGGCGAGGTCGTGCGTGCGGTGGTGGACGAAGTCGGCCGTCGAGGCGGCGGCATGGGCCCCGACCAGCACGGTGGTCATGCCGAGGCGCGCCGCCGGGTGCAGGTTCTTTTCGCTGTCTTCGAAGAAGGCGGCCGCGGGCGGATGGATCGCGTGAAGCCGGGTAATCCGGTCGAAGGTGGCCAGGGCCGGCTTGGGCACATAGTCGGCCGTCTCGATGGCGAAGACGTCCTCGAACAGATGGTCGAGACCAAGGTGCCCCAGCACCCGCTCGGCATGGCCCAGCGAGCCGTTGGTGAAGATCAGCCGGCGGCCGGGCAGGCGGCCGATCGCGGCGCGCAGGGCCGGATCGGGGACCAACCGGTCCATCGAGACGTCATGCACCTCGTCGAGAAAGGCCTTGGGCTCGATGCCATGGTTGGCCATCAGGCCGGCCAGGGTGGTGCCGTGCTCGTGGTAGTATTTCTTCTGGATCGCCCGGGCCTCTTCACGGGGCAGGCCGGTGGCCTTGACCATGAAGTCGGTCATCTTGCCCTCGATCAGGCCCATGAACTCGGTCTCGGCCGGATAGAGCGTATTGTCGAGATCGAACAGCCAGGTCTCGATGTGGGAGAGATCGGCGCTCATCGGGAAATGAGCGTACCCGCGCCATGTTCGCTGAACAGCTCGACCAGCATGGCGTGGGGACGGCGACCGTCGAGGATGACGACGGCCTCGACGCCCGATTCCACGGCATGGATGGCGTTTTCGAGCTTGGGGATCATGCCGCCGCTGGCGACGCCGCTCTCGATCAGGCCACGAGCCTCGTCGATCGTCATTTGACGGATCAATTGGCCTTCACCGTCCAGAACCCCCGCGATGTCGGTCAGCATCAGCATGCGCTTGGCCTTCAGCGCGCCGGCCAGGGCCCCGGCCACGGTGTCGGCGTTGATGTTGAAGGTCTGGCCGGCTTCGGACACGCCGATCGGGGCGATGACCGGGATATAGTCGGTTTCCGACGACAGCAGGGCCTGGATGATGTGCGGATCAACCTTGGTCGGCTCGCCCACAAAGCCCAGGTCAACGACCTGCTCGATGTTGCTGTCCGGATCACGCTTGGTGCGGGTCACCTTCTCGGCGGTGATCATCCGGGCATCCTTGCCCGACAGGCCCACGCCGCGCACGTCGGCCTCGGCCCCGGCCAGGGTGATCCAGTTGGCGATTTCCTTGTTGATCGCCCCGGACAGCACCATCTCGGCCACTTCCATGGTGGCTTCGTCGGTGACCCGCAGACCGTCGATGAAGGTCGACTTGACGCCGGCGCGCTCCAGCATGCGGCTGATCTGCGGACCGCCGCCGTGCACCACCACCGGATGGACGCCCAGCAGCTTCAACAGCACCGCGTCGGCCGCGAAAACCTTGGCCACGTCTTCCTGGCCCATGGCGTGGCCGCCGTACTTGATTACGACCGTTTCGCGGTCGTAGATCTGGATATAGGGCAGGGCCTCGGCCAGGGTCTTGGCTGTGGCCCAGCCCGCTTCCTCGGCGGCGTCGGTCAAGGCGGTTGTCCTATACGAAAAACGGCGCGTCTCGATAGCGGACCCCGCCCCCCCTGTCACTCAAAAGGAGGTCAGACCGCGCGCGGTTGGTCGCTTAGACCCCACAGCCGGGCATAGGCCGGCGACAGGGTCATGCCGACCGGGGCGGGTCCCGGGGCGACACCCTCGCGCATGCAGACTTCCAGATAGGCCAGGGCCATTTTCACGCCGTGGCCGGAATAGGGCTTGCCGATCACGCCGCACGCCCCGGCGAAGTCATCCGGCAGGCGCTTGACGTTGGCGGTCATGAACAGGGCGACGACCCCGCAGTCGTCATGGATCCGGCGCGCGACATCGACGCCGGTCGGTCCATCGCCCAGATGGACGTCGACAAGGGCGAGGTCGGGGCTGAGCTTGTGGGCCATGGCCACGGCCTCATCGGACCGCATGGCGTGGCCGAGGGGCCGGCAGCCGGCCTCTTCCAGCAGAAAGCCCAGTTCTGCAGCCAGCAGGGCTTCATCTTCAACAATCAGGACACCGAGCGGTTGCTCGTTCATGGCACAGCCTCGCCCGGTTCAGGGATGGGCGTCGTTGATGGGCAGGTGGATCACGACGCGCGTTCCGGGCTGGGCGTCCGACGTCTCGCACCGGGCCTTCAGTTGCTGGCAAAGCAGCTGAATGATGGTGAGGCCAAAGCCGGACGACTTCGCCGCGTTCGGCATTCCAACGCCGTCATCGGCGATTTCGATCCGGAAATCGCCGTTGATTCTGCCGATTCCAACGAAGATCTGGCCGGGTTGGCCGTGCGGGAAGCCATGCCTCAGGGCATTGGACAGCAGTTCGTTGACAATCAGGGCCAGGGGGGCGGCCTTCGAGGCGGCCACGTCCACCCGCTCCAGGTCGAGCCGGAACAGGATATCGGTCCGGGCCGATGACCCCATCATGTCGGAGACCAGGTCGCGGACGAAGGCGGAGACGTCGAAGCGCTCGACGTCTTCGCTCTGGAACAGCCGGCGGTGGACGGTGGCGATGGCATTGACCCGCTCCAGCATGCCGCGCAGTGCGTCCTTCACGGCCGGGTCCGAAACCCTGCGGTTCTGCAGCAGGAGCAGCGAGGAGATGAGCTGGAGGTTGTTCTTGACCCGGTGGTCGACCTCATGGAGCAGGGCCGTCTTCTGCTCCAGGGCCTGGGTGAGGTCCCGGGTGCGGTCCGCCACCAGCTGCTCCAGGCTGTTTTGGCGTTCGTTCCACTGGAGCTCGAGGCGCTTCTTGTCGCTGATATCCAGCTGGGAGCCGATAAAGTGGGTGATGGCCCCGTGGCTGTCGTGCACCGGGCTGAGATAGAGGGCATTCCAGAACGTCGATCCGTCCTTGCGATAGTTCAGCAGTTCGCAGGTGATGTCCTGGCCCGCGCTGATCGCCGCGCGTAGCCTGGCGCGCTCCAGCGGATCGGTGTCGACGCCTTGCAGGAACCGGCAATTGCGGCCGATGACCTCGTCGCGGCCATAACCGGTCAGGCGCAGGAAGGCGTCATTGGCGAAAACGATCGGATGGTCTGCCTGGGTGGCGTCCGTGATGATGGTTGCCATGCGGTCGGCGCGGATCGCCGCCGCGAAAGGATCTTCGGAGCCGTGGCCTGACGCCAGAGCCTCGGCGGCCCGCAGCGATTGCGAATTGTCCGTCATGTGCCTGCCCGACCCGCCATCAGCAATCCCCGCCGGCCACAACGCACGATCGGGCCTGCTGTTCCGGTTGCGCAGCATGCGCCCAAAACAGCGGCGGCGTGAACCCGTCTTGGATTCACGCCGCGCGTACCGGTCGGAAAGGGGAGGCTGACCGCCCGGTGGTCTTCGGACCGGCCTATTTGGGCTGGTAGATCCTGTCGAAGATCCCGCCGTCGGCGAAGTGGATGGTCTGGGCCTTTTTCCAGCCGCCGAAGGTGTCGTCGATAGTGACCAGAGTCAGCGGCTTGAGCTTGCCGGCATATTTGGCCAGGGCTGCCGGATTGCGCGGGCGGTAGTGGTGCTTGCCGATCAGGTCCTGGGCCAGGGGGCTGTAGAGGAAGTTCAGATAGCCCTCGGCGGCCAGCCGGGTCTTGTGACGGTCGACATTCCTGTCGACGATCGCCACCGGCGGCTCGGCCAGGATCGACAGGGACGGATAGACGATGTCGAACTTCCCGGGCAGTTCCTCCTGGGCGAGATAGGCCTCGTTCTCCCAGGACAGCAGCACATCGCCGATGCCGCGCTGGGTGAAGGTGGTCGTCGCGCCGCGTGCCCCGCTGTCGAGGATCGGTACGTGCCTGAAGAGCTCCTCGACAAAGGCCTGGGCCTTGGCCGGATTGCCGCCGGGCTGCTTCAGCGCCCAGGCCCAGGCGGCCAGATAGTTCCAGCGTGCGCCACCCGAGGTCTTGGGGTTGGGGGTGATCACGTCGATGCCCGGCTTGATCAGGTCGCCCCAGTCCCTGATCTTCCAGGGATTGCCCTTGCGGACCAGGAACACGATCGTTGAGGTGTACGGCGTGGAGTTGTTGGGCAGCCGCGACTGCCAGTTGGCCGGCAGCAGCTTGGCCTTGGCGGCGATTTCATCGATGTCATAGGCCAGCGCCAGGGTGACGACATCGGCCTGCAGGCCGTCGATCACCGAACGGGCCTGCTTGCCCGACCCGCCATGACTCTGGTTGATGTTCAGGGTCTGGCCGACCTTGTCCTTCCAGTATTTGGCGTAGGCGGCGTTGATGTCCTTGTAGAGCTCCCGCGTCGGGTCATAGCTGACGTTCAGCAGGGTCAACGGCTTGATGCCCTGGGCCCGGGCCTGGCCGGCGACGAGCGCCGGCGCGGCGAAGGCTGCAGCGCCGGCCGTGGCCGCGCCGAGGACGCCCCGACGGGTAGGTTTGTCGAATCTACGGGTCATGAAGGGGCAGTCCTCAGTTTTGGAGTGGATCAGAAAGCGTACTGGGTTCGCAGCGACCAGATATCCAGGTCTTGGCCGACCTGGACGCCGGCCGCCGGGGTGGATCCGGCGACAAAGGCGCTGCCGCCCGGCGACAGGCGACGGACCTCGACGTTGCGATACGTCCCGGAGATCGAAACGACCGGATTGAGATACCAGTTCACGCCCAGTGAAAGGATATTCTGCTCGCCGCCGCGCACGCCGCCGGTCGGGGCGGCCGCGCCAGCCGCGCCGGGCAGGTAGTCCAGGTCGAAGGTCGAGTAGCGGGCGGCCAGTTCGACCGCGCCCCACTGGGCCTTTTTCGGGTTGAACGGCTTGGTCGGGCGGGGGGCGTCGAAGCCGGCGGTGACGGTGCTGTAGCGACGCGGCTCGCCGGTCAGGGTCCAGCCGGCCTGGACATACCAGCCGTCGAATGAGGGGTCGCTCAGCGTGCTGTTGCGGCGCTCGACCTGGATGTCGAAATACTCGGCCTGGACATAGAGGTTCTTGCGCTGGGCCCCGAACTCCAGGCCGTAAACGCTGACGCCGTCGGCATCGATGTTGCCGGTATCGATCAGGCGGGTGCCGTCGACCCGCAGCTCCGGCCGGTCGCGCAGGCGGACATTGGTCACTGCTCCGCCGGCCGAGGCCACGTCAGGTCCGGCCGCAGCCGGGTCGATGACCAGATTGGCATTGGCCCCAATGTGGACCAGCCAGTCCTGGCCCTTGAAGGGCACATAGGCGACCCGGCCGACAAAGCCGAGCTGCTCGTCATAGGTCTGGGTGGTGACGGTGTTGCCGGTGACGGCGGCCGACAGGTTCCAGCGCTCGCCGTTGGCCAGGATGCCGATCGCCGCGCGGCCGTCGCCGCCGGCCAGGCCGCGAACGGTCTCGGCGACCGAAGCCCGTTCGGCAAACAGCGAGCCGGTGTTGTTGGCAGCGTCTTCCAGGCTGGTGACGGGGGCATAGATGCCGGCCCGGATCTTGACCGGATAGCCGCTGTACTGGACCCAGGCCGACGAGATCTTGCCGGCTTCCTCGGTCCCCGAGCCACCGAAGTCATAGATCATGTTGTAATCGAACGCGCCGAAGGCCTTCCCCTCGAGGCCGATTCGGGCGCGGCGCACATTGACGCCGTCGCCCAGATCGCGGGCCCGGTCATTCTCGGCGGCGTCATTGAACGAGCCGCGGCGGAAATCGCTGGCCAGGGGGCCGGCGTCGCGCTGGTCATAGATCGCAGCATCGGCCTGGAGGATGCCGCGGAACGAGACCGAGAAGGCGCCGTCGCCGGTCGAGAGGGTCGGGCGGGCATTGGCCAGCGAGACGGTGGTCGCCGACTGGCTGCCCCTTACGTCCTTCAGGCTGGCGGCCGTCGCGGCCTTCAGGTCGGCGATCTGGCCGGAAAGGGCCTGAAGTTGTGCCTCGAGGGCCGCGATCCGGGCTTCGGCATCCTGTGGCGTCTGGGCCTGGGCCGCGTCCGCCATCGACAGGAGCGAAACACCGGCAATCAGCGCTGTGCGCAGGGTAGTCCTGGTGATCATCGTCTTTCCCTTTAGACCCGCCGCAGCGGGTCTTGCTGGCCGAGCTAGGGAAACCGATTATTCCTAGCTCGTGAATAGAGATTAGGAAAACCGACCGCCAGAAAATCTATAGGTCGGGCCCGTGATCCGGCGTCAGCCGAAAAAACACGTGCCGAGACAATGGGATAAAGGTTAACGAGGCAATTATCCTTAGGCGGACAATTTGCCACAGGCGTGCAAGGACCAGGGGCGGCGGGTAAGGGATCCCACCGGGACAAACGAAAACGGCGGCCGGGAGCGCTGGGCTCCCGACCGCCGGGGTTTGTCTCGCAGAGGTCTGACGGGTTTAGAACATGGCCCGTCCGGCCAGGCGCAGGTTGTAGCGCTTCTGCTTCTTGCTGGCCTCTGCACCGCCCTCGAGGGCCAGATAGGACATCGGCGTGCCGGCCTTCAGCGAGAAGCCGAGGGTCACGGCGCCCTGCTTGTCGTTCAGGGCGGCCTGGGTGAAGGCGCTGCCGCCCTTGAAGCGGGCGATGGTGTCGCCGACTTCACCGGCCAGGGTCTGGCGGTAGCCGACCCGCACTTCCGGACGCCACCACAGTTCCTTGCCGTAGTCCGCGCCGAACGCGATGCCGAACTCGCCGCTCAGATTGCTCGAGCTGCGCTGTTCGATCGACTGGGCTCCGCTGGCGGAGCTGTTGCCGGAGGCGCTCTTTTCGCTGTGCTTGCCTTCACGCAGCCAGACATAGTCGAGGCGGCCTTCCGGACGGGCGAAGAAGTTGCCGAACCGGGCCTCGTAAGCCACGCCGGTGAAGGCGGTGGCCGTGACGCCGGTCCAGTCGGAGGTGTAGCGGTTGATCAGGTCGGCAATGCCGTCGCCGTTGGCATCCGGGGCAATGAAGACGCGCTTGCTGTCGAAGAAGGCGGCGCCGACCGTGCCGCCCGCGTTCAGGCGCCAGTCGCCGGCCGTACGACGCCAGTAGGCTCCGCCCTGCACGAACGAGGCCGTGTTCTCTTCGCCGACCTTGGCCGAGGTGTCGTGGGAGTCGATGTTGACATAGGCCAGGGTCAGGCCCAGTGCGCCGCCGGCGTCGCCCATGGCTTCATAGCCGCTGACGAAGCCGAAAGCCTTGCTGTCCGAGCCCGGGGTCGAGCTGTCGTCCTGGCGGACCAGGGAGTTGATTTCCTGGATCCAGACGCTGTCCGGGCCATAGCGATCGCCCGGATCGGGCCGGACCGCCGTGGCCGCCGACATCAGCTGGTTCGCCGACTGCAGCGAGTAGAACATGCCCTCGCCCTGGTCGGGCAGCATCTGGTCATACAGTCCCAGCAGGCCGTCCTTGCTGTTCTGGGCCAGGAAGGTGCCGGCCAGGGTGGTGTCCCCGCCGAGGGCGGCGAAGACCGCGTCATAGGCCGAGGCCTGGGAGCGGGTCATGCCGATCTCTGTCGCCGTGCGCCGGCGAACGTCCAGATAGACGTTTTTGGCATCCGAGCGGCTGGAGGCCACATAGAGGTAGGGCGCATCCTTCAGGAGGCTCTGGCCCAGGGTCCCGACCGTCAGGGTCCCGGCCGAGATCACCGTATAGGAGGTCGGCTGCTTCACCAGGCTGTTCAGACGCAGGCCCAGCTCGGCTCCGGAGGCGATCGTCGCGGCACCCGACACCACCAGGCGGGTTGAGGTTCCGGCATTCGGATCGGCCGTGAACAGGATCTTGCTGTCCGAAGCCACGCTCAGGTTGCGGACATTGATGTCGGCGGCGTTGGAAATGCCCAGGCTGCCCTTGCCGACGGTGACGTCGAGCGTGCCCGAGCCCTTGGTCAGGGCCCCGAGGACCAGCGAGCCGCCGTCGACGACGAAGGTGTCGGCCCCGTCGCCGAATGAGATGTCGCCCAGCACCGAGCCGTTCAGGACGCGGAAGGTATCGCCGCCCGCGCCGAACCTGACGGCCCCGATGATCGAGGGCTCGTCGGCATTGTCGACGCCGTCGCCGTCGGTGTCGGGATCGGCGACGCCGTCAGCCCCGTCATCGCCGTCATTGAGGCCGTTCTGGACCAGGGTCACGCCGCCGGTCGTGTTGCGGCTGAGATCGAAGGCCACGGCCTTGCCAGTGACGACCTCATTGCTGGAATTGCCGTCGTTGTTGTCGGTTGCGACGACCGAGGCGGTGACCTTGCCGTTGTTCTGAATGCTGGTCAGCAGGCCCGAATAGTCGATGACGGCATAGGCATTGCCCTTCTCGCCGCCGACGCTGGCGGTGATGGCACCGTCGTTGCGGAACGACGTGGTGCTGGCCCCCGCCTGGATTGCGATACCCCGGGCGTCGAAATCGCCTTCCGAGACCGTGAAGCTGGTGATCGAACCCTGGTTGTAGACCGTCGGAACGACGGCCCCGGCCTTGAGGTTCACGCCGGTGGCGCTGGCTTCATAAGCGCTGGCCGTGATCGTCGAGGCCAGGCGCGCGCCGTTGGTGACCGTGGTGGTCTGGCCGGCATTGCCGCCGATCTGGATCGCCGTGGAGGCCACGCCGTCAAAGACGCCGTTGGCGGTGATGCTGCCGCGCGTCACCAGGCCATAGGCCTTGTCGCCGGTGCCGATGACCCCCAGCGTGATGGCCTGGGTGTCCGAACCGATCAGCAGGGCGGGTGCGCCGCCATTGACGGTCAGGGCCGAGGTGCCTTCGGAGGTGTCGGTGACGCCGTCGCCGTCATCGTCGGTCGAGTTGGCGTTGCTCTCGATCGGCGGGGCGTCCAGCAGCACGCCGCCGGTGACGCTGGCCGAGACCCGCACCGCCGGCCCGCCCTGCAGCAGGTCGTCGCTGTCGAGCTTGGCGCGGTCCGCAGCCTGGGCGGGACGGCTGGTATAGCGGTAGCCCGTGGCGGTGACGCCGCCCTGAACCACGAAGGCTCCGGTCACGGCGCCGTCCACGGCCACGCCGACCGCGTCCTTGCCGGTCACGGAGACGCCGCCGTTGACGGTGACCTTGCCGGTGATCGGTCCGGTGATCTTCACGCCGGCCGAGTTGTTGCCGACGACCGTGATCGCGCCGCCGTTGGTGAAATTGCCGACCAGGCCGGTTTCCAGCGCGATGCCGGCGGAATTGTTGCCCTCGACGGTGATCGAGCCGGCCGCTTCATTGGTGACGTTGCCGGTAAAGACGCCGGGGCCGGTCAGGCGGATGCCGTAGCGGTTGGCGCCCTGGGCGAACGGGCCGTCGAGATCGCCGTCCGAATCGCTGTCGGTCGGCGTATAGTCTTCGGTCAGGCTGATCGCCAGCGAGTTGGTCACCGAGCCGGTCCTGCCGCCGAGCAGCAGGATGCCGGTCGAATCATTGACCCCGACGGTCGACAGAGTCCCGAGGTTGGTGACCTTGTTGTTGCTGTCCAGGGTCACGAGGGCCCCGGCCGCGGTCAGCTTGACCGAACCTTCGGCCGTGACCTTGACGTCGTCGGCCGCACCGCCCGTCCCGGCGGTCGAGGTCGCCACAGGGGTCGTCCGTGCCGTCGACACGGAGGTTTCAGCCGAAGCGCCGAACGCCAAAGCCAGGATAGGAGCGGCTGCGACTGTCGCGACCAGGACCTTGCGCTGCATTACGAACGATACCTCGGAAAAGAACCCAGCCTCTAACTTGCGGTACGTTGCGGCGAAATTGCGGTAGGCGACGCGACAGACACGCATTAGAGCGGCCAACCGTCTATCGCATGGCATCCCGGGGCGCCATATCTGCTTCAACGAATCCCGATCCGGCGAGAAACGAGGCGCGAAAACCATGTCGCCGGCGAAACAATCCCCGTCCAGCCTGCCGGTCAGCTTCGGTGACGGGGCGGTGCCCCTGCTCATCGGACCGGCGGCCATTCTCCTCCTGGCCCTGTTCGGGGCCGCACAGCCCGTCCCGGCGTTGGCCGCTGCCGCCGCGACGGCGGCCGGAGCCTGGGTTCTGCGCGCCAGATCCCGCAAGCGACAGGACGAGGCCCGGCCGGCGACCGCCCAGGCGCCCGCTGTCGCAGACCCGCCCCCGTACGCCACCATCCTCGAGCGTCTGCCCGATCCCCTGATGGTCATTGCAGCCGAAGAGGCCGACGACCTGACCGGCCGCCGCTTTGTTTTTGCCAACGGGGCCGCCCGAGACCTGTTCCGCATCCAGGGCGAGCGGGCACTGCTGGTCACGGCCGTCCGCAATCCGCAGGTGCTCGAAGCCGTCGACGAGGCCCTCTTCGGCAGCATCGAGCGGGCCGTCGAGTACGAGACCGGCGGCTCGCAGGGCCGGGCCTGGATCGCCTATGCGCGACCGATCCGTGAGCAGATGGGCCCCTCGCGCCTGGCGCTTCTGGTTCTGCGGGACGAGACGGACGCCCGCCGTAGCGAACGCACCCGGGCCGACTTCCTGGCCAATGCCAGCCATGAACTGCGTACGCCGCTGGCCTCGCTGTCGGGTTTCATCGAAACCCTTCGCGGGCATGCCAAGGAAGACCCCGTCGTCCGTGACAAGTTCCTCGGCATCATGCAGGCCCAGGCCGAACGGATGTCGCGACTGATCGACGACCTGATGAGCCTGTCCCGCATCGAGCTGAACGAGCACATTGCGCCGCTGGGCCGGGTCGATCTCGCCATGGCCGCCGTCGACGTGATCGACGCCCTGGCCCCCCAGGCCCGCGACAAGGGTGTCGGGTTCGACCCGGTCCTGCCGCCGCGGGGGGCCGCAGTGGTCGAGGGCGATCGCGACCAGATCATCCAGGTGATCCAGAACCTGATCGACAATGCCATCAAGTACACGCCGCGCGACGGCGTGGTCCGGGTCGAGATCTTTCCGGGCCTGACCGTCGATTCGGCCGCAGCGGCAAGGGATCCGGCGGCCGCGCGCATGTCCCTGCTGACCCCGGATCATGCGGCGGGCGAGCGGTATGCGACCCTCAGGGTCAGCGACCGGGGACCGGGCCTGGCCCGCGAGCACCTGCCGCGCCTCACCGAACGGTTCTACCGGGTCGAGGGACAGAAGAGCGGCGACCGCTCCGGCACCGGCCTGGGCCTCGCCATCGTCAAGCACATCATGAACCGCCACCGCGGGGGACTTACGGTCGAGAGTGTCCAGGGCGAGGGCGCGACCTTCGGCGTCTACCTGCCGATGGCCAAGGTGGTGGCCGAAAAGGGCCTCGTCGCCGTCGCCGAGGCCTGAAGTCTCGCCGCGACCGTTTCCTGAGGGGCCAGGCTGCGGGCTTCCACCATTTCCGGGATCAGCCAGGCCAGGGCTGCGGCAATGACCAGCAGGATGCCGAGCGCGGGCTTGGGCCTCAAGAACGCGCGCACCGGCGGGACCTTGCGGACTACACGGATGAGCGGTCTCAGTCCGGCCTTGACCAGGTCCCGCGACCGGTCCCTCAGGGTCAGGGTCAGCCTGATCGACGGCGGCAGTTCGCGCCGGCAGAAGGCGAGCTTGCGCACATGGGTCTCGATCTCCCAGAACGCGGTCGTTCCGGCCGCGAAAAAGGCGATGTCGCCGGCCTTGAGCAGACGAACCGATCCGTCCTGGCTGGTGACGCGGACCTGTCCCTCAAGAATTATGACGGTTTCTTCCCAGCCGTAGGACCAATGGAACCGGCCGGCGGTGCAGTCCCAGACAGCCGTGCTGGTCGTGCCGTCGATGCTGGCCGAGTGGGGACCGGCACGGGCGACAGGCTTTCCCGAGACAATCCAGTCCGGATGGATCGGTGCCGGATGCATGGCAATCTCGTCCAGATGGGCGGCGACAAAGGCCGCATGGCCCCGAAGGGCCTCGCCATCGGGCCCCGAAAGCGACATCAGCGGGTTGGCAGCAGTGCCCATCTTGTCTTCCGAAACTCAAAACCGGCCACGGACCCGGGGGGATGGCGCGACCTTGCCCAGGGCCCTGTGAAGTCCGGGTTAAGCGCCGGGTCAAGGTGGTTTTGACCCTGCCGGTGAGGCCCCGGTCGCGCCCGACCCGGACGCTGTCGTTAAACTGTCACGAAAGCGTCGCATAAGCACAGCGCCGTACGGGCATAGCTCGGACGGGGCGGGATGTTGCGTTGTGCGACGTCGCCGCAACCCTTCGCGCAAGACCCCGCCGCACGCATGCTGACCTGGCTTTCGCTTCTGTTTCTGGCGCTGTTCTCCGGTGCCGCCTTCATGCTCGGCAAGCGCCGGGCGGTGAAGACCGCTGGAGGCGCGCCGCGCGTCCTTCATTCCCTTCCGGGCTACTACGGCAGCTATGCGGCCCTGTGGGCCGGTGCGCCCGCCGCCCTGCTCCTGCTGCTCGGCACCACGTTCGGCGGCCGGGTCGAGGACGCCATGCTGCAGGCCCAGCGCCCGGCCGTGGTCCAGAGCCTCGACGTCGACCGCCAGGACGTGTTCTTCAGTGACGCCCAGGCGATCGCCCAGGGCATCGCGCCCAGCGAGGTGACCTATGAGGGTGAGCTGAAGGCCGCCCTCGACGTCAAGGTCGCCGAGGCTCGCCGGATCGAGAACCTGGTGCGCTTCAGCGTGCTCGGGCTTTCGGGGGTTCTGGCCCTTTCAGGCTTCCTGCTGGCCTTCCCGCGCCTTTCGGCCGACTTCCGCGCCCGCAACCGGGTTGAGGGCTGGGTCGGCGGGCTGCTCATGGCTAGTTCGATCGCCGCAGTCCTGACCACCCTCGGGATCGTGCTGTCGCTGGTCTGGGAAAGCTGGCGCTTCTTCCAGTCGATCTCGCCGATCGACTTCCTGTTCGGCACGGTGTGGAATCCGCAGATCGCCATGCGCGCCGACCAGGTCGCCGCCGAAGGTGCCTTCGGTGCGGTGCCGCTGTTCGCCGGTACCTTCCTGATCATGCTGATCGCCATGGCCGTGGCCGCTCCGGTGGGCCTCTACTCGGCGATCTATCTTTCGGAATATGCCAACCGGCCGGTCCGCTCGGTCATCAAGCCCCTTCTGGAAGTGCTCGCGGGCGTTCCGACCGTGGTCTACGGCTTCTTCGCCGCCCTGACCGTCGGCCCCCTGTTCCGCGCCGGCTTCAATGCCCTGGGTGCCACCATGGTCGGTGGCCCGCTGGACGGCGTCGGCCAGTATCTGATGGAAGTCCAGAACCAGATGGCCCTGGTGGCCGGGGTGGTGATGGGGATCATGCTGATCCCGTTCGTCTCCTCGCTGTCGGACGACATCATCAACGCCGTGCCGCAGTCGCTGCGCGACGGCAGCTATGCGATGGGCGCGACCAAGTCCGAGACCGTCAAGAAGGTCGTCCTGCCCGCCGCCCTGCCGGGGATCATGGCCGCCATGCTGCTGGCCGTGTCCCGCGCCGTCGGCGAGACCATGATCGTAACCATGGCGGCCGGCCTGCAGGCCAAGCTGACCGTCAACCCGCTCGACACGGTGACTACCGTCACCGTGCAGATCGTGACCCTGCTGACCGGCGACCAGGAGTTCGACAGTCCCAAGACCCTCTCGGCCTTCGGCCTGGGCCTGACCCTGTTCGTCGTGACCCTGGGCCTCAACATCATCGCCCTGCGCATCGTCCAGAAGTATCGGGAACAGTATGACTGACGCCGCCCAACCCGCTGTTGGCTCCGTCCGCGCCCCGCTGACCGCCCAACAGGTCGCCATGGAAGCCCGTCTCAAGAAGCGCCACCGCGCCGAGACCTGGTTCAAGGCCCAGGGCCTGGCCGCGATCATCGTCGCCATGGTCTTCCTGGTGGTGCTGGTCGGCCGGATCGTTGGCCAGGGCTACTCAACCTTCGAGACCCACACGCTGAGCGTGCCGGTCTATCTGAACCCCGAGCGGATCGACACGTCCGACCTCGAGGGCGTCAACTATGACTACATCGTCGCCGAGGCGATGATGAAGAAGCTGGGCGTCGTCGATGACGATCTGGGTCTGGTGTCGGGCAAGGTCATGGACCTGACCTCGCGGGACCTGGGCTTCCAGCTGCTCAACATGCTGAAGGCGGACAAGTCGCTGATCGGCAAGACGATCACCGTCACCGGTCCGTTCAAGGCCGATGCCGACCTCTACTTCAAGGGCGAGATCAAGCGCTCGACGCCTCAGGAAGACCGCAAGCTCGACGACCAGCAACTGAACTGGCTCGACCAGCTCAAGAATGACGGGTCGGTCAAGTCGGGCTTCAACTTCGCCTTCTTCACCCATTCGGACTCGACCGAGCCGGAACAGGCAGGCGTGCTGGGGGCCGTGGTCGGCTCGGCCATGATGCTGCTGATCACCGCCCTGATCGCCGTGCCGATGGGTGTGATGGCCGCCGTCTATCTGGAAGAGTTCGCGCCGAAGAACCGCTGGACCGACGTCATCGAGGTCAACATCAACAATCTCGCGGCCGTTCCGTCGATCGTCTACGGCCTGCTGGGTCTGGCCCTGTTCATCAACTGGCTGCACGTGCCGCGCTCGTCGCCGCTGGTCGGCGGTCTGGTGCTGGCCCTGATGGCCCTGCCGACCGTGATCATCGCCACCCGTTCGGCCCTCAAGGCTGTGCCGCCCTCGATCCGCGAAGCCGCCCTCGGCGTCGGGGCGTCGAAGACCCAGACGGTGTTCCACCACGTCCTGCCCCTGGCCATGCCGGGTGTGATGACCGGTGCGATCCTGTCCCTGGCCCACGCCCTGGGTGAAACCGCGCCGCTGCTGATGATCGGCATGGTCTCGTTCGTGCCCGGCGTTCCCGAGGGCTTCACCGGTGCCGCCACCGTCCTGCCCGTGCAGGTCTTCATCTGGGAGAACGCGTCCGAGCGCGCCTTCCACGAGCGGACCGCCGCCGCCATTATCGTCCTTCTGGTCTTCATGATCGTCATGAATGCTGCGGCCGTGATCCTGCGCCGTCGCTTCGAGCGTCGCTGGTGAGCCTGATGAACCTGAACCCCTTCGCCCTTCCCCTCGTCCAGGGACACGCCATGACCACCGCCAGCCCCGATGACTCGGTCGCCGCTCCTTCGATCCAGGCGGCAGCGCCGCAGGTCTATGCGGCCGCCTCGACCAACGAGATCAAGATCCACGCCAAGGACGTCAACGTCTTCTACGGCGACAAGCAGGCGCTGTTCGACGTCAATATCGACATCCCGGGCAAGTCGGTCACCGCCTTCATCGGCCCGTCGGGCTGTGGCAAGTCGACCTTCCTGCGCTGCATCAACCGGATGAACGACACCATCCCGACCGCCAAGGTCACGGGCGTGATCGATATCGACGGCAGCGACGTCAACGCCAAGAGCGTTGACCCGGTGATCCTGCGCTCGCGCGTCGGCATGGTGTTCCAGAAGCCCAACCCGTTCCCCAAGACGATCTTCGAGAACGTCGCCTACGGCCCGCGCATCCACGGCCTGGCGACCGGCAAGGCCGAGCTGGAAGCCATCGTCGAGAGCAGCCTCAAGAAGGCGGGCCTGTGGAACGAGGTCGCCGACCGCCTGCATCAGCCCGGCACCGGCCTGTCCGGCGGCCAGCAGCAGCGTCTGGTCATCGCCCGCGCCATCGCCGTGGGCCCCGAAGTGATCCTGATGGACGAGCCCTGCTCGGCCCTGGACCCCATCGCCACGGCCCGGATCGAAGAACTGATTGACGAACTGCGCAACCAGTTCTGCATCGTCATCGTCACCCACTCGATGGCCCAGGCCGCCCGTGTTTCGCAGAAGACCGCCTTCTTCCACCTCGGCAAGCTGGTCGAGAGCGGTTCGACCGAGGACATGTTCACCAATCCTCGCGACACCCGCACCCAGGACTACATCACCGGCCGCTTCGGCTAACCGGCAGGATCCGCACGACATGACCGAGCATACCGTCAAATCCTACGGCGAAGAGCTGAACCACCTGACCGCAGAGGTCGCACGCATGGGCGGCCTGGCCGAGGCCCAGGTGTCTGATGCCGTCGAGTGCATCGCCCGCCGCGACGCTCCCCTGGCCCAGCAGGTCGTCTCGCGCGACGAGCGTCTCGACGTCCTGCAGGCCGAGATCGAGCGTAAGGCCTTCAAGCTGATCGCCCTGCGCCAGCCGATGGCCGTGGACCTGCGCCACGCCGTTGCGGCCCTGAAGATCTCGATGAGCCTGGAACGCTGCGGCGACATGGCCAAGAACATCGGCAAGCGCGCCCTGATCCTGACGGACGCCGAGCCGATGACCGCCCTGACCCGCTCGATCGAGCGCATGGGCAAGCTGGTCCAGGGCCGGCTGAAGGACGTTCTCGACGCCTATTCGGCCTCGGATCTCGACCGCGCCATCGGCGTCTGGAGCCGCGACGAGGAAGTTGACGAGCACTACAACGCCATCTTCCGCGAGCTGCTGACCTACATGATGGGCGATCCGCGCACCATCAATGCCTGCGCTCACCTGCTGTTCGTGGCCAAGAACCTCGAGCGGATCGGCGACCACGCCACCAACATCGCCGAGATCATCCACTTCGAGATCACGGGCGAGGAGATCGTCTCCAAGCGCCCGAAGCTCGATACGCCGCGCTGAAGGTATGGCCATGACGCCTTACGTGCTTGTGGTCGAGGACGAAGACGCCCTGGCCACGCTGCTGCACTATAATCTCGACAAGGAAGGCTACCAGATCGGGGTCGCCGGCGACGGCGAGGAAGCCCTGACCATGGCCAGCGAACGCGCGCCGGACCTGGTCATTCTGGACTGGATGCTGCCCAAGGTCTCGGGCATCGAGGTCTGCCGTCGCCTGCGCGGCCGGGCCGAGACCCGCAATGTGCCGATCATCATGCTCACCGCCCGTGGCGAGGAGAGCGACCGGATCCGTGGCCTCGACACCGGGGCCGACGACTATGTGGTCAAGCCGTTCTCGATGGTGGAACTGACGGCTCGCGTCCGCGCGGTGCTGCGCCGCATCCGTCCGGGCCTGGCCGATGACCGCATCACGGTCGGCGACATCATCATCGACCGCGTCGCCCACCGGGTGAAGCGCCAGGGCAAGGAAGTCCACCTCGGCCCGACCGAGTTCCGCCTGCTCGACTATCTGATGCAGCATCCGGGCCGGGTGTTCAGCCGCGAACAGCTGCTGGATGCCGTCTGGGGCTCGGACGTCTATGTCGAGGCCCGCACCGTCGACGTCCACATCGGCCGCCTTCGCAAGGCGCTGAACGGCGCGATGGATGGCGATCCGATCCGCACCGTGCGCTCGGCGGGCTATTCTCTGGATGTTGAAGCGGCCTAGCCGCCCTCAGCCGCCGGTCGCATCCACGACGATGGCGACCGTCTTGCCACGCGACAGCGGCTCCCAGCCGGCCTCGATGGCCGAGGTGATGGCCCGGGCGACCAGGCTGGTGGCGATCTGGGCCGGTTTCAGGACCGGGGCGCCATAGCGGGGCTCGGGGCCCGGCGGAAACTCGACGACCGCTTCACGCTGCCAGTCCTTGTGGCGGACGGCGATGGCCATGCCGTGCCGCGTACCCGTGTCGCTGGACCAGCCGGGCTGGCGATGCAGCCGCCAGACATAGGGTTCGTCACCGACTGTGATGTCGAATTCGGGGCTTTGCTTGGTACGGGCCATGGGCCGGTGTTAGCCCGCCCCGGAGCTCCGGACCAGCCCTGTGCTCTTCGGGCCCCGGAAGAGGCCGGAAAACCTTGACCCCACGCGCCCCTCGCGCCACACCCCGGCCTCATGGAAAAGCTGAACATCCTCCTCGTCGGGTCCGGCGGGCGCGAGCACGCCCTGGCCTGGAAGATCGCCCAGTCGCCCCTGTGCGGCCGTCTGGTGGTGGCCCCCGGCAATCCGGGTATCGCGGCCCTGGCGGAGCTGAAGCCGGTCAAGGTCACCGATGTCGAGGGGCTGGTGGCCCTGGCCCAGGAGATCGCCGCCGATCTGGTGGTGGTCGGGCCGGAATCGGCGCTGGAGGTCGGCCTGGCCGACCGTCTGGCCGAGCTCGGCATTCCGTGTTTCGGCGGCAGCCAGCGCGCCGCCCAGCTGGAGACCTCCAAGGCCTTCACCAAGGACTTCTGCGCCCGCCACAACCTGCCGACGGCCGCCTATGGGGTGTTCACCGACACGGCGGCGGCCGGGGCCTTCCTCGACACGCTGCAAGCCCCCTTCGTGATCAAGGCTGACGGTCTGGCGGCCGGCAAGGGCGTGGTGATCGCGGCCGACCGGGCCCAGGCCGATGCCGCCGTGCTCGACATGCTGGGCGGCCGGTTCGGCGCGGCCGGGGCCCGGGTGGTGATCGAGGAGTTCATGCACGGCGAGGAAGCCTCGCTGTTTGCGATCTGCGACGGCCGGCGCGCGGTCTTCTTCGGCGCGGCCCAGGACCACAAGCGGGCCTATGACGGCGATGAAGGTCCCAACACCGGCGGTATGGGTACCTATTCGCCGCCGCCGGTCCTGACCCAGGACCTGATCGACCGGGCCTGGCGCGACCTGGTGGTGCCGACGATCGAGGGCATGGCCGCCGAGGGCAATCCCTATGTCGGCGTCCTCTATGCCGGCCTGATGCTGACGCCGACGGGGCCAAAGCTCGTCGAATACAATGCCCGCTTCGGTGATCCCGAATGCCAGACCCTGATGCTGCGGCTGGACAGCGATCTCGTGCCGGTCCTGCTGGCCGCCGCCAGGGGTGCACTGGACACGGTCGCGGCCCCGGTCTGGCGCGACGAAGCGGCAATCTGCGTGGTGCTCGCCGCCGAGGGCTATCCCGATGCCCCCAAGACCGGTGGCCGCATCCAGGGCGCCGATGCCGACTTCGGCGTCGGGACCGTCGTCTTCCATGCCGGCACCCTGCGCGAGTTCGAGGGGCGCCTGGTGGCGGCCGGCGGCCGGGTGCTGAATGTCTGCGCCTTGGGCGAGACCCTGCATGACGCCCGCGAGGCGGCCTATGCCGCCCTGGAAAAGATCAGCCTGCCAGGTGGCTTCTATCGCCGGGACATCGGCTGGCGGGCGTTGGGCAAGGCCTGACCCTGTCCCGCGCCCGGCGGACCGGCTGACGGTCAGTCGGCCGCCGTCTCGGACACGAACCAGTCGCGCAGCTTGAGAATGCGCGAGGCCTTGGGGTTGTCGGCACGCCAGACGAAGTGGTGGCCGGTTTCGACGTCAACAGCCCCGGGCAGGGGGCGGACCAGACGGCCGTCACGGATGTCGCGCTCCGACAGACCGCTGCGCGCCAGCGCGACGCCCAGGCCCTGCGCGGCGGCGTCCAGCATCATCGAGGTGTCGTCAAAGCCGAGGCTGGGCGGCAGGTTCGGCGCGGGCAGGCCCACGGCCGAGAACCAGGCACTCCAGGGCAGGGCGGTGTGGCGCAGCAGCGGCACCGACAGCAGGTCCTCCGGGCGGTTGACGGGGTGGCGGGCCAGGAAGCCGGGGCTGCAGACCGGGAACAGCCGCTCGCTGAGCAGCCGCACGGACTCCGCGCCCGGCCAGGGACCGACCCCGAACCTCAAGGCCACATCGACACCGTCGGTGGACAGGTCAGACACCCGGTCCTCGACCCGGACGGTCAGGTCCGGCTCGCCGGTTTCGGCCGAGAGCCGGGCAAGGCGGGTGACCAGCCAGCGGGTGGCGAAGGCCGCCCCGGTACTGAGCACAATCGGTCCGCATGCGGCATTGCGGGCCGCCTCGACCCCGTGACGAAGGGTCGCCAGGGCTTCCGTGACGCTGGCGGCCAGGGCCGCGCCCGTCGCGGTGGGCTCCATCCGGTTGCCCTGGCGCAGAAACAGACGAACGCCCAGTTCGTCTTCCAGCTTGCGGATCTGTTGGCTCACCGCGCCGTGGGTGACGAACAGCTCGTCGGCCGCCCGGCTGTAGCTGCGATGGCGGGCGGCGGCTTCAAGGGCCGTCAGGGTCGTGAAGGGCGGCAGGCGCATGGCCCAGGGATGTTAGTCTGGCTCACAAGCCGGGCCAATAGGGATCGTTGGTCTTCGAAGGGCTGACAGGCGATTGTCCCCTCGGCGCCGCTCCTTGAAACCCTCCCCTTGAAGGTCCCGACCATGAAGATCCTGCTTGCTGCGGGCGCGCTGGCGCTCGTCTTTGTCCTGGCCATCACTGCCGGACGGCCGGCCCGCCCCCTGGACGACCTGCGCTGGCAGAGCGGCCAGCCCTATGCCCTGGCCCCCTATTCGACGGCCAAGGTCGGACGTCCCGAGGCCTTGACCCAGGTCGCCATGGCGTCATCGACCCTGGAGCGCCGCTGACAGGACCGGCACGCATTCAGACGCAAAAAAGGCCCGGAGTTGCCTCCGGGCCTTTTCGTTTCGGAGCGGGTCCGAAGCCTTATTTGCCGGCCGCCGCGAGGGCGTCCATCAGTTCGGGCACGGCGGTCTTGTAGTCCGCCACCAGGCCGAAATCGGCGACCTGGAAGATCGGGGCGTCGCTGTCCTTGTTGATGGCGACGATGATCTTGCTGTCCTTCATGCCGGCCAGGTGCTGGATGGCCCCCGAGATGCCGATGGCGACATAGAGGGCCGGAGCCACGACCTTGCCGGTCTGACCAACCTGGTAGTCGTTGGGGGCATAGCCCGCATCGACCGCCGCGCGCGAGGCGCCGACGGCGGCACCCAGCTTGTCGGCCAGGGGCTCGATGACCCGCTGGAACTCTTCAGCCGAACCCATGGCCCGGCCGCCGGAGACGACGATCTTGGCCGCTGCCAGTTCCGGACGGTCCGACTTGACCATTTCTTCGCTGACGAAGCGGGTCTTGGCGGCATCGCTGCCCGAGACGGTCTCGACCGGAGCCGAGCCGCCCTCTTCGGCCGCCGCGAAGGCGGTCGGACGGACGGTGATCACCTTCTTGGCGTCCGAGGACTGGACGGTTTCGAGGGCGTTGCCGGCATAGATCGGACGCACGAAGGTGTCGCCACTGACCACTTCGACGATTTCCGAGATCGGCGCGACGTCGAGCTTGGCGGCGACGCGCGGCGCGAAGTTCTTGCCGCCCGCGGTGGCCGGCACGAGGATCGCGTCATAGCCGCCGGCCAGGGCCAGAATGGCGTCGGCTTGTGCCTCGGCCACACCGTGGCCCAGGGCGTCGCTGTCGGCCAGCAGCACCTTGCGGACGCCGCTGATCTTGGCGGCCGCGTCGGCTACGGCCTTGGCGCCATGGCCCAGGACCAGGACGTCCACGTCACCCGAAAGCTTCAGGGCGGCGGTGACCGTCTTGTGGGTGCCGTCGCGCAGCACCAGGTTGTCATTATCGGCGACGACGAGAACGGCCATCTAGAGCACTCCCGCAGTGTTGAGCTTGGAAACCAGGTCCGCGGCGGTTTCCACCTTGATACCGGCCGAACGCTTGGCCGGTTCGGTGACCTTGAGGACCTTCAGGCGCGGCGCAATGTCGACGCCGTAGTCGGCGACCGTCTTGCTGACGATCTCCTTCTTCTTGGCCTTCATGATGTTGGGCAGGCTGGCATAGCGCGGCTCGTTGAGGCGCAGGTCGGCGGTGATCACCGCCGGCAGGTCCACGTCCAGCACCTGCAGGCCGCCGTCGACTTCGCGGGTGACCTTGGCGGTCGAGCCCGAGATTTCGATGGCCGAGGCATAGGTGGCCTGCGGCCAGCCGAGCAGGGCCGACAGCATCTGGCCCACGGCGTTGTTGTCGCCGTCGATGGCCTGCTTGCCCATCAGGACGAGACCGGGCTGTTCTTCGGCGATCACGGCCGCCAGCAGCTTGGCCACGGCCAGCGGCTCGGGGTCGGCATCGGTGGTGACCAGCACGCCGCGGTCGCCGCCCATGGCCAGGGCCGTGCGGATGGTTTCCTGGGCCTGGGCCGGGCCGATGCTGACGATGACGATCTCGGTCGCCACGCCCTTTTCCTTCAGACGCACGGCCTCTTCGACCGCGATCTCGCAGAAGGGATTCATCGACATCTTCACGTTCGCCAGATCGACGCCCGTCTGATCCGCTTTCACGCGGACCTTCACGTTGTAATCAATAACCCGTTTAACCGGGACAAGGACCTTCATCGGGTTTCTGCGCCTCCAGGCTACGTTTTCTCCTGCTTGGGCACGGAATTACCTTTTCCGCACTGCAATGCAAGTTTCCCTTCACGTAAGCGTAAGCCTATAACGTGCAGGTTTAAACAAATGTACGATACTTCGTGTGCCGCGTCCGCGTCGTTGGATGCCTTCGGCGCGAAAGCACTGGTCAGGCTTTGGTCGCGCGACTAAACAGCCGGGCCATGGACCGCACCCTCAACCGCCTGAAGATCCTGTTCGTCGGCCTGTTCCTGCTCAGCAGTGCCGGCGTGTTCGGCTACCACTATCTGTGGGTCTGGCCCAAGGACCGCTGCGAGGCGCGGGGCGGGGCCTGGGCCGGCAAGTGGCTCAAATGTGCGACGATCTATCCCATCGAGACGATCACGCGCCGCCCGCTGAACACGCCGCCGATCAACGGCCAGACGGACGTCCCGGCAACCGCTCCGGCCCCGGCCCCGGCCAAGAAATAACGGCTGCGCCCCGCATCAGGGGCGCAGCCCTGTCACTCAGTCCTTCATCCGCCAGGTCGCCCCGGCCGGTCCGTCCATGACCACCACGCCCAGGGCGTCGAGCTCGGCGCGGATGGCGTCGGCGGCGGTCCAGTCCTTGGCGGCCCGGGCCTCGACCCGGCGGGTCAGCAGGGCCTCGACCTGGGCCTTCAGGTCATCGGAGGCATCCCCCTCGAACCAGCTGTCCGGATCGGCCTGCAGCAAGCCCAGCAGGGCTCCGGCCTCGATCAGGCGCGCCTTGTTGGCGGCGATGCCTGGCGTGTCGCCGGCGGTGACCGCCCGCTCGATGGCGCTGGACACCTCGAAGAAGCACGAGATCGCCTGGGGCGTGTTCAGATCGTCCTCGAGGGCCGCGACCACCTCCTCGGGGGCCTCCATGGCCTGGTCCACCGGCACGTCCTTGGCGCGACGCAGGGCCCCGTAGAGGCGGTCCAGCGCCTTGCGGGACTGCTCCAGCAGCTCGGGCGTCCAGTCCAGCGGCTGGCGATAATGGGCGCTGAGCAGGGCCCAGCGGATCACCTCGCCGGGCGTGGTCTTCAGCAGCTCGTGCGGCAGGACGACATTGCCCAGGCTCTTGGACATCTTCTCGCCGGACATGTCCAGAAAGCCGTTGTGCATCCAGTAGTTGGCCAGGACCGGCGTGTCATGGGCGCAGCGGCTCTGGGCCACTTCGTTCTCATGGTGCGGGAAGGCCAGGTCGATGCCGCCGGCATGGATGTCGATGGTCTGGCCCAGGGTCTTGTCGATCATGGCCGAGCATTCGATGTGCCAGCCCGGCCGACCTGCGCCCCAGGGGCTGTCCCACTCGGGTTCGTTTTCCTTGGACGGCTTCCACAGCACGAAATCGGCGGGATGGCGCTTGTAGGGCGCGACCTCGACCCGGGCCCCGGCGATCATGTCGTCCATGTTGCGGCCCGACAGCTGGCCGTAGTCCGGGAAGGCCTGGGTATCGAACAGCACGTGACCTTCGGCCGCATAGGCCTTGCCGTTGTCGACCAGCTTGCCGATCATCTCGACGATCGCGCCGATATGGTCAGTGGCCTTGGGCTCCAGGGTCGGCCGCAGGGCCAGCAGGGCGTCGGCGTCCTCGTGATAGGCGGCCAGATAGCGGTCGGTGATGACCTTGATCGCCACGCCTTCGTCGAAGGCCTTCTTGTTGATCTTGTCGTCCACGTCGGTGACGTTGCGGGCATAGACCACGGCGTCTTCGCCATAGATGTGGCGCAGAACCCGGAAAAGGACATCGAACGCCACGACCGGCCGGAAGTTGCCGATATGGGCAAAATTGTAGACCGTCGGCCCGCAGACATACATCGTCACCCGCTCCGGATCGGCGGGAACGAAGGCTCGCTTTTCGCGGGCCAGGGTGTCGTACAGCTTCAAGGTCATGAGAAAGTCGTCTGCCTGACGTAACGGTAGGGTGTTGCGAGCGATCGCGAGGGTCCCATATAGCTGTCAGGTACGCACAGGGCCACGCCTCCTTCGGCGTCTTTTTGGGAAGCCTGACCGTATCTGATCGACGGGTGGCACGCGTCATTCCGGAGCGAACGGCGCTCCGGCGCAACTCAGCCCGCGGAAAGACCCTCAACCATGGACGCCGTCACACCTGACTCCCTTCTGGCCGAGCGCTGCACCTGCGGGGCCGACCATCTCGAAAACCGGCCGTCACGCGAACAGGCCCTGGCGGCCGTCCGCACCCTTCTGGCCTGGGCCGGTGACAATCCCGACCGTGAAGGCCTGCTGGACACCCCCAAGCGCGTCGTCGACGCCTATGGCGAATGGTTCGCCGGCTATGAGGGCGATCCCGCCAAGGAACTGTCGCGGACCTTCGAGGACGTGCAGGGCTATGACGACATGGTCATGCTGCGCGGCATCGACGTGCAGAGCCACTGCGAGCACCACATGGCCCCGTTCCTCGGCAAGGCCTGGGTGGCCTATATGCCGACCGGCAAGGTCGTGGGCCTGTCCAAGCTGGCCCGTCTGGTCGAGATCTATGCCAAGCGTCTCCAGACCCAGGAGACCATGACCATGCAGGTGGCCGACGCCATCGAGGACCATCTCTCGGCGGCCGGCGTCGCCGTGCTGATCGACGCCGAGCACCAGTGCATGAGCACCCGCGGCGTCCGCCACCACGACGTCTCGACCATCACCACCCAGTTCCGCGGCGTGTTCAAGACCGACAAGGTCCTGCAGCAGCGGTTCATGGACCTGGTGATCCGGAAGTAACGATCCTCCCCCAAGAGGGGGAGGTGTCGGCGAAGCCGACGGAGGGGGAAGTGACCGCCGACTCATTGCGGCCTTCCCCCTCCGGCCTACGGCCGCCTCCCCCTTTGGAGGGAGGATTTTACGCTAGGCCGCCGCCTTGATGCCCTGCCGGATCTTCGCCACGCAGGCGTCGACCGGGCTGTGGACCAGTGTGACCAGCACGAAGCTGATCAGCATCAGCAGGTACCAGGCCCCGATCTTCTCGACGCCCACCAGGGTCCAGCCGTTCTTCTGGCTGGGATAGATCCAGGCTCCGGCGGCGGTGCCCAGGTTCTCGGCGATCCAGATGAACAGCGACACCAGCAGCAGGCCGACGATCATCGGCATGCGGCGCGGCGTCCGGTCCGGTGTGAACACGAACCAGCTGCGTCCGAAAAGGACCGCCGACAGCACGAACAGGCCGATGCGAATGTCGGGGCCATAGTGGTGGGTGAAGAAGTTCAGATAGGCTAGGCCCGCCAGGATCCAGGCGCTCCAGAACGGCGGATAGCGGATGAAGGTGATGTCGAACAATCGCCAGGCCCGCGCGATATAGCTGCCGACGCAGGCGTACATGAAGCCGGTGAACAGCGGCACGCCGCCGATCCGCAGCAGGCTGGGTTCAGGATAGAGCCATGAACCGTGCGCCGTCTTGAAGACCTCCATCACCGTCCCGACCAGGTGGAAGATGAAGATCACCGCCGCCTCGTCCCAGTGCTCCAGCCTCAGGGCCAGCAGACCGACCTGGATCAGCAGCGAGGCGATGACCAGAAAATCATAGCGCGTCAGGACAGCGTCCTTGGGCCAGAACAGGAAGGTGCCGACCAGCAGGGCCAGCATCAGGGCTCCGAACAGGCAGGCCCAGGCCTGCTTGAGACCGAACAGAAGGAACTCATAGGCCCGGGCATGCCAGACAGACTGCGCCGCCCAAGGGCGCGCCCGGGTGTCCAGCGCCGCGACCACAGCCTTGATGCGATCCTTGAAATCCATCGATTCCCCCGCGGCGAGGCTAGCCCAAATGACCCCCGCGGCGCCATATGCCAGTCCATGAGCATGACCCCATTCCCGACCGCCCCCGACACCCACGCCCTGGAGCGG
>NZ_QAII01000057.1 GCF_003060965.1 Caulobacter sp. HMWF025 | reverse complement strand
ATGGCGGCGCGGGTGGCCTCGTCGAGCAGCGGGCTCGGGGCCTCCTCGATGACCTTCTGGTTACGGCGCTGGATCGAGCATTCGCGCTCGAACAGGTGAACGACATTGCCGTGCTTGTCGCCCAGCACCTGGATCTCGATGTGGCGCGGCGAGACGATGAACTTCTCGATGAAGATGCGGTCGTCGCCGAAGCTGGCCTTGGCCTCGGCGCGCACGGCCGGGAAGCCTTCCTCGACGTCCTGCTGGGTCCAGGCCACCCGGATGCCTTTGCCGCCGCCGCCGGCGCTGGCCTTGATCATCACCGGATAGCCGATCTGCTCGGAAATCCGGATCGCGTGGGCGGTGTCGTCGATCTCGCCGATATGGCCCGGCACGCAGGAGACGCCGGCGGCCTGGGCGAACTTCTTGCTCTCGATCTTGTCGCCCATGGCGCTGATCGCGCCGGGATTGGGACCGATGAACACGATGCCCTCATCGGCGCAGCGCTGGGCAAAGCCGGCGTTCTCCGACAGGAAGCCAAAGCCCGGATGCACCGCCTGGGCCCCGGTCTGCTTGCAGGCGGCGATGATCTTGTCAGCCACCAGATAGGACTGATTGGCCGGCGACGGACCGATATGCACCGTCTCGTCGGCCATCTCGACCGCCAGCGACCCCGCATCGGCGTCCGAATAGACCACCACCGTCGCAATCCCCAGCCGGCGACACGTCTTGATCACCCGCACCGCGATCTCGCCCCGGTTGGCGATCAGGATCTTGGAAAACATCAGCGGAAACTTCCTTGGTAGGCAGAAGGGGGGCAGGCCGGAGCGGGCGTGCGGCGCAGGGCCGACAGGTTCTGGATCTGGCCGAAGCGGTCGATGGCCAGGATCTGGCCGTTGACGATGACCGCGTCGTCGCGGACTGCGTGCAGCGAACGGGGACGCGAGGCCCCCTGGGCGCGCAGCCAGCGCCCGACACGCCAAAGCTGTGCTGCCCGGCCAGGGCTCGGCACGCCTGCGCCGTCAAAGCCGGTCAGCAGGGCGTCGAGATCCTCGCGCCCGCAGTGATCGTCGAACTGGCTCATAGTGGCGCGCTCACAGGGGAATGTTGTCGTGCTTCTTCCAGGGGTTGGTGAGTTCCTTGCCCTTGAGGGACTTGAGACCCCGGACGATGCGACGGCGGGTGCCGTGGGGCATGATGACGTCGTCGATATAGCCGCGTGAGGCGGCGACGAACGGATTGGCGAAGGCGTCCTTGTACTCGGCCTCTCGGGCGGCCAGGGCGACGGGGTCCTTGGCCTCGGCCCGGAAGATGATCTCGACCGCCCCCTTGGCCCCCATGACCGCGATCTCGGCGGTGGGCCAGGC
>NZ_QAII01000056.1 GCF_003060965.1 Caulobacter sp. HMWF025 | reverse complement strand
CCCCTCTGTTCGCCGCAAGGGCGAGAGGGGCGGATCGCTGGCGATCCGCTGGCGTCTCACGAGTCCGCTGAACCAGGGGTTCCCGCCACAAGGGCGGGAATGACGGGTATCCGAGCTGCACACCCTGCGCCTCGGGGTCACACGAACGCGTGGTGTTTCGCATGACCAGCGGCACCGTCGACGGCCTGCACTACGACCTACACGGCGGTCCCGTCGCCGGACGCGAGGTCGTTCTGCTGTCGTCCGGCCTCGGCGGCTCGGGGGCCTTCTGGGCCCCGCAGATGCAGGCTCTGACCGAACGCTGGCCTGTGGTCACCTACGACCATCGCGGCACGGGACGCAGCGTCCGCACCCTGCCGACCGGTCCCTATGCCGTGCAGGACATGGCCGACGACATGGTCAGAGTGCTGGACGCCCTTGGCCTGGAGCGCGCCCATGTCGTCGGCCATGCGGCGGGCGGCAATGCCGGCCTGGCCCTGGCCTTGTCGCACCCTGACCGCCTGGCCAGGCTGGTTGTCGTCAACGGCTGGAGCCGTCCCGATCCGCATATCAAGCGCTGCTTTGACACGCGGATCCGCCTGCTGGAAGACAGCGGCATCGAAGCCTATGTCCACGCCCAGCCGCTGTTCCTGTATCCGGCCGACTGGATCTCGCGAAACCACGCCCGGCTGATGGCCGAAGAGGCCCACCACGTCGCCGGCTTTCCGCACCCCGACGTGATGCTGGCCCGGATCCGGGCCCTGCTGGCCTTCGATATCGACGCCGACCTGGAGCGCATCAGCCACCGCGTTCTGGTCAGCTGCAGCGCCGATGACATGCTGGTGCCGATGCGGTGCTCGCAACGGCTCGCCGGACTTCTGCCCAACGCCGACCTGCAGCAGGTCGCCTGGGGCGGCCACGGCTTCACCGTCACCGATCCCGAGACCTTCAATGAGGGTCTGATCCAGTTCCTAGAGGGGGCATAACGTCCATGCAGGTCGGCGTCTTCATTCCCATCGGCAACAACGGCTGGCTCATCTCCGAGACCTCGCCGCAGTACATGCCGAGCTTCGAGCTTAACAAGACCATCACCCAGAAGGCCGAGCAGTACGGCTTCGACTTCGCGCTCTCGATGATCAAGCTGCGCGGGTTCGGCGGCAAGACGCAGTTCTGGGAGCACAATCTGGAGAGTTTCACCCTGATGGCCGGCCTGGCGGCCGTGACCAGCAAGATCAAGATCTTCGCCACCGTCGCCACCCTGACCATCCCGCCGGCCATCGCCGCGCGCATGGCCTCGACCATCGACTCCATCGCCCCGGGCCGGTTTGGCCTGAACCTGGTCACCGGCTGGCAGAAGGCCGAATACAGCCAGATGGGCCTGTGGCCCGGCGAGCAGCACTATACTGACCGCTACAACTACCTGGCCGAGTACACGACCGTTCTGAAGGACCTGCTCGAAACCGGCGTATCCAACTTCAAGGGCCGGTACTTCCAGATGGACGACTGCCGGGTCAGCCCTCACCCGAAGGAGACCAAGCTGATCTGCGCCGGCTCGTCCGACGAGGGGTTGGCCTTTACCGCCCAGTATGCCGACTACAGCTTTGCGCTCGGCAAGGGCACCAACACGCCGACCGCCTTCGCTTCGGTCAACACGCGCCTGGAGGCCGCCGCCGCCAGCACGGGCCGGGATGTCGCCAGCTTCATCCTGTTCATGATCATCGCCGACGAAACCGACGAAAAGGCCTTTGCCAAGTGGCAGCTCTATCGCGAAGGCGCTGACCAGGAGGCCCTGGCCTGGCTGACCCAACAGGCCGCCCCCAATGCGGCGGCGGGTGCCACCACCAACACCGCCCAGCTGGCCGACGCGGCCTCGGCCGTGAACCTGAACATGGGCACGCTGGTCGGCAGCTACGAGAGCATCGCGCGCATGCTCGACGAGGTCGCGGCCGTGCCGGGCACCGGCGGCGTGCTGCTGGTGTTTGATGACTTCGTGCAGGGCGTCGAGGACTTCGGGACGAAGATCCAGCCGCTGATGACGTCAAGGAAGGTTTAGGCGGGACACTCGCCCCCACCTGGCCGCTGCGCGGCCGTCCGCCCCCATAAGGGGGCGGATGAGATCATCTTCCCCCTCCGGGAGAAGACGGTCGCGGAGCGACCCGTAGGGGGCAGGTAGCTCAGACCTAGTCCACCGCCAGCATGCCCAGCAGTTTCAGGCGGAAGACCATGACGCTGCCGGGCGGGATCGGTCCCGCCTCGCGGTCACCGTAACCCAGCTCCGGCGGCACATAGAGCAGCCACTCGTCTCCGACCTTCATCATCGGCAAGGCCTCCAGCCAGGCCTGGACCAGACCGTCGAGCGGCATGATCACGGACTGGTTGCGCTCGAACGAGCTGTCAAAGACGGTCCCGTCCAGCAGCTTGCCTTCGTAGTGAACCTTGATGATGTCGCCGAGCTTGGGGGACGTGGCGTCCTTCGGGCCCGAGGCCAGGATCTTGTACTGCAGGCCCGACGGCAGGCTGACGACACCCGGGGCCTTGGCATTGGTCGCCAGAAACGCCTTGCCGGCCTGGGCCGCAGCGGACGGGGCGAGGCTGGGCGGCGGCGTCACCACGGGCGCGCCCCCGGGCGTCTGGGCAAAGGCACCGGTTGCCGTCAGGGCCAGACACACGGCCAGAGAAGCAAAGCGAAACATGAAAGGTCCTGATCAAATGGCCGGGCAGGTCGCGACCCTAGAAACTTTCCTGGTCGATGAAAACCGGGCGACCACGCCGAAACCGCCGAAAAATCAGCAACCTGCTCCGAGTGCGGACCATTTTCGCCCGTTGCGCGAAACCCGATCCGGGTCCGCAATCGATTTTTCCCACGGTCCCTTTGCAGATTGGTCATGTCTTGTCGGACATTATCATGCACGATGACCGTCAAGGATAACCGCCAGAGCTATCCGGGGAGGTAAGCCATGCCAAAACATAACGGTGTCAGCCTTGCGCCTCGCCGACTCTGGCAGCGCTATCCCATGGTCGCGTTGCTGGCCGGATGGACCGCCATCGTCAGCGTCGCCATGGCCGGTGTCCTGCAGATTCACCTTCTCTAGAAGAGCGCGCTTCGGCGACCTCTCTAGACCAGTCCCCGGCGCGCAGCCTCCAGGGCCGCCTCGGCGCGGGAACAGATATTTAGCTTGCGATAGATCGCCTTGACGTAGCCGGCCACCGTCTGCTCGGCCACGCCCATGACCTTGGCCGCCTCGCCTGACCGCAGGCCGCGGCCGATCAGGCGGAGAACTTCGGTCTCGCGCGGGGTCAGCGCCGCCAGGGGCTCCTGGATGTCCGCCAAGCGCGGCTGGTCCCGGAAATAGCCGAGCATGCGCCGCGCAATCGCCGGTGACAGCGGGGTCTCGCCCTCCTCCAGGCGCAGCAGATACCGCACGAGATCCTCGCGCCCCATATCCTTCAGCAGATAGCCGCAGGCCCCTGCGGCTATCGCGTCGAACAGGTGGCCGTCATCCGCATAGATGGTGACCACGACGGCCCGCGTGTCGCCGCCCCGGTCCGAGATCTGCCGCAGCAGATCGATGCCACTTCCGTCGGGCAGCACCAGATCCACGAGCGCCAGGTCCGGGGTCCAGCGGTCTGCCCCCGGGGGGTCCAGAAGGTCCCGCGCCTCGCGAAGGGTGCGCGCGCCCCGCGCATCGATGCCCGGAAAGGCCGAGCCGAGCGCCGCCAGCAGATGCTGGCGGGTCTCGTCCTGGTCTTCCAGCACCAGGGCCGTGGCCGGGAGCTTGACACTCATGCCACGGCTCCGCCCGCCAGGGGCACGCTGAGCCGCACGACCGTCCCGCTGCCGCTCTCCGGGAACGTGACCTCGCCGCCGATCTCGCCCAGCCGCCGCTCCAGGTTGGCCAGACCGCTGCGGCGCCCCCCCGGTTCGCGCGGAAGACCCACGCCGTCGTCACTGATGATCATGTCGAGACGCTCACGCGAGTGCTGCAGGCTCACGACCACGCGCGTCGCGTGGGCATGGCGAATAACGTTGGACACCACCTCGCGGCAGGCCGAGGTCAGGTTCTTGTAGATCCTGTAGGGTGCTGGCGGGCCCGAGAACTCGTCCTCCGGCGGGGGCCAGTCCAGCTGCAGGCCGGCGGCGGCCAGACGCTCGGCCGTCTCGTGCCTCAGATCGGCCAGCACATCGTCCAGCGGCAGGGCATGACCCGACAGCCCCGAGACGATGGCCCGCAGATCGCCGATAGCCCCGCGCATGGCCTCATGGGTCTGGTTCAGCTCCTGCCGGTGCAGGCCCGACAGCAACCGCGCGCCGACATCGTCATGCAGGTCGCGGGCAATGCGCAGGCGCTCTTCGACCACGCCCCGCGCATAGGCGTCCCGCCCCTGTTCGATCTGGGCCAGAAGGGCCACCAGCTGGTCGGCCAGTTTCAGCTGGGCCGAGCTGAACAGCCCCCGACCGCGCGCCGGGAACCGCAGCAGCAGGGCCGGAGCCCCCGCCGCCGCCGGCAGGCTCATCGCGACGCCCTCGTCAACAATCGCCGCCCGCGCCTGCGCCCCGCCGGCGGG
>NZ_QAII01000055.1:6339-7536 GCF_003060965.1 Caulobacter sp. HMWF025 | reverse complement strand
GGGCGGCAGCGGCCTTGGTGGCGGCGGGCTTCTTGGCGGCAACCGGCTTTTCAGCGGCGGCGGCGGGAGCCTTAGCGGGGGTCTTGGCCATGGCGTGCGGGTCTTTCGTGCGTGCTCGTGCGTGCGTTTTTTACGTTAGGCTTTTGATCAGACGGCTTCGGCGCCGGAGATGATCTCGATCAGCTCCTTGGTGATCTGGGCCTGGCGGGAACGGTTGTACTCAAGGGTGTAGCGCTTGATCATGTCGCCGGCGTTGCGCGTGGCGTTGTCCATCGCCGTCATCTGGCTGGCATAGAAGCCGGCCATGTTGTCGAGCAGGGCCGACAGGATCTGGACCGTCAGGTTGCGCGGCAGCAGGGTCTCGAGAATGGCCTCTTCCGAGGGCTCATACTCGTAAACCGCACCGCTCGACGGCGCAGCGCCGCCCTCGACGACCGCCGGGATCAGCTGCAGCGCCGTCGGGGTCTGGGTGACCACCGACTTGAAGCGGCTGTAGAATAGCGTGACCACGTCGATGTCGCCGGCCTCATAGAGGCGGGTGACGACGTCGGCGATCGGCTGGGCCACCGACAGGGTGAACTGGCGATAGGCCGACAGGTCGAAGTTCTCGACGATGCGGTCGGCATAGAGCCGGCGCAGCTGCACAGTCGACTTCTTGCCGACGCAGACGATCTTCACGTCCTTGCCCTGGGCGATCAGCCCGTCGATGTGCAGGCGCGCGGCCCGCACGATCGACGAGGTGAAACCACCGGCCAGGCCGCGATCGGCCGCTGCCACGATCACCAGGTGACGGTCGTCCCGTCCGGTGCCGGTCAGCAGGGCCGGAGCCCCGTCGCCGGACACGCCGGCTGCCAGGTTGGCAATCACCGAAGCCAGACGCCGGGCATAGGGACGGGCGGCCTCAGCCGCGTCCTGGCTCCGGCGCAGCTTGGCGGCTGCCACCATCTGCATCGCTTTCGTGATCTTTTGCGTCGCTTTGACGCTCGAGATCCGATTGCGCATTTCCTTCAAGCTGGCCATTCGGCGCTACTCTCTCCGAGCGTTCCGAGGGGGCTTAGGCGAAGGTCGACGAGAAGCTGTCGAGCGCGCTCTTCAGCGTGTTCTCCAGATCCTTGTCGAGCGCCTTCTTGGTGCGGATGCCGTCCAGCAGGTCCTTGTGCTGGCTGTGCAGGCGGGCCAGGAACTCGCTCTCGAAGC
>NZ_QAII01000055.1:2745-6329 GCF_003060965.1 Caulobacter sp. HMWF025 | reverse complement strand
GGTCGGGATCTTGTCCAGGTAACCGCGGGTGCCGGCATAGATCACGCAGACCTGCTCTTCGACGGCCTGCGGCGCATACTGGGGCTGCTTCAGCAGCTCGGTCAGGCGTTCGCCGCGGGCCAGCATCTTTTGCGTCGAGGCGTCGAGGTCCGAGCCGAACTTCGCGAAGGCGGCCATTTCGCGATACTGGGCGAGCTCGCCCTTGATCGCACCGGCAACCTGCTTCATCGCCTTGATCTGGGCCGACGAACCGACGCGCGACACCGAGATACCGACGTTCACGGCGGGGCGGATGCCCTGGTAGAACAGGTCGGTTTCCAGGAAGATCTGGCCGTCGGTGATCGAGATCACGTTGGTCGGGATGTAGGCCGACACGTCGTTGGCCTGGGTTTCGATGATCGGCAGAGCGGTCAGCGAGCCCGAACCGTTGTCTTCGTTCAGCTTCGCCGCGCGCTCGAGCAGGCGGGAGTGCAGGTAGAAGACGTCGCCCGGATAGGCTTCGCGGCCCGGCGGGCGGCGCAGCAGCAGGGACATCTGGCGATAGGCGACGGCTTGCTTGCTGAGGTCATCATAGATGATCAGGCCGTGCAGGCCGTTGTCGCGGAACCACTCGCCCATGGCGCAGCCCGAGAACGGGGCCAGGTACTGCAGCGGGGCCGGCTCCGACGCCGAGGCGACGACAACGATCGTGTATTCCAGGGCGCCGTGCTCTTCGAGCGTCTTGACGATCTGGGCGACGGTCGAACGCTTCTGGCCGATGGCGACATAGACGCAGTAGAGCTTGGCGCTCTCGTCCTTGCCGGCGTTGGCGGCCTTCTGGTTCAGGATGGTGTCGATGGCGACGGCGGTCTTGCCGGTCTGACGGTCACCGATGATCAGTTCGCGCTGGCCGCGGCCGACGGGGATCAGGGTGTCGATCGACTTCAGGCCGGTCTGCACGGGCTCGTGCACCGACTTGCGCGGAATGATGCCCGGGGCCTTGACGTCGACGCGGCGACGCTCGGTCGAAACGATCGGGCCCTTGCCGTCGATCGGCTCGCCCAGCGGGTTGACGACGCGGCCCAGCAGGCCACGGCCGACCGGAACGTCGACGATCTCGCCGAGACGACGGACTTCGTCGCCTTCCTTGATGGCCTGGTCCTGGCCGAAGATCACGCAACCGACGTTGTCGCGCTCGAGGTTCAGGGCCATGCCCTTCACGCCGGCCTTCGGGAACTCGACCATTTCACCGGCCTGAACGTTGTCCAGACCGTAGATACGGGCAATGCCGTCACCGACGGACAGAACCTGGCCGACGTCCGAGACGGCGGCATCTTCGCCGAAATTGGCGATCTGCGACTTGAGGATGGCCGAAATTTCGGCGGCGCGGATGTCCATGGGTCTTCAGGGCTCTCTGCGTTTTATCTTTGTGCGCGCTTATACGCTCAGGCGCGCTTCAGGGCGAATTTCAGGGAATCGAGCTTGCTGCGAAGCGAAGCATCGAACAGGCGGGAGCCGACACGCACCTTGACGCCGCCCAGGATGGACGGATCGACGCGGGTCGAAAGTTCGGGAGTCTTGCCGAGCGCTTGCGCCAGGGCGACCTGGACACCCTTCAGCTGCGCGGCCGTCAGATCGGTGGCCGAGGTGACCTCGGCCGTAACGACACCGCGATGCTTGGCCGACATTTCGGCAAAGGCGGTGATGGCCCCCATCAGGTCGCCGGCCCGGCCGTTCGTGGCCACGAGGCCGAGGAACTTGCAGGTCAGCGGCTGGAAGCCGGCCTTGGCGGCGATCGCGGCAAGGCCCTTGGCCTTGTCCTGCGCGCTGAAAGCGGGGCTGGCGATCAGGCGGCGCAGATCGGTGCTGTCGGCATACATCGCCTTCAGCGCCTTGAGGTCGCTCTCGACCTTGGTGAGTTGACCGCCTTCGATCGTCAGTTCGAACAGGGACTGCGCATAACGCTGACCCGCATCCGTCGCCTTGGTTTCGTCCGCCACTTGGTATCCGCCCGGTGCGTTGCAATGGCCGCGAACGAGAAGCTTACCCCTCATCCCGGCTTAAAGGCTTGAGCGCGCTTGAAAAAAGCACATGAACGACCGGCGTTTGCACGCCGCCCGGTTCGAAGCCGCGCGCCTGATAACACGGGCTTTTCGCACTCGCAACCAAAGGGGCGCGATCAGACCTCGAGACGACGAAACACCGCAGAAGCGGCAGCGGCGAGAGTTCCGTTACGGCGCCGGGCCTCCAGTTGGGTAAAGACAAGGCTGCGCGTGGTCCGCTCGACCCAGGCCCGAACCTCGAGATCCGTGACCTCGCCCTCGGCACCATAGTCGATGGTGAGGGAGGAAGGCTGGGTGTCGGCACCGGCAGCGACACGCAGCGCGGCTTCAATCTGGGCGGCGAGGGGCAAGGTCATGGCACTCCACTAATCCTGCTGGCGAAAAAGAAAAAGGGCGGCGGGACCAGCCCGCCGCCCCATCAGGCGAATGCTCGAGGAAACAGCCAGACGGGATGACGGGCATCCCAACGCGTCTGGGTACTGAAAGAGAACGAGTCTCAGGCGCCCTTGGCCGAGGCGTTGCAGCGGGCCAGGTCGTCGGCGTCGAGCGTCTTGGTCTCGCCACCGAAGGCCGAAACCCGGCCGACTTCCTTGGCCAGCGCCTTGCAGGACGCGGCCGTGATGGCGCGCGAAGGCGCAGCCGTCGCGACGCATTCAGCGCCGTCGCAGACGAAGACAGCGCCGCCGGCGACGATCTTGGTCTTGGCCGCAACCGGCGCTTCAAGAGCGGCGGCAACGCGACCATCGGCCAGGGCGGCCCCGGCAAAGAGAGAAACGGACAAGGCGGCGACAGCCGCAATAGAGCGGAGCTTCATGTGAGCCCTCCAACGTTCAGGGGAGATGTGCAAAGATCGAAGATCGGTGAAACGCTTACTGGTGCAAGTTACTGGCGCTCGACCTCCGGTTCAGGCGCTGGTATCCCCACCAGCGCCAGGACATCGAACTAAGCACTGCTTAGATATCAGTGATAGGTAATAGCGCAAGCGAAATTTGCCGTGGCCCAGATTTTTCTGAAATCGGCCAGCGCCTGACGGATGTGGTGACCCGACCCGCGCCGGTCTAGAGGCCGAGGATTTCGTCGATCCGGCTCTCGGCCCGGGCATGAATGGCCCGCTCTTCGACCATGCCTTCAAGTCGCCTGTAGCGGCCGTCCTTGCCGACCTTGCGACGGACCCCGTCTGCCGTGAGCATCTGCCCTGGTCCGGGGCGTTCGGAAAACTGCCCCATGACCGCTGCAAGCCACGCGCTCACAAGGGCGGCGAGGACGGGCGTCGCGGCTCCGACCAGCCCGGCCCCGAAGAGGAACTGAAGCTGGGCGATCAGGTGTTCGCGGTTGGGCTGCAGCTCCAGCTGGCCGATCAGGACCAGCACCCCGGCCTCGATGAGGCCGACGGTTCCGACGGCGGCAACGACACCCAGCAGGCGGGGGCGAACCCACAGCCCGAGCATGGCTCCCAGCAGTGCGGCGGTGACCAGCGCGATCATGGCTCAAGGCCTAGCACAGCCGGGGTCAAGACCCCGTTAAGGCCGCTGTTCCGCAACG
>NZ_QAII01000055.1:0-2735 GCF_003060965.1 Caulobacter sp. HMWF025 | reverse complement strand
CCGCCTATCTGGCGGTCCTGGATCAGTTCATCGCCGACGAGATCGCGCCGCTGCAGGCCCGTGACGACAACGAGCGCTTCTTTGACCACCGGCGCGAATGGGCCCGCACCGACTGGGACGCCGGCGGCCTGCCCCGCCACGATTGGGAGGAACTCCTGGGCAAGGCCCGCAAGCTGGCCGACACCGCCGGTCACTATCGCTTTGCCCTGCCCAAAGCCTTCGGCGGCCAGGACGGCTCGAATCTCTGGATGGCCGTGATCCGCGAGCACCTGGCCAGCAAGGGGCTCGGCCTGTTCAACGACCTGCAGAACGAGCACTCGATCGTCGGCAACAATCCGTTCGTGCTGATGATCCGCGACTTCGGACGGCCCGACCAGCAGCACCTGATCAGCGACATGCTCGACCGGGGCGCTTTCCGCCCGACTTTCGGCCTGACCGAACCCGATCACGGCTCGGACGCCACCTTCATGGAAACCCGCGCGGTCCGCGAGGACCACAAGGGCGAGAGCGGCTGGCGGATCAACGGCGAGAAGATGTGGACCACCGGCATGCACGCCGCGACCCACTGCTGCCTGTTCGCCCGCACCAGCGGCGAGGACGGCGACGCCAGGGGAATCACCGCCTTCCTCGTGCCGGCCCATGCGCCGGGGGTGAAGATCGAGGAGTATCTCTGGACCTTCAACATGCCGACCGACCACCCGAGGGTCAGCTTCACCCAGGTCTGGGTCCCGGACTCGGCGATGTTCGGACCCGAGGGCGGCGGCCTGGCCCTGGCCCAGCACTTCGTGCACGAAAACCGCATCCGCCAGGCGGCCTCCAGCCTGGGCGCGGCGGTGTTCTGCATCGAGGAGAGCGTCAAATATGCCCGGGTCCGCAAACCCTTCGGCAAGCCGCTGGCAGACAACCAGGCCATCCAGTTCCCGCTGGTCGAGCTGGCCAGCACCGCCGAGATGCTGCGTCTGCTGATCCGCAAGACCGCCTGGGAGATGGACCAGATGACCAAGCCGGAGGTCGAAAAGCGCCTCTCCGACAAGGTCTCGATGTGTAACTACCAGGCCAACCGCCTGGTCTGCGAGGCCGCCGACCGGGCCATGCAGGTGCATGGCGGCATAGGCTATTCGCGCCACAAGCCGTTCGAGCACATCTATCGCCACCACCGCCGCTACCGGATCACCGAGGGCAGCGAGGAGATCCAGATCCGCAAGGTCGCGGCCTGGCTGTTCGGCTTTCTGGGCCCGCGCCGCAAGGCCTTCGCCGAAGCCGGGCTCTGAGATGGAGAAGGTTTAACCTGCCGGCCCATGACGCCGATCAACAGGCACGCTATCTAACGTGGGTATGCGAGCGTCATCGGGCCGGTCCCGACGGCGCGTCTGACTTGAATCGGGCCCGTTTGCCGGTTTCGGGCGTTGTCCGGAGCAGACGAGGCCATGGAGGGCTGAATGAACCTTTTCGCCAAAACCGCCGTACGCCTCACGCTGGTCGCCACCCTGGCTGCCGGCCTGGCCGGCTGTGGGGTCAACACCATTCCCACCCAGGACGAGGCGACCAAGGCCGCCTGGGCCGAGGTGCAGAACCAGTACCAGCGCCGCGCTGACCTGGTGCCCAACCTCGTCGCCACGGTGAAGGGCTATGCGGCCCAGGAAAAGGGCGTGCTGGTCGAGGTCACCCAGGCCCGGGCCAGCGCCACCCAGGTCAAGGTCGATGCCTCGACCATCACTGACCCGGCCCAGTTCCAGCAGTATGCCGCCGCCCAGGACAAGCTGTCGGGCGTGCTCGGCCGGCTGATGATGATCCAGGAAAGCTATCCTGACCTGAAGTCGAACCAGAACTTCATGGCCCTGCAGAGCCAGCTGGAAGGGACGGAGAACCGCATCACCATCGCCCGGCGCGACTACAACCAGACCGCCCAGGTCTACAACACGACGCTGCGGACCTTCCCGAGCGTGCTGTGGGCCAAGACCCTCTATTCCAGCCAGAAGCCGGCCCAGCTGTTCCAGGCCACAGCGGCGGCCCAGTCGGCCCCGACCGTCAGCTTCGATACGGCCCCGCCGGCCTCGGCTCCGGCTCCGGCTCCGGCCCAGTAAGGTGATCACCCAAAGTCTTGTCATCCCGGAAGCCTCGCAGAGGCTATCCGGGACCCAGGGACTGGCGCACAGGGGTCGCCCCTGGGTCCCGGCTCTTCGCTCTGCGAGCTACGGCCGGGATGACAAGGCGGGGTTTGGCACGCTGCTGCTGATGGCCCTGGCTGTGTGGGTCATCGCCCTGCCCGCCTTCGCCGCCCCGAAGTTCCCGCCCCTGTCCGGCCGGGTGGTCGACGGGGCCAATATCCTGTCGCCGCAGGTCGAGGCCGACCTCACCGGCAAGCTGAAAGCCCTCGAGGACTCCACCGGCCGCCAGCTCGTGGTGGCCACGGTCCCCAGCCTGCAGGGCTACGAGATCGAGGACTATGGCTACCAGCTGGGCCGCACCTGGGGCCTGGGGGCCAAGGACCGCGATGACGGGGCCATCCTGCTGGTGGCTCCGACGGAAAAGAAGGTCCGCATTGAGGTCGGCTACGGCCTCGAGCCGGTGCTGACCGACGCCCTGTCCAGCGTCATCATCCAGAGCGCCATTCTCCCGAACTTCAAGGCCGGCGACCTCGAAGGCGGCGTGGTGGCCGGGACCGACGCGATTCTCAAGCAGCTGTCCCTGCCGGACGACGAGGCCAGGGCCAATGTCGCCCAGACGGTGGCCCA
>NZ_QAII01000054.1 GCF_003060965.1 Caulobacter sp. HMWF025 | reverse complement strand
CGCCCGTCCCGCCCCAGAACCAGGCGAACTTGTGGGCCTCGCGGGCGGCCTCGTCGATGTTGCGCCAGTAGACGACACACACCCAGAAGAAGACCACCATCCCCACCAGGCTTGCGGCAAAGACCAGACCCGGCGGAAGGCTCAGTCCGGTTTTGGCCAGAAGCGCGCCACCGGCTCCGACGGAAGCCCCAAAAAGGCCGGCACCGACCACAAGACGCTGGGCGAGGGCCTGACGCTTGGCTTGGCTGCTGGATTGTTCGTGCATGACAAGCACCCCTATCGAAAAGACAAGTGTATTTGTCATCCATCGGCAGGACGTGTCAAGCGTCCTTATCATTTTGTCTTGCGACATGGACTAAATGTAAGGCCTGCCTCGCTTTTTCAGGCGGCGTGGATGTGGCCGAAGGCGTCACGCGCATCGCCGCCGAGTATGCCGCGCCAGTGAACGGCTTCGACGGTCGGGCGCTGCAAGGCCCAGCCCAGCACGCCCCTCCGGGGACAGGTGCGGATTTCCCAGCCATAGCGCGAGAAGCGGTCGCTGAAATCGGCCCAGCGGATCACGCGGCCCTCGGCATCCTGTCGCCAGACCGCCTTGTCACAGCCCGGTATGCGACCGCAGCGGTCCCAGGCCTGAACACGGGCGGCCAGGATGGCGAACGGATCAGGACTGGACTTGGCCAAGGGCGTCTCTCCTGCGGGCGGACCGTCAGGATGCCGTTGCCTGCACGACAGCCCGCCGCGCACCTGACTACCACTTGCGGGGCCAACGAAAAGAGCCACCAGATGTAGTGTGACGCCGTGTCGCGCGACAGCGGATGCGACATCAGGTGCCCCCGACTCACGCTTTACGGGCCGCCCGAATCCCGCACCCGCAGCCGGAGATCAGGCTATCAGGACCAGGCCCGGAAGTGCTTGGAGAGCTTCAGGCCCTGGCGCTGATAGTGCGACCCGCCCTCCCCGTACAGCCGGCTGGGGCGTTCGGTGAGCGGCTCATAGACCAGACGCGCAACGGTCTGGCCGTCTTCCAGCAAGAAAGGCGTCTCGTGGCTGCGTACCTCGAGCACGCCCTTGGAGCCGACCGCGCCGGCCTCTTCGGTGCCGAAGCCAGGATCGAAAAAGCCGGCATAGTGGACGCGGAACTCGCCGACCGAAGGATCGATCGGGGTCATTTCGGCCGCTTCCAGCACCGGGATCTCGATGTCGTCCTTCGAGGCCAGGATGTAGAACTCGCCAGGATCCAGCAACAGCTCGCCGTGCCGGGTTTCCAGCGGCTCCCAGAAGTCGCGGGGATCGTGGCCGTCTTCGTGGTCGAGATCCACGACCCCGGCATGGCGCCGTCCGCGGAAGCCGACGATCCCGCCCATGCCGGCCGACAGGTCCACCCCGACACTGCGGATCGACAGCTTGGCCGGCTCGCCGCGCTTGAGCCGCAGCTGGTTGAGGCGGGTCCCCGACCGCACCAGGACCGAGAAGGTCTGGGGTGCGATCTCCATATAGAGCGGCCCCTCATAGCCGGCCTCAACATCATCAAAGGCACGGCTGTAGTTGGTCAGCAGACGAACGAAAACGTCCACCCGGCCGGTCGAGCTCTTGGGATTGCCGCGCGCCGCGACATTGGTCGGCAGGGCCAGGCTCTCCTGCAGCTCGGCGATATAGACGCAGCCCTTCTCGAGCACCGCCCCGCGGGTCAGGTCGAGCTCGTGCATCGCCACGTCCTTCAGACGCTCGGTGACGCGCCGGCCCAGCCCGGGCAGGAACGAGGCCCGCACCCGCCAGGCCCGCGCCCCCAGGCGAAGGTCGAGGCTGGCCGGCTGGACCTGGTCACGGTCGAACGGGGTCTGCGAGGTGATCGCCTCGCGGGCGATGAGCTCTTCAATGGTCTGGCAGGGCAGAATCCCTGCGGTGTGGGCGTCGGTCATCGGCGCGACAGTCGCTAAAGCTCGCCTGGAAGGCAAGGCTGGAGCGCGTGCGGCTCGCCTGAAGCAATTCTGATGTTGAAATCAGCCAACTGCGCCTTGACCCTGCACGCCGCTAAACCCCTTATGCCGGCCTTTTCGCGCCGAAGAAGGAAGACCCCGTGGCCGAGGACCCGAAAGACTGGGACATCGCGACCAAGCTGATCCGCGGGGGGCTGGCCCGGTCGCCGTATATGGAGACCGCCGAGGCCCTCTACCTGACCCAGGGCTTCACCTATGACAGCGCCGAAGGGGCCGACCGCCGCTTTTCGGGCGAGGATCCGGGCTTCGTCTATTCGCGCTTCAACAATCCGACCGTGAAGATGTTCGAAGACCGTCTGGCGCTGCTGGAAGGGGCCGAGGTCTGCCGGGCCCAGGCCACGGGCATGGCGGCGATCCACGCCTCGCTGATGGGTCTGGTGAAGGCCGGCGACCACGTCGTGGCCGGCCGGGCGCTGTTCGGCTCGTGCCGCTGGCTGATCGCTGAGTGGTTGCCGCGCTTCGGGGTCGAGACCACCTTCGTCGACGCCACCGATCCCAAGGCCTGGGAAGCGGCGCTCCGCCCCAACACCAAGGCCGTGCTGATCGAGACGCCGTCCAACCCGGTGCTCGAAATCACCGACATCCGCGCCGTCAGCGAGATGGCGCACGCGGTCGGGGCCAAGGTCATTGTCGACAACGTCTTCGCCACCCCGATCTTCCAGCAGCCGCTGACCCTCGGGGCCGATATCGTGGTCTATTCGGCCACCAAGCACATCGACGGCCAGGGCCGGGTGCTGGGCGGGGCCATCCTGACCAGCGAGGCGATCAACGAAGAATTCTACCGCGACATGCTGCGCCACACCGGCCCGTCGCTGTCGCCGTTCAATGCCTGGGTCCTGGTCAAGGGTCTGGAGACCCTGGATCTGCGCGTGCGCCGCCAGAACGACACCGCCTTCGCCCTCGCCAATGTGATGGCCGAGCACAAGAAGACCAAGTCCGTGCTCTACCCCTTCCGTCACGACCATCCGGGGCACAACGTCGCCAAGTCGCAGATGAGCGGCGGCGGCACGGTCGTGGCCCTCGACCTCGGCAGCCGGGAAGCGGCGTTCAAGTTCCTGAACGCGCTCGAGATCGTCGACATCTCCAACAACCTGGGCGACGCCAAGTCGATGGCGACCCACCCGCCGACCACCACGCACCGCTCGGTGCCGGAAGAGATGCGGCCGTCGCTGGGCGTGGTCGAAGGCGGCGTACGCCTTTCGGTCGGCCTCGAAAGCCTTGAAGACCTGACGCGAGATGTGATCCGTGCGCTCGACCAGGCGTGAATCCTCCCCGCCGCTGCAGCGGATCCGGCGCCGGCGTGGTGCCGACAGTGGCGCGTACGAGGCTCGCACGCGCGACATCGTTGTGCGGGTGGCTCCGACCTACCTGCCGGAGGACTCTGCGCCGGAAGAAGGCCTGTACCTGTGGTCCTACACCGTCGAGATCGAGAACCACGGGGTGGAGACCGTCCATCTCGTGGCCCGGCGCTGGACGATTACCGACGCCTTCAACCGCAGCAATGACGTCGAAGGCTCGGGCGTGGTCGGCGAGCAGCCCGAACTGAAGGCCCGCGAGGCCTTCCGTTATGTGTCCAATTGCCCCCTGCCCACGTCATCCGGCGAAATGCGCGGCAGCTATCAGATGATGACCGAAGCCGGCGAAGTCTTCGACGCCGAGATCCCGGCCTTCTCGCTGCACCTGCCGGGCGCCGCGCGGCGATACAACTGACGTCACCGCAACCTCAGCGGCGACTTTTGATCTTGACTCCGCCAACGGTAGAGCAAACGCTCCGGTTACGTCCTTTCAGTGCCCTCGTTCAGGTGCGGCAGGAGGCCGGGCAAGGCCGTCGCACGGCCTGACCGGCGGCTGCGCCTCCCGCCGCGTCAAACCGTCTCTTCAGGAGCTGCCATGTCGAAGATGACATTCCGCCGCCTTGCGACCCTCCTGATCGCTTCGGCGGCCCTGAGCGGACCGGCCCTGGCCCAGACCGTTTCGGGCCAGCCCCTGATCAAGCGGGACCCGCACTTTGCGCAGTCCGCCGGGGGCTACGGCACACAGCGGGCCAACCTGTCGCAAGAGGTCGATCCCGGCTCGCATATCGCCTTCGGTTTTGGTCGCCTTGAAGAGCAGACCCAGGCCACACGGCGGCTGGTCTCGGATGTCGCGCCGCGGTTCAAGGCCGCTGTGAGCGAAGAGCTTGGCAATCCCGAGGGCGCAAAGTTCAGGGACCTGCGCCTTGGCCTCTACGGCTCGGCCCTGGTGATCTGCGGCACCGTCCACGCCGACAACGGCAACGGCGCTGTCGAGCCCCGTCGCTTCATCGCGCGGTCAAGCATCGCCACCCTGGAGACGGCTGAAAATCACGCCGCCTTCGAAACCGGCCTGCGCCGGACCGGCTGCGACTCCTGACGGACCGCCCCCGTCGCGTCAGACCGCGTCCGGCGCGACGGCATAGACCCGCGAGCAGTACTCGCAGGTGACGTGGATCTTGCCGTCCGGCTCGACCATGTCGGCCTTCTCTTCCGGTGAGAATGAGGCCAGCACGGCCCCGATCCGCTCGTCCGAGCAACGGCAGAAGGCCTTCAGGGGTTTCTCTTCCAGCAGGCGCACACCGTCCTCGTGATAGAGGCGGTACAGCAGGGTCGGCGTGCTGACGGTCGGATCGATCAGTTCGTCCTCGCCGGTCGTCTCGAAGAAGGCCTGGGCATGACGCCAGGCTTCCTGGGTTTCGCCCCGCGTTTCGTCGCCGGCGATGGCCTGGATCAGGATGCCGCCAGCCCGCCAGGTCGGCCCCTGACCCGTATCGACCTGGCCGACGGCCAGGCGCACCCGGGTCGGGGTCTGTTCCGACTGGTCGAAATACTGCTCGGCGCACAGGGCCAGGGTCTCGCCCTCAATGGCGGTCACGCCCTGGTAGCGGTCGGTATCGGGGCCCTGGTCGAGGGTCATGATGAAGACACCGCCCCCCAGCAGGGTCTTGGCCCCGGGCCGCGCAAAGCCTTCACTGACCCTGGCCACCTCTTCGGCGTCGAAACGGCAGTAGCCGCGCAGGCCGCCGCTGGTGTCGTAGTCGACGACCACATAGCGCACCGGCCCGTCACCCTGGGCCTGGACGATCAGCCGCCCCTCGAACTTGAGGCTGGAGCCGACCAGCGCCGCCAGGGCGCAGGCCTCGCCAAGCAGGTTGGCGACCGGCTCGGGATAGTCGTGATGGCTGAGCACCTCGTGCACGGCCTCGCCCAGCCGAACGACGCGGCCACGCACCGGCAGCCCTTCGATCTGGAAGGCGGAAACGACGTCGTCGAGGGCGGGAATAGCGGAGATATCGGTCATGGGGCGGTTAGATAGGCGGTTCGGCGAAAAATGCGAGGGGGCCAAACCGGGTAGACACCTCTGAGTCACCGGATCGCCTGCCGGAACCGGCAGTGCTAGGCTGCTCGCAACCAGCGGCAACGCTGCGGACACCGTCCGTCAAAGCCGGCCGCAAGTGGAGGAAAGACCAGAATGTTTTCCCATATCATGATCGGCACGAACGACCTTGATCGCGCCCGGGGATTCTATGACGCCCTGCTGGCCACGCTCGGCGTGCCGCCGTCCATGACCAATGGCGAGCGCATTTTCTACATGACCCCGACCGGCGTTTTCTCGGTATCCAAGCCGATCAACGGCGAGGCGGCGACCTTTGCGAACGGCGGAACGGTCGGCTTTGCCTGCAGCTCGCCCGAACAGGCCGATGCCTGGCATGCGGCGGGTCTCGCCCACGGCGGCACCAGCTGTGAAGATCCGCCGGGCGTGCGCGAGGGCGGCATGGGCAAGCTCTATCTGGCCTATCTGCGCGACCCCGACGGCAACAAGCTCTGCGCCCTGCACCGTATGGGCTAGGCCTGCAACGAAAGGGGCATCGGCCGCGACGGCCGGTGCCCCGCCGGTTCAGTCCTTGAACGGCTTCTCGATCTCATAGACCGCGTCTTCCAGTTTTTCGCGGAACAGGGTCTGGGCGTCCTGAACGCCCTGATTGTAGTAGTAGGGCCCCATCTCTTCGGAAATGAAGTCGAGCAGGAAGCCGGCCTGAAGCGGGCTGGCCTCGCAGTCGAGTTCACGGTCGAGATACCGGGTCAGCTTGCCCAGCAGGGCATCGCGCTTCTGCTTGTTGAACGCGATCTTCGACATGGACCCTAGCCGATCGCCCCGAAGGCCCAGGCCAGCACCGACTTCTGGGCGTGGATGCGGTTTTCCGCCTCGTCCCAGGCCAGGGAGCGCGGACCGTCGAGCACCGCATCGGTGACCTCTTCGCCCCGGTGGGCCGGCAGGCAGTGCAGGAACACACCGTCCGGGGCCGACAGGTCCATCAGGGCCTCGTCGACCTGATAGGGCTCCAGCGCGGCCAGACGCTCGTCATGGTCGGTATCGCCCATCGACACCCAGGTATCGGCCACCACCACATCGGCACCGCGCACGGCCTCCTTGGGGTCGTCGGTCATGGTCACCTGACCCTGCAGGTCGGCGGCGCGGGCCAGATCGACCAGGTCGGGGTGATAGACGGCCGGACAGGCGATCTTCAGCTTGAAGCCCAGCAGCGGCGCGGCATGGATGAAGCTGGAGCAGACATTGTTGCCGTCGCCAACCCAAGCGATGGTCTTGCCGCCGACATCGCCCCGATGCTCCTCGATGGTCAGAAGATCGGCCATGATCTGGCAGGGATGGCTCTTGTCGGTCAGGCCATTGATCACCGGCACGGTCGAGACCTGGGCGAAGCGCTCGACGTCGGCGTGACTGTTGGCCCGGATCATCACCGCGTCGACCATGCGCGACAGGACGCGGGCCGTGTCCTCGATCGTCTCGCCCCGCCCCAGCTGCATGTCGTTGGAAGTCGAGATGATCCCCGATCCACCCAGCTGACGGATGGCCGCATCGAACGAAAAGCGCGTGCGGGTCGAGTTCTTCTGGAAGATCATCGCCAGCACGCGGCCGTCGGCCGGCGCGTCGGCATCGACCTTGCCCTGGCCCCAGCCCTTGCGGGCGGTCTTGCGGGCCTTGGCATCCTCCAGCAGCAGCCGCAGCATTGCGCCGTCCAGCTTCCAGAGGTCGATGAAATGCCGGGCTTGGGTCATGGCAGTCCCCCTCCCGCTCTCCCCGGCAACAGCCGGGGCCCGGATACATCCGGGAAAGAGACGGGCTTGATCTGGGTCCCGGCGCATGCCGGGAAGTGCGGTTAGGAGTGGGGTTTAGGCGGCGGCCAGCTTGCTGCGCGCGACTTCACAGGCCTTTTCAAGCTTGCCGATCGCTTCGCTGGCTTCCTCGAGGGTCAGGTTCAGCGGCGGCAGCAGGCGGACGCAGTTGTCACCGCCACCGGCCACCAGCAGCTTTTCGTCGCGGGCCAGGACCATGAACTCGCGATTGTTGGACACCAGCTTGATGCCGATCAGGAAACCCTTGCCGCGGATGTCGACGATCACGTCCGGGAAGCGATCCTTCAGGCCGTTCAGCTGCTGGACGAAATAGCCGGCGACCGACTTCACGTTGTCGAGGATCTCGGGCGTGTTGATCGTGTCGAAGGCGGCCTTGCCGACGGCCATGGCCAGCGGGTTACCGCCGAAGGTGGAACCGTGGACGCCGACGGTCATGCCCTTGGCCGCCTCGGTGGTGGCCAGGCACGCGCCGACCGGGAAGCCGCCGCCCAGGGCCTTGGCCACGGCCATGATGTGCGGCTCGCCACCGGGAGCCCATTCATAGGCAAACAGCTTGCCGGTCCGGCCCATGCCGCACTGCACTTCGTCATAGATCAGCAAGACGCCGTGTTCGTCGCAGAGCGAGCGCAGGCTGACCAGGCAGTGCTCGGGAATGGCGCGGGCACCGCCCTCGCCCTGCACGGGCTCGACGATGATCGCCGCGGTGGTCGGCAGGGCAATGGCGGCCTTGAGGGCGTCGTGGTCGCCGAACTTCAGCTGGCTGTAGCCCGGCAGGCGCGGACCGAAGCCCTCGACATAGCTCGGATTGCCCGAGGCATTGACCGCCGCATAGGACCGGCCGTGGAACGAGCCGTCGAAGCCGAAGATCTCGGTCCGCTCGGGCTGGCCGTTGGCCGTGTGGTACTTGCGCGCCGTCTTCAGGGCGCACTCGATGGCCTCGGTGCCCGAGTTGGTGAAGAACACCACGTCGGCGAAGCTATGGGCGCACAGCTTGTCGGCCAGTTCTTCCTGCTCGGGGATCCGGAAGATGTTGGAGACGTGCCAGAGCTTCTCGCCCTGGGTCTTCAGCGCCTCGACCAGGGCCGGATGGGCATGGCCGAGGCCATCCGTCGCGATGCCACCGACGCAATCCAGATATTCCTCACCGTCCGTCGAGAACAGGCGCGCGCCTCGGCCCCGGTCGAACGCAAGCGGGGCGCGATTGTAGACGCCCATGATGTGTTGTTGCGAAGACTGTGACGACGTCGGGCTGGTCAAGACCGCCTCCCAGAAAGGAAAGAAGCCCCCGCACTGTTCGCACGGGGACCGGAAGGCCGCAGGTTGTCGCCGGGGAACAGCGCTCTGTCAATGAAGCGTCCGGGGCAAGTTCCGGGAAATTGCCGCCCCTGTTGCTTCCGGGTGACCACCCCTCAGGTCTTCAGGCGATAACCCGTGCGGAACAGCTGCCAGCACCACAGGAAGAGCCCGATTGTCAGTACCGCGGTGGCCACAACGCCGATCGCCAGCGAACCGTCAGCATGGCCGATGAAGCCGTACCGGAACCCGTCGATCAGATAGAAAAACGGGTTGTAGTGGCTGGCCGTGCGGAACGGCTCGGGCAGGCGGTCGACCAGATAGAAGGTGCCCGACAGGAAGGTCATCGGCATGATCAGGAAGTTGGTCACGGCCGCCAGCTGGTCGAACTTCTCGGCCCACAACCCGGCCAGGATTCCGGCCAGACCCAGGATCAGCGAGGCTCCGATCCCGAAATAGAAGATCGACCACAGGTGGGCGACGCCCAGTCCCGCACCAGGCAGCACACCGATGACGATGGCCGTCACCGCCCCGACCACCACGCCCCGGGTCGCTGCGCCGAGGGCGAAGGCCGAGACCTGCTCCAGCGGCGACAGCGGCGGGGTCAGGAAATCGGGGGTCAGGCCCATCATCTTGGCCTGGATCAGCGACGACGAGGAGTTGGCGAAGGCGTTGTTCAGAATGGCCATCATGATCAGGCCAGGGGCCACGAAATGCCCGAAGCTGACGCCATCCACGGTCTGCCGGGCCGGACCGACGGCCACCACGAAGACCAGCATGTACAGCAGGGTCGTCACGACGGGGGCCGCCACGGTCTGGGTGCCGACCTTCCAGAAGCGCCGGATCTCGCGCTGGTAGAGGGTGAAGAAGCCGCTCCAGTTCCAGCCGTGATAGTCGCGCGGCTGCGGCGGAATGACGCTGTCTGCCATGTCAGTCATGAGCCCGAATTCCCTGCATGCCTTGGCCATGTGCGCCTTGAGCCCTCCCGGCGCAAGGCTGACGGTGACCGAATCAACATCTAGTTTCTGTGGACAGACCACCGGGCGCCCATTGTGTGATTTAACGTTTTCTTTACGATATGTTGTAGGACGACCGCCGGCGGGGCGGTCAGAACACCAGATGTAGGGTCCACTGGCTTGGGGAAGCCACGGACCCGGACAATGGCGGGAGATGGGTATGAGCTGGACCGACGAACGGGTCTCGACCTTGAAGAAGCTCTGGCTGGACGGGCTTTCGGCCAGTCAGATCGCCAAGCAACTCGGTGGAGTCACGCGCAATGCCGTGATCGGCAAGGTGCACCGCCTGGGCCTTTCGGGCCGCGCCGCACCCTCGCAACCGGCCCGTCCGGCCTTCAAGGCGCCGCGCCCGGCGCGTCCGGCCGCCCAGACCATGCCCTCGGCCCCACGCCGCGTAGTGGCCGAGCCGGCTCCGGTCTCGGCCCCCAGCCCGGTCGCCACCCAGCAGCAGCCCCCCTCGCTCCCCGCCTTCCGGGCCGAAGAGCCGGGCTCGGCCACGGTGCTGACCCTGGGCGCTCACATGTGCAAGTGGCCGATCGGTGATCCCTCGTCGGACGGCTTCACCTTCTGCGGCCGTCGCTCGTCGGAAGGCCCCTACTGCGGCGAGCACGCCCGGGTGGCCTATCAGCCGCAACAGTCCAAGAAGAAGGCCGGCCCCACCGAACTGGCCCGCTCGCTGCGCCGCTACATCTAGGCTCGGGCGGCCCTACAAGAACAAGTCTCTCATGCGGCCCTCCCCGTTCGTCGGGGAGGGCCTTATGCTGTGCGGATGACCGACGTCACCGCTCCTGATTCCAACGCGCCCGCCTATTCTGTCTCGGAACTGGCCTTTGCGCTGAAGCGCACGCTGGAGACCAGCTATTCGCACGTGCGGCTGCGGGGCGAACTCTCCAAGGTCACCCACCACTCCAACGGCCACGTCTATCTGACGATCAAGGACGACAAGTCGGCCATCGACGGCGTGGTCTGGAAAGGCGCGGTGCGCGGCCTTGGCGTGCGGCCCGAGCACGGCCTGGAAGTGATCGTCACCGGCAAGATCACCACCTATCCGGCCGGCTCGCGCTACCAGATCGTCATCGAGAGCATGGAAGCGGCCGGGGTCGGGGCGCTGCTCGCGCAACTCGAGCGGCTGAAGGCCAGGCTCCACGCCGAGGGCCTGTTCGACGCAGCGCGCAAACGCCCGCTGCCGACCATGCCGGCCGTGGTCGGCGTCATCACCAGCCCGACCGGAGCGGTGATCCGTGACATCCTGCACCGCATCCGCGACCGCTGGCCCTGCCATGTCCTGGTCTGGCCGGTGGTGGTCCAGGGCGACCAGGCCGCCGCCCAGGTGGCCGGGGCCATTCGCGGCTTCAACGCCATCACGCCGGGTGGAGCCACGCCGCGCCCCGACATCATCATCGTCGCCCGGGGCGGCGGCTCGGTGGAAGATCTCTGGGCCTTCAATGACGAGACCCTGGCCCGAACCGTGGCGGCCAGCGAGATCCCGCTGATCTCGGCCGTCGGTCACGAGACCGACACCACCCTGATCGACTTCGTCTCCGACCGCCGCGCGCCCACCCCCACCGCTGCCGCCGAGATCGCCACACCGGTGCTGGGCGAACTGCGGGCCCTGGTCTCCGACTATGACCGCCGCCTCAATCGCAGCGGCGCGCGGCTGATCGAGGACCGCCGCACCCGCCTGGTCAGCGCCGCCCGCGGCCTGCCCCGCCCGGCCGACCTGCTGGCCCTGGCCCAGCAGCGCTTCGACATCGCCGCCGGACGGCTGGACGCGGCGCTCGGCCGCAACACCGCCGTCCACGCCCAGGCCCTGCTGCGGGTCACGGCCAGAC
>NZ_QAII01000053.1:5115-10955 GCF_003060965.1 Caulobacter sp. HMWF025 | reverse complement strand
GGGCCAGGGGCGGCGAGGCCTATGTCGACTATGCCCACACGCCTGACGGGCTGGAGACCGTGCTCGAGGCCCTGCGGCCGCACACCACCGGCAAGCTGGTCGTGGTGTTCGGGGCCGGCGGTGACCGCGACCGGACCAAGCGGCCGCTGATGGGCGAGATCGCCGCGCGTCTGGCCGATGTGGCCATCGTCACCGACGACAATCCGCGCTCGGAAGACCCAGGCTCGATCCGTGCCGCCATCCTGGCCGCTGCGCCGGGCGCGACCGAGATCGGCGACCGCCGGGCCGCCATCCGCGCCGCTGCGGCCCAGCTGGTCGAGGGCGACGTGCTGGTCGTGGCCGGCAAGGGCCATGAGCAGGGCCAGATGGTCGCCGGCATCAATCATCCGTTCGACGATGTGGCGGAAACCCTGGCGGCGCTGGAGGGCACCGATGTCTGAGCCCCTCTGGACCGCCCATGAAATCGCCGAGGCCATCGGCGGCCGGGCGACCGAAGACTTTGCCGTCACCGGCGTCTCGATCGACAGCCGCAGCCTGCAGCCGGGCGACCTGTTCGTCGCCCTGACCGGGGCGCGGGACGGCCATGAGTTCGTGGTTCAGACCGCCGACAAGGGCGCGGCCGGGGCCCTGGTCTCGCGGCCGGTGGCGGTGCCGGCGGTGCTGGTCGAGGACACCTTCCGGGGTCTGGAGCGTCTGGGCGAGGCGGCCCGCATCCGGGCCCCGCAGGCGCGGCGCGGGGCGGTGACCGGCTCGGTCGGCAAGACCAGCGTCACCCGCGCCGTCGAGGCCGGGCTGCGGCTGGCCGGCAAGGCCCACGCCTCGGTCAAGTCGTACAACAACCATATCGGCGTGCCCCTGACCCTGGCCCGCATGCCGCGCGACACCGAGCGGGCGGTGTTCGAGGTCGGCATGAACCACGCCGACGAGATCACGCCGCTGTCGCAGTTCATCCGTCCGCATGCGGTGGCCATCACCACGGTCGGGCCGGTGCACCTGGAGAACTTCGCCGACGGCGAAGCCGGCGTCGCCCGGGCCAAGGCCGAGATCTTTGCCGGTCTGGAGCCGCAGGGCGTGGCGGTGCTGAATGCCGACAATCCCTGGTTCGACCTGCTGAAGGCCGAGGCCGAAAAGGCCGGGGCGGCCGTGTGGAGCTTCGGGACTTCGCCCGATTGCACGGCCCAACTGGTCTCATTTTCTACCGCTCTCCCCGGCGAAAGCCGGGGTCCAGATGACAAGGCTGCGGACGCTCGGGATGAGTCTGGGTCCCGGCGTTCGCCGGGAAGAGCGGTTGTCAAAGCGGTTCTTCGTGGCGAGCCGATCGAGATCGAGCTCCTGCAGACCGGCGTCCACTGGGGGCCCAACAGCCTGTGCGTGCTGCTGATGCTGGAGGCGCTGGGCGTCTCGCGCGAGATCGCCCTGGCGGCCCTGGCCAGCTTCGAGCCGATCGAGGGGCGCGGGGCCGAAAAGGTCGTCACCGTCGAGGGCGGCAGCTTCACCCTGGTCGACGAGAGCTACAACGCCAACCCCGTGTCGATGCAGGCCGCGCTCAAGACGCTCGGGGCGCGCAAGGTCGCCGGCCGGCGGATCGTGGTGCTGACCGACATGCTGGAACTGGGCGAGGGCAGTGCCCGCTTCCACGCCGATCTGGCGGGCCCGATTGCGGACGCCGGGGTCGATCTGGTTTTTCTTGCGGGCGTCCACATGAAATCGCTGTGGGAGGCGCTTCCGCCGACTCGGCAGGGCGGCTACGCGGAGGTTACCGAAAAGTTAACGGCAGCGCTGGCAGCAGCGGTCCGGCCGGGCGATGTGGTGATGGTTAAGGGGTCGAACGGATCCAGGGCCAGTGTGGCGTCAGCCGCCCTGGCGGCGCTCGATCTTGGGGAACGGGGCTGATGCTGTACCTGCTGTATGAGTGGCTGGCGCGTGCGCACGACCATGTGCCGCTGCTGAACCTGCTGAAGTACCTGACCTTCCGCACCGGCATGGCCATGCTGACGGCCTATATCGTGGCCGTGGCCATGGGCTCTCGCTTCATCCGCTGGATGAAGGCCAAGCAGGGCAAGGGCCAGCCGATCCGCACCGACGGCATCGCCCGCCACGTTCTGGAGAAGTCGGGCACGCCCACCATGGGCGGTTTCATGATCCTGGCCGGACTGTTCGTCAGCGCCCTGCTGTGGGCCGACCTGCGCAACATCCATGTCTGGGTCGTGCTGCTGATCACCGGCAGCTACGGCGTGCTGGGCTTCATGGACGACTATGCCAAGGTCACCAAGCAGACCACGGCCGGCCTCTCCAGCGGCCAGAAGCTGGTCGCCCAGTTCGTCGTCGCCATCGCGGCCACCGTGCTGCTGATCCTGGCCGCGCCCAAGTCGCCGATGACCCCGGGCATGGAAACCAGTGTGGTCTTCCCGTTCTTCAAGGCCCTGGTGATCAATCTGGGCTGGTTCTATGTGGCCTTCGCCGCCGTCACCATCGCCGGCTTCTCCAATGCCGTGAACCTGACTGACGGTCTGGACGGTCTGGCCATCGTGCCGGTGATGATCGCCGCCGCCACCTTCGGCCTGATCACCTACCTGGTCGGCAACTACCGTTTTGCGGACTATCTGAACCTGCATTTCGCCCCCGGCGTCGGTGAACTGTCGGTGCTGTGCGGCGCCATCATCGGCGGGGGCATGGGCTTCCTCTGGTACAACGCCCCGCCGGCCAAGATCTTCATGGGCGACACCGGTTCGCTGGCCCTCGGCGGCGCGCTCGGCGCCATCGCCGTCTGCTCCAAGCACGAGCTGGTTCTGGGCATTGTCGGCGGCCTGTTCGTGGCCGAGGCCCTGAGCGTCATGATCCAGGTCGCCTACTTCAAGAAGACCGGCAAGCGGGTCTTCCTGATGGCGCCGATCCACCACCATTTCGAGAAGCTGGGCTGGGCTGAATCCACCGTCGTGATCCGCTTCTGGATCGTGGCGATGATGCTGTCCTTCGTCGGCCTCGCCACGCTGAAGCTGCGCTAGGGAGACCGAGATCATGATCCCCGTCCGTGGATTCGAGGGCAAGTCCGTCGCGGTGTTCGGCCTAGGCCGCACCGGCCTGACGGCGGCACGCGCCCTCGTCGCCGGCGGAGCCCATGTGGCGCTGTGGGACGAGAAGCCGGCCAGTCGCAAGGCCGCCGAGGCCGAAGGCTTCAAGGTCGTCGACCTGCGGGCCGCCGACTGGAGCCAGTTCGCCGCCCTGATGCTGTCGCCCGGCGTGCCCCTGACCCATCCCCAGCCGCACTGGACGGTGAAGATGGCCAGGGATGCCGGCGTCGAGATCCTCGGCGACATCGAACTCTTCGCCCGCACGGTCAATGCCGCCCCGGCGCACAAGCGGCCCAAGATCATCGCCATCACCGGCACCAACGGCAAATCCACCACCACGGCCCTGATCGGCCACCTGTGCGCCTCGGCAGGCCGCGACACCCGGGTCGGCGGCAATATCGGCGCGGGCGTGCTGGGCCTCGACGACATGCACGGCGGCGCCGTGTACGTCTTGGAACTCTCGTCCTACCAGCTGGACCTGACCAGCAGCCTGAAGGCCGACGCGACGGTGCTGCTCAACATCTCGCCCGACCACCTGGACCGGCACGGGGGCATGGACGGCTATATTGCCGCCAAGCGCCGCATCTTCCTCAACCAGGGCAAGGGCGACACCGCCATCATCGGGGTGGACGATCCCTGGTGCCAGCAGATCTGCACCGAGATCACCGCCGCCAACCGCCGCACCATCTGGCCGATCAGCGCCGGCAAGGCCATGGGCCGGGGCGTCTATGCCCTGCAGGGCGTTCTCTATGACGCCACCGGCGACCGGGTCACCGAGATGGGCGACCTGCTGCGGGCTCGCAGCCTGCCGGGCCGCCACAACTGGCAGAATGCCGCCGCCGCCTTCGCCGCCGCCAAGGCCATCGGCATCCCGGCCCAGGACGCCGTCGACGGCCTGATGAGCTTCCCGGGCCTAGCCCACCGCATGGAAACCGTCGGCAAGATCGGCAAGGTCCGCTTCGTCAACGACAGCAAGGCCACCAATGCCGACGCCGCGCGTCAGGCGATGAGCAGCTATCCCAAGTTCTACTGGATCGCCGGTGGGGTGGCCAAGGCCGGCGGCATCCACGACCTGGCCGATCTCTTCCCGCGCATCGCCAAGGCCTATCTGATCGGCGAGGCCTCGCTGGACTTCGGCCAGACCCTCGAGGGCAAGGCCCCGGTCCGCCACTGCGCCTCCCTGGAGATCGCCACGGCCGCGGCCTATTCCGACGCCCTGGACAGCGGCGAGGACGCCATCGTCCTGCTGTCGCCGGCCTGTGCGTCGTTCGACCAGTTCGCGGACTTCGAGGCCCGGGGCGAAGCGTTCCGCGCGGCGGTCGAGGGCCTCAGCCGGATCGGGGCGAAGGCGGGGTAGGGGGGTATTGCCGCCAGGAGCGTCTTGCGGCGTGCTTCGGTTCGTTGCGTGTGTCACCCAAACTTGTAAAATCTAGGGTTGCCAGGCTCCGTCGGCGGCACGTAGCTTTTGACCATGCTCAGACCCGCCGCTCTAGCGCTAGCGTCAACCTTGCTGCTCGTCCCGGTGTTGGCTCAAGCTGCTCCAGTGGTCGTCGACCGGTTCTATTGCGGAGAGCTGTCCAGCAAGAGCCAGGAAACCAAGCTGAACTTCTTTCGCTTGGGCGAGGGGATCGAGGATGCGACCTGGCTGGGTGTGGTCCGCGCTCCGACGGTTCAGACCGGCCCGCCTGCACTCGCCTGGTGCCGCGAGCGCATGGCCCAGGACGTCAATCCGGCAACCTGTCGACGGGACGGCAATCCCGCTGTGCCCAGCGGCGCGTTGAGATTCAAGGTTGTTGAAACGCTCATCGGCGCTCCGGCCACCGAGGTCGAGGTATCGCCTCGCACAGGGGTGAGAATCCTATTGAACACAGGCCTTGAGGGGCAGCCGGTGACATCCGCCTGCCAGCAGGCCTTCCTAACCGACCCCAGCGGCGATCAGGTCTATTTTTCGCCCGCTATCGTTTCCCTGGATCCGGGCCGCGACTATGTCCTGTTACTCAAGCCTGCAGCCAATGAAGACCCGCTCGATCCGGTGGTAGTGCCTGGAACCGGGCCCCGCATTTGGGCTGCTGCTTTTGCTTTGGTGGAGCGACCTGACCAAGTCCGCCGCCAAGTGCGCTCCGCCGTTAAGGCTTACAAGCAATCTCTGAATGCCTCGGTTCCAAAGCCATAGCCCTTGATCACTGGTTTCGCGGTCGCACGCGATATGAGCTTTTACCTAAGATAGGGCATGAGCGTGAAGTTCCGAAAAACCGGTCATTCTATCCTGACCTCAGCATCTTCTGCCTTGACGCTTGTCGCCCTCGTCTCCTGTGGGAAAGCCAGGAATGAGCCGCCTTCGCCTGTGCGGGCTACTGATGGGCTTTGGACGTTTCATGCGCTGAACGGCAAAACAGGCCGTGGGCCAACGCTCCATTTAGGCGAGGCCATTTTTCAGCTCGAAGGATGCGGAAACCTGGTTGGCACCCTAGGCACCGGCACCGCGCCCTCGGTCATGAAGGCCGTAGATATCGCTCGCTGCAATGATGAAGAACGAGCACTTCATGATCGCGTGACTGCGATCATTGAGGCCTCCCCGACACTTGCCCTGGCCAATGATAGTGGTTGTGAGTTCGGACGAGCCGTCGAAATCAAGACTTCCAGTGACGTCGTCGTTTTCTGTGGAATGAATAGCCCTGAAGAATAGCGCCTTCCTTCTCCCCTTGCGGGAGAAGGTCGCGGCGAAGCCGGCGGATGAGGGGTCGACAGGCCTTTCGGGTCTGGCGTTCG
>NZ_QAII01000053.1:0-5105 GCF_003060965.1 Caulobacter sp. HMWF025 | reverse complement strand
GGTTTCGCAGCTCAGCGCGACCCCTCATCCGTCAGCCCTTGGCTGACACCTTCTCCCGCAAGGGGAGAAGGGAAAGCTAAACCCGCCGCATCGACGTGATCAGCACGGGCGGATTGATCATCTGGCCCTTCATGCTCGGGTTCAGCGGGACGCCGTCGGTCTTCGAGGCGAGGATCTTGCGCACCACGTCCATGCCCTTGACCACGGTGCCGAAGGCCGCGAAGCCCTGGTTGTCACCTTTGCCGCCCGGCTTGGCGTCGAGATAGGCCATCGGGCTGGCGCAGATGAAGAAGTCGCTGGTGGCGCTGCCGGGCTCGTTGCGGGTCATCGAGATGGTGCCGGTCTTGTGGCGCAGGCCCGTCATCGTCGTGCTCTCGTGGGCGATGGGGGCAAAGCGGCGGCCACGGGGCGCGGGGCCGGCCTGGATCGAGCCGCCGCCCTTGACGCCCTTGGACCGCACGGCGCGATAGAAGGTGCCGCCGTCGAACTTCTTCTTGTCGGCATAGCGCAGGAAGTTGGCGCTGGTGATCGGGGCCTTCTTGTCTTCCAGCTCGACCACGATGACGCCCAGCGCCGTCTCGATGGCCACGCGGGGCTTGGCCCCCGCCGCGCGGGCGGGCAGGGCCCCGGCGGCCAGCAGACCTGCGGCACCCAGAAGGCTGCGGCGGGCGATCCAGTGGGCGGTCATGGGCGGGACTCCTGCGGTTGTCGTGCTGTCTTAGCCCAGCGGGGCGCGGGGCGTCGACGGGGCAGCGTTCATCCCCATCGCGCTGCGCCCGCGATCCGCTAAGCTCCGCCCCGAACGCTTGGGGAATCACACGACATGAAGCGCATCCTGCTGGCCTCGGCGGCCGTTCTGCTGTTTTCCGGTGCCGCCCTGGCCCAGACCCCTGCGGTGCCCGCGCCCGCCAAGGATGCGGTCAAGGATCCCTCCAAAGACCAAAAGGCCGACAAGCCCAAATGGGATGTGCGCACCGCCGGCGGCTATGACCGCACGCTGAAGCTCGATGTCCGCGAAGGCTCGTGGATGGCGCTGGACGTCAGCCCCGACGGCAAGGAGGTGGTCTTCGACCTGATGGGCGACATCTATGTGATGCCGATCGGCGGCGGCGAGGCGAAGAACATCGCCAGCGGCATCTCGTGGGACATGCAGCCCACCTGGTCGCCGGACGGCAAACAGATCGCCTTCACCTCCGACCGGGGCGGCGGCGACAATCTCTGGGTGATGGACCGCGACGGCAGCAACCCCAAGGCCGTGTCCAGCGAGAGCTTCCGCCTGCTCAGCCAGCCGGCCTGGACGCCGGACGGCCAGTACATCGTCGGGCGCAAGCACTTCACCTCGGGCCGTTCGCTGGGGGCGGGCGAGATGTGGCTGTTCCACCGCAGCGGCGGAAACGGCGTGCAGCTGACCGAGCGCCGCACCCAGCAGAAGGACTCCGGCGAGCCGGCCTTCTCGCCCGACGGCCGCTACCTCTATTTCAGCGACGACGTCACGCCCGGCGGGGTCTTTGAATACAGCAAGGACCCCAATACCGAGATCTATGCCATCCAGCGGCTGGACCGCGAGACGGGCGAGATCAGCAAGTTCCTCGGCGGTCCCGGCGGCGCGATCCGCCCGACGCCCTCGCCGGACGGCAAGTCCCTCGCCTTCATCCGGCGGGTTCGCTACCAGTCGGTGCTTTATGTGATGGACATCGCCTCGGGCCGCGAGACGCCGGTCTATGACGCGCTGGACCGCGACATGCAGGAGACCTGGGCCATCCATGGCGTCTATCCGGCCATGAGCTGGACGCCGGACGGCAAGACCATCGTCTTCTGGGCCGGCGGCAAGATCAAGCGTATCGACGTGGCCAGCAAGGCCGTGGCCGAGATCCCGTTCCACGTCGCCGACACCCGCTTGGCCCGCGAGGCCGTCCGCTTCCCGGTCAAGGTCGCGCCCGACGCCTTCGACGTGAAGATGATCCGCTGGGCCAAGACCTCGCCGGACGGCACGAAGGTGGTGTTCGAGGCGCTGGGCAATCTGTGGATCCGCGACCTGCCGGCCGGCACGCCGCGCCGCCTGACCAAGCAGACAGACCATTTCGAGCTCTATCCGTCGTGGTCGCGCGACGGCAAGTCCATCGTCTACACCACCTGGAACGACGACAGCCTGGGCAGCATCCGGGTCGCTCCGGCGACCGGCGGCGAGGGCCGCAAGGTCAATGTGAACCCCGGCCGCTTCGTCGAGCCGGTGTTCTCGCCGGACGGCAAGACCATCGTCTATCGCGCCTCGGCCGACGGAGCCCTGCTCAGCGCCCTGTGGACCCGCAATCCGGGCCTCTATCGCCTGCCCGCCGCCGGCGGCGAGGCCAGCCTGATCACCGAAGACGGCTCGGCCCCGCAGTTCGGGGCCGCCAGTGACCGGATCTTCTTCGTCGGCCGCCAGGACAAGCTGGTGGCCTTGAAATCGGTGGATCTGAACGGCCATGAGCCGCGCACCCACCTGACCTCGGAATGGGCCTCGGAGTTCGCCGTCTCGCCCGACGAGAGCTGGGTGGCCTGGACCGAGCGCTTCAACGCCTATGTCGCGCCGTTCACGAGGACCGGCCGAGCGGTGTCGGTCAGTGTCGACGGCAAGGCCCTGCCGCAGACCAGGGTCACCCGCGACGCCGGCGACTGGATCCACTGGTCGGGCGACAGCAAGACCCTGAACTGGGCTCTCGGTCCGGAGCTGTTCAGCCGCGACCTCAAGCAGAGCTTCAGCTTCGTCGAGGGCGCGCCGGCCGAGCTGCCCAAGCCGGCTGAGGCCGGGATCAATCTCGGCTTCAGCCAGCCGGCCTTCAAGCCGGTGGGCAAGCTGGCCCTGACCGGGGCGCGCCTGATCACCATGAAGGGCGACGAGGTCATCGAGGACGGCGTCGTGGTGCTGGACGGCAACCGCATCGTCGCCATCGGGGCCAAGGGGGCGGTGACGGTTCCGGCCGACGCCAGGGTGATGGACCTGACCGGCAAGACCATCATGCCGGGTCTCGTTGATGCCCACTGGCACGGCTCGATGGGCTCGGACGAGATCATTCCGCAGCGCAGCTGGATCAACTATGCGGCCCTCGGCTTCGGGGTGACCACGATCCATGACCCGTCAAACGACACCAGCGAGATCTTCGCCCATTCCGAACTGCAGCGGGCCGGCAAGGTGGTGGGGCCGCGGATCTTCTCGACCGGTACGATCCTGTACGGCGCGGCCACGCCGTTCACCGCCAAGGTCGAGAGCCTGGACGACGCCCTCTCGACCCTGCGCCGGATGAAGGCGGTCGGGGCCTGGAGCGTGAAGAGCTACAACCAGCCCCGCCGCGACCAGCGCCAGCAGATCATCGAGGCGGCCAACGAGCTGGGCCTGATGGTCGTGCCCGAGGGCGGCTCGCTGTACCAGCACAACATGACCATGATCATGGACGGTCACACGACGGTCGAGCACTCGATCCCGCTGGCGCGGCTGTATGACGATGTCCGGCAGATCTGGCCGCAGACCAAGGTCGCCTATACCCCGACCCTGGTGGTCGCCTATGGCGGCAATTCCGGCGAGAACTACTGGTACCAGCACACCAAGGTCTGGGATGACGCGCGGCTGCAGCAGTATGTGCCGCGTCGCCTGCTCGACAACCGGGCCCGGCGCCCGGTCCAGACCCTGGACGAGGAGATGAACCACATCGGCATCGCCCGCGAGGCCACGGCGCTGAGCCGCCTGGGCGTCACGGTCGAGATCGGGGCCCACGGCCAGCGCGAGGGCCTGGGCGCGCACTGGGAGATGTGGATGTTCGCCCAGGGCGGCATGACGCCGATGGAGGCCCTGCGGGCCGGGACCCTGAACGGGGCCAGGGCGCTGGGCATGGACAAGGATGTCGGCTCGCTGGAGGCCGGCAAGCTGGCCGATCTGATCGTGCTGGACGCCAACCCCCTGGCCAATATCCGCGTCACCACCGCGATCGCCTACACCATTGCCAACGGCCGGGTGTTCGATGCGAAGATGAATGAAGCGGGCAAGCCAGCCCGGCCGCCGTTCTGGTTCCAGAGCGCGGACGGCGAGGCCCTGAGCGTGGACCTCTCCACGGCCGACGCCCACGGCCATGATCGCGACTGACGACGTGCTCCTCTCACCCAGACCAAGGACATCCTGATGTCGATCCTGACCGTGATCTATCCCGCCGCGCCCGGGGCCCGTTTTGACCTCGACTATTACGTCGCCCATCATACGCCGCTGGTGAAAGAGGTTCTGTCGCCGGTCGAGGTGGTGATCCGCCAGGGTGTGGGTGATCCGGCCGGCGGTCCGCCGCCGTTCGTGCTGATCGCCGACATCGTCTTCGCCGACGGTGCCGCCATGGCCGCAGCAATGGGCTCGCCGCGCATGGGCGAGGTGGTCGCCGACGTGGCCCAGTTCACCGACATCCAGCTGGTGACCCAGATCTCGCGTCCGGTCGGCTGACTGCAAAGCAGGCCTGAATGTTCGATGTTCCGCCTCAGGCGACGCCGGTCCAGGAAGTGATCGTGACCGGGGCCCGGTTGCCGCCTTCAGCGGGCGACCGGGCCTTTTCGATCCTGCGTCTGGATGGGGCCGACCTGGCCCGCAGTCCGCGGCTGGACGAGGTGATGTCCCAGGCCCCGGGGGTGTCGCTGTTTCGGCGCACCTCCAGCCAGGGGGCCAATCCGACGACCCAGGGCCTGTCGCTGCGGGCCATCGCGCCCTCGGGGGCCGGCCGGGCCCTGGTGACCCTGGACGGCGTGCCGCAGAACGATCCGTTCGGCGGCTGGGTGATCTGGACGGCCCTGCCGTCCGAGGGGATCGCGGCGGTCGATATCGTGCGCGGGGCCGGTGCCCAGGCCTACGGGGCCGGGGCGCTGACCGGCGTGGTCAGCCTGCAGGGCGTGGATGCCGTCAGCGGCGTGGCGCGCCTCGATGCCAGTGCCGGCAGTCTGGGCTATCGGCGGGGGAGCCTGGCCCTGGGGCAGGCGATCGGGCAGGGCGGGGTGCTGCTGACCGCCAGCGCCGAGCACAGCGACGGCTGGACGCCTGTCCGGGCCGGGCGGGGTGCCGCCGACCGTCCCCTGGCGCTCGACGCGTGGTCGGCGGC
>NZ_QAII01000052.1:56725-78586 GCF_003060965.1 Caulobacter sp. HMWF025 | reverse complement strand
TTCACCGCCGGATCACCCCCACCCTGCCCTCCCCCATCAAGGGGGAGGGTTGATACCTTTACGGACGCGCCATTTTGGGGGCTGAAGACGACAATGCCGAACATCACCCGCCAGGGCTGGGTCGCCTACGCCATCGCCGCCGTCACGGTCGGTCTGGACCAGCTCAGCAAGCTGTGGATCCTCAACGGCCTGAACCTGCCGGTCCGGGGTACGGTCGTCCTGCCCGGTCCGGTCGACCTGACCATGGTCTGGAACCGGGGCATGAGCTTTGGCCTGCTCAGCGGCCATGCCGAATGGGCCCGCTGGCTGCTGACCGGCTTTTCAACCGTCGTGGTGGTGGTCCTGGCCCTCTGGGCCGCAAAGGCCAGCAAGCCCCTGATGGCCATCGGGCTGGGCCTGATCATCGGCGGGGCGATCGGCAACAACCTGATCGACCGGGTGGTCTATGGCGCGGTGGCCGATTTCATCGACGTGCGGGACCTCTACTTCCCGTGGATCTTCAACATCGCCGACGCCGGCATCTCGGTCGGGGTGGCCTTCCTGCTGCTCGACAGCTTCCTGAACGGCGAAGCAAAACTGGCGAAGCCGACCGAATAAGGCCGCAATCGCGAGAGACATTGGCGCCCGCGCTTTGATGTCGTATCGAGTGCGCTCGAAATTCTGGCCCGAACGGGCCTACCGGAGCATGGGTTCATGAGTTTCAATCGGGTCGCGACCCTGAGCGTTCTGGCCGCCGTTGCCGCCACGGGCCTCGCAGGTTGCCAATCGGCCTCCAAGGCTCTGGGTATGAGCAAGGTGGTCCCCGACGAGTTCCGCGTCGTCACCAAGGCTCCCCTGGTCGTTCCGCCCGACTATGCCCTGCGTCCGCCGGCCCCCGGCGAGCCCCGTCCGCAGGAACTGCAGCCCGAAAGCGCCGCCCGCCAGGCCCTGATCGGCCAGAGCATGGCCGCCGGCCGCTCGGACGGTGAAAAGCTGCTGGTGGCCCGCGCCGGCGTCGACAAGGCCGATCCTCTGATCCGTTTCGTCGTCGACGACGAGACCGGCGACCTGGCCCACAAGGACGAGAGCTTCGCCAGCAAGGTGATGTTCTGGAAGAAGGACAAGGCCGAGGTCGCCGCGACCGCCAGCGAAACCGGGGCCAATGCGCCGATCGTCATCGACGCCGCCGCCGAGGAAGCCCGCCTGAAGGCCCTGATGGGTCCCGGCAAGGTGGTGATCAGCCGCGACAAGCAGGGCCGGATCAAGCTGCCGGGCCTGTAAGGGCCGCAAAGCCATCTGCGCTGAAATCGAAAGGCCCGGTAGCGGAAGCTTCCGGGTCTTTTGCTGTCCTGGACCCTAGGTGCTGCGCCCGTAGCGTATCCGGGCCAGGGCCGAGACCAGTTCGGTGGCCAGATCCATCGGCTTGAGGCCCGCCTTCCAGGTCTCGAAGGCCATGACGTTGTCGATGCGGGCATCCAGATGCACCAGCGCCGACTCGCGGCCGGACGCCATCTCGACCGCCAGGGTCGAAACCAGGATGCCCGACAGGATCGCCCGCTTGGAATAGTGGTTCTCGTCAGTGGCGGTATCGCCCGCCCAGCGCCACAGAGCGTCGGCGCTTTCCCAGGTCAGACGCAGGGCCAGGGCAAGGTTCGTCGGAAAGGCCAGGAAGGCCGCCAGGGGGCGAAGGGCTGCCGCATCGACCATGGCTGCATCGAGACGCGCAATGACCCCCTCACGGATCTTCTGGCGGATCTTGAGGGCACCCGGCTCCAGGGCGGCGAGTCGCGCCAGGGCATCCGCGTCATGGCGTCGCGACAGCAGGGCGGCCAGATCCCGGGCCCCTTCGGGCAGCAGCAGCTGGGTCTCGCCCGGCGACAGGCCTGCAGCCTGGGCGGCCCGCTCGACCAGACGGGGGTTCCAGCCGGCGGCCGGCGCCAGACGCAGGGCTTCGTCCAGCACCTGCTGTTCGGCCGTGTCGGCCCAGCTGTTTTCGGTCTGCGCGGATTTGCTCATGAATCCGAGTCTACACTGGTGTTTAGGCCGCGTCGCGCATGGACAGGGCCCGTTCACTCTGCTATCTGCCGCCCCTCGTTTCCCGGAAGCCCCCCTTCCGGGTAGTCAGGTTTTGTTCGCCCGCCCGGCCCCTGAGAGGGACTCGGGACATTGGTCGGGCCGTCGAATGGAGAGAGACCCCTGGTCCAGATTTTCGTCCGCGACAACAACGTCGATCAGGCCCTCAAGGCCCTGAAGAAGAAGATGCAACGCGAAGGCTCGTTCCGCGAAATGAAGCGGCACGTGCACTATGAGAAGCCGTCGGAAAAGCGCGCCCGTCAAAAGGCCGAAGCGGTTCGCCGCGCCCGCAAGCTGGCCCGCAAGCGCGCCCAGCGTGAAGGCCTGATCCCGATGCCGAAGAAGCCGGTCGGGGCGCGTTAAGCGCACCTTTCAGGTTTGAGAGTTTCGAAAGCCGCGCGGCGATCCGCGCGGCTTTCGTCGTTTTAGGCCCCGGCGCGGGGCGTGGCTCAGACGCCTTCGCGGCGCAGCAGCCGCCGGACCAGCCCCTTGAGATCCACCTTGCCGGTCGCCAGGGCCCCGGCCCGGAAGGCCTTGGTCGAGATCCAGACGATCAGGACCGTGGTGACCAGCATCAGCACGGTCGTGCCGACCACCTGCACCATCGAGGGGTCACCGGCGATGCGGGCCGGCATCAGGAACGGCGTAAAGGGCGGGATCCACGACAGGATGTTCAGGATCGGCGAGTCCGGCGTGCGGATGGCCTGGCTCATGAAGATGATCGGGACGCTCATCACAAGCATGATCGGCCCCAGCAGGGTCTGGGCATCGCGCTGGCTCTCGCAGAAGGCCCCGATCCCGGCGAACAGGCTGGCATACATCAGGTAGCCGCCGACCAGATAGGCCGCGAAATAAAGGAGCAGGCCCTTGCCCACCAGGACGGCCCCCAGGTCGCCGGCAAGGCCGGGCGCGAAGGCCAGCATGGCCCCGACGCCCACCAGGCTCCAGAGACCGATTACGGTCCCGGTCAGGCCGGCCACGCCGAGGATCTTGCCGCCCATGATCTCCGGTACCGAAGCTGACGACAGCAGCACCTCGAGGATCTTGGTCGACTTCTCCTCGATGACGCTGTTGAGCAGGATCCCGGCCCCGGTCATCACCATCGACCAGAGCAGGAAGCCCATGGCGAGACCCACATAGGTCGGCAGGCGGTCGCGCAGCGAGACCTTCTCCCCGGAGGCCGCTTTGGGCGACAGGCTGTTGACCGTGGGTTTGAGCGCATCGGCGGCCTTCAGAGTGGCCGGAGCCACCCCCGAACGCATCAGGGCCCGTTCGCGCATGATGTCGGTCACATGGCCGCGCAGTTCGCTCTCCAGGGCCGGGGCGGCCAGGTTGCGGCTCCACAGGTCCATGACGATGGCGTCGTCGCGACCACTGAGGATCAGGCCTGTGTCCAGCCGGCCTTCGGCGATCTCGCGCCGCAGGACCAGACCCGCCGCGCGGGCATCCCGAGCCTCAAGGGCTGTCTTGGGGGGAGCCTGGCGTACGGATGAGGCCTTGGGTGCCTTGAAGCGCTCCGCCACGGCCGGATTCAACGCCGCCAGCGCCTGGCGGGCCTGGGCCTCGCCACCCTGCGCCTGGGCCTTGCGGACCGCTTCGCCGGCCGTCGCCCCCCCGGCGGCCACGGCGGCCGTGCGCAGGGCCCGGCCCACGGCACGGGCCTGTTCCTCGTCCAGGGCCCGGGTCACGGCCTGGCCGAGACCCTGACCGGTCAGGTCGACGATGGCCAGTCGCTCGGGCTGGGCCGAACGACTCATCAGGAGCGGCGCGCCGATGCTGATGCCCATCACCAGCGGCAGGGCCAGGATCGACAGCCAGAAGCCTGCAGTGCGGACATAGGCCAGGTACTCCCGGCGGGCGATGTGCAGCAGGCGGCTCATGCCTGGCCTCCGGTCAGGACGATAAAGGCATCGTGCAGACTGGGCTCGCGAGCCTCGAACCGCTTCAGGGCCAGGTCGCCGGCAAAGGCCGCCTTCAGGGCCGCCTGGCCGTCCGCCCCCGGCGCGAGGGTTGCGACGTGGCGCAGCCCGCCGTCCGGAAGGGGTTCGGTGGCGACCGCAGCAATGCCCGGCAGGGCCGCCACTTCCGTCGCCGTCAGGTCCCCTTCAAGGACCAGGGCCCGGGGTGCCGCGCGGCGGGCCTCGGCGACGTCGCCGTCGAACACCTTGCGGCCGCGGGCCATCAGCACCACGCGGTCGCACAGTCGCTCGGCATGTTGCATGACATGGGTCGAGAACAGCACCGTGGCCCCGCGCTCGGCGATCCCCCGGATCATCCCCTCGAGGGCCTGCTGATTGACCGGATCCAGTCCCGAAAAGGGCTCGTCCAGCACCACCAGATCCGGCTCGTGGGCGAGGGCCGAAAGGAGCTGAACCTTCTGGGCCATGCCCTTGGACAGGGCCTGGATCGGCTTGTTCATGAACGGGCCGAGACCCTGACCCTCGAGCATCACCCGGGCCCGCTTGCGGGCCTCGCCGTCGCCGATCCCCTTCAGGCCAGCGAAAAAGGCGATGGCATCGACAGGGGTCATGCGCTTGTAGAGGCCGCGTTCCTCGGGAAGGAACCCAATCCGGTCGCGCACCTTGCGGGCATCATCGCTGCCCAGCACGCTGATGCGGCCTTCGCTGGGTGCGATCAGGCCGAGGGCCATGCGGATAGTTGAGGTCTTGCCCGCGCCATTGGGGCCCAGAAAGCCGCAGATCCGCCCCTGGGGCACTGAAAAACTGACGTCGCGCACGGCATGAAAGTCACCGTATCGTTTGCTGACGCCGTCCAGGCTGAGGGCGGTGGTCATGCGCGCTCCCGAATCAATCGCTCTTTCGAGGTGTATCAGCCCCGGCAGGTTCCGCCACAAAGGCCACGGCCCGGACGATGTGGTCAGCAAAGCCCTGTCCCAGCAACCGAGTATGGCTGGCGGCCTCGACATGTTCGACCATGCCGTGACGCGCAGCGCGGGCCGGGGCCGCCTGGATCGCCTTCCACTCCTCGCGGCCTTTGACCGGCCCGGCGGTTAACACGGCGACAGGCCATTCAGGATTCAGCGGCGGCTGGGCTGCAGCCTGGTTTGAGGCCTCAAGCCAGAGCGCCACCTCGTCAGCGGCGGTACGGTTGTGGCGGCCATTGCCGAAGGCCCAGCGCTTCTCGGCCTTCGCTGATGCGGGCAGACCGATCTTGTCGCCGAGACCTGTGTGGGACAAGGGCTTGTACAGACCCAGTGCCGCGCCGCGCGCAGCCCAGCGCGAGGCGGTCGCAAAGGCCTTGATGAAGCCGACAACGCGCGGCTCGGCCGCAGCCTCCGGCGTGGCGGCGTCCAGAAACACCAACCCTGCGACGCGGTCGGGGTTACGACCGGCATATTCGCGCAGGCGCAGCCCGGCCATGGAGTGTCCGACGAGGATGTAGGGGCCGACTTCGCCCGACCGATCGACCAGCTTTTCGAAATCCGAGACAATGGCCAGGCCGTCGCGCGGGGCAGGGCCGGGATCGGAATAGCCCATGCCGGCCCGGTCGTAGGCGCAGGTCCGCCAGCCGGCCGCCACCAGGGCGGCCTGAGTGGCTCCAAAGTCTGCGGAGAAGCCGAAGGCCCCGGCTTCCAGCCAGACCACGGGCCGGGTGCTGCGCGGGCCCTCACAGATCAGGCGCAAACTGCGGCCGGATTCGATCTCGATCCGTTCGCCACGAGGGCGCGGCGCGCTGTATGCGCTCATGACACCGCCGAGGGCGATGTAGACGATGACAAAAAGAACGACACTGGCGAGACCGCGACCGAGCATATGAAGCATGACCGTACCTTAGCGCCGGATTGTGACGCGTCGAGCCGCCCTGTTCAGCCGTCGCTGGCCGCCAGCCGGGCCTGCTGGCGCGCCAAGCGGGCCCGGGCGGCCTTGACGCTCTCCGGCCAGGCCGAGACCGTCGCCAGATGCACCTTGCGGGGCACGCGGGCGGCGGCTTTCAGCGGCAGGTCTTCGGCCGCCGCAAAGCTCTGGCCGAGAAAGAAGGTCGGGTTGAGGGGCTTGCCCTTGCGACGGATCTCAAAATGCAGGTGCGCACCGGTTGAGCGACCACTGTTGCCGACATAGGCAATGGTCTGCCCCCGGCGGGCATACTGCCCCCGCTTCACGTCGCGCGCCGTGGCCCCCAGATGGGCATAGAGTGTACGGAAGCCATCCTTGTGACCCAGCTCCACAAAGCGTCCATACGACCCGTTGACGCCCGTGCGCAGGACGACTCCGTCCGAAGCCGCCCGGATGGCCGAGCCCTCGGGCGCAGCGATGTCGACGCCCTCATGCAGCCGGCCATTTTCTTCCCAGGGCAGCTGCCGAAGGCCGAACGGTGAATTGATGACGTGGCCCGGCAGGGGCGCGTCGAACACAAAGGCCGGCAGGGGCTCGGGCGCGCTTTCAACCGTGTCGGGTTCGGTGATCGGCTCCGTCCGGGCAGGCTCTGCCGCGAAGGCCCGCAAAGCGCTTCCGGCATTCAGCAGTCCGACCGTCGAAAGCACGCCGACCAGGGCCAGAAAGGCGACCCGGGAATAGGGCGGTGCGGCGGCGGGGGCTTCAGACGACAAATCCACTTTCCTGTCAGACGATCGGTCTGGCTAGGGGACCGCGCAACAGTCAGATTGGTCGCACATTCGTCTTTCCCGATGATGAATCGGCCGACTTTTGCCGCAGATGGGCCTGCCGCTCGAGTTGTCGCTTAACCTGGTCTTAATCAGCACGGCACGGACCGGGCCGATTACCGAGGCTGAACATCAGGTCCATCGCGAACAGCCTGAATGCTGTGACGTCTGGCCAGAACAAGGAAACGCGAGATCTGAAAGGTCGGCCGATCTGCTGCATCGATCGGCCCACGACCAGCCCAGATCCCGGAGCGGGGGACAAGCGGGGCTCGCGCCATCCGCTGCACCCGCAGAGGAGCGCAAGCTGATTAAGACGGTATTATGAAAGATTACAGAATGTTTATTCAATGAATGAAGTGTAATTCTCTAAATTACACTTCATGAAAGAGACTTCACGAGACTTTCGAAGTGCTCGCAAGTACACCTCTGGACATGGGGCGCAGACAAGCGCCGGACACAAACCAACACCGAGGGATTACTCCGATGCGCAAGTTCATGACCAGCCTGACCACCGTCGCCGCCCTGAGCCTGGCCGCCATTCCCGTTCTGGGCCTGACCCAAGCTGCCAACGCCGCCGAGCCGGTGGCCCGCATCTCGGTCGGCGACCTGAACCTCTCCAACCCCGCCCAGGCTGCCCTGTTCAAGGCCCGCGTCGAGACCGCCGCCAACGCCCTCTGCCGCGCCAAGGCCCGCAACCACAGCCTCGACATGCCCCACGGCGTCTGCGTTGCCGAAGTCGGCCGCGAAGTCAGCCGCAACCTCACCTCGCCGCAGCGCAAGGCCCTGCAATTCGCCGCCCGCGCCCAGGCCGTTGAAGTCGCCGCCCAGTGAGGTCAGCCAAGGCGAGCCCCGAAAACAACAAAGGCCTCAGGGGAACCTGAGGCCTTTGCTTTATCTGCCGTCGAGTTCGATGAAGGCGGACTAGAGCCCCTTTACGATCCCCTCGACCATCTTCTTGGCGTCCCCGAACAGCATCATGGTGTTGTCGCGGAAGAACAGTTCATTCTCGACCCCGGCATAGCCCGAGGCCATGCCGCGCTTGATGAACAAGACGGTGCGGGCCTTTTCGACATCAAGGATCGGCATGCCGTAGATGGCGCTGGTCGGGTCAGTTTTGGCCGCGGGATTGGTGACGTCATTGGCACCGATCACGAAGGCCACGTCAGCCGTCGAGAACTCGCTGTTGATGTCTTCCAGCTCGAACACCTCGTCATAAGGGACGTTCGCTTCGGCCAGCAGCACGTTCATGTGGCCGGGCATGCGGCCGGCGACCGGGTGGATGGCGTATTTCACCTCAACCCCCTCTTCCTTCAGCTTGTCGCCCATCTCGCGCAGGATGTGCTGGGCCTGGGAGACGGCCATGCCGTAGCCGGGGACGATGATCACCTTGCTGGCGTTCTTCATGATGAAGGCCGCATCATCAGCCGAGCCCTGCTTGACGGGACGGCTCTCGACCTTGCCGCCGGGACCGGCCACGGCGTCGGCCGCGCCGAAGCCGCCGAGGATCACCGAGACGAACGAGCGGTTCATCGCCTTGCACATGATGTAGGACAGGATCGCGCCCGACGAGCCCACCAGGGCACCGGTGATGATCAGGGTGGTGTTTTCCAGCGTGAAGCCCAGGGCCGCCGCCGCCCAGCCCGAATAGCTGTTCAGCATCGAGACCACGACGGGCATGTCGGCGCCGCCGATCGGGATGATCAGGGTGATCCCGATGATCAGGGCCAGGGCGAAGATGCCCCAGAAAGCCCAGATGGCCGCGCCGCCCGAGATCACCAGCACCACGATCAGTGCGACGATGCCGAGGCCCAATGCGATGTTCAGCAGATGACGGGCCGGCAGCATGATCGGCGCGCCGCCCATATTGCCGTTCAGCTTGGCGAAGGCGATGACCGAACCGGTAAAGGTGATCGCGCCGATGGCCAGACCCAGGGACAACTCAACCAGGCTGTTGAGATGGATGTGGCCGTCCTCGCCGACGATGCCGTAGGCAGCGGGGGTGTAGATGGCGGCCACGGCCACCAGACACGCGGCCATGCCGACGAGGCTGTGAAAGGCGGCGACCAACTGCGGCATCGAGGTCATGGCGACCTTGCGGGCGATGACCGCCCCGACGCCGCCGCCGACGGCGACGCCGCCGAGGATCAGGCCGAGCGTTACGATGTCCAGCGCACCCTGGCTCCACAGGGTGGCCAGGGTAGTGGTCACGGCGATGGCCATGCCGATCATGCCGTTGCGATTGCCCGCCTGGCTGGTCACCGGGCTCGACAGCCCGCGCAGGGCCAGGATGAACAGCACCCCCGAGACGATATAGAGGATGGCGGCGATGTTAGCGTTCATTCGGAGGTCCCCCCGGACGGCGGCGCCGGGTCGGCGCGCAGATTAGAGAGCAGCAGCATCACGCCCATGCCGACGGCGAAGGGCGAGAGCCAGCGGAGGATGTCAGCGGCACCGCTGGTCCCGGCCTGCAGGCCCACGGCATTGGCACTGAGGCCCAGAGCGATCAGGACGAAGGCGGGCGCGAAGGCGGCACCGTTGCCGGTCGCCTTCTTGCGCGGCAGCACCTTGGAGACGCCGACGGCCACGATCAGGAAGACCAGGGCCGCCAGGGTCAGGGTGGCGGGGCCGCTCACTTCTTGTCCTTCTTCTTGTACATGGCCAGCATCCGGTTGGTGACCAGGAAGCCGCCGAAGATGTTGACCGCCGCGAAGGCCGCAGCGAGCGCGCCGGCCCCCTTGGAGATCCAGACCGAACCGGTCGTGGCCTCGCCCGCGCCGCCATGGGCGGCGGCGGCCAGCAGGGCCCCGACGATGATCACTGAGGAAATGGCGTTGGTCACGGCCATCAGCGGCGTGTGCAGGGCGGGCGTAACGCTCCACACCACATAATAGCCCACGAAGATGGCGAGCACGAAGATCGCCAGACGGAACACGGTGGGGTCGACGGCTTCCATGGAGGCCTCCCTTTCAATGTGAGTTAGGCGGTCTTCAGCGACGGGTGGACGATTTCGCCCCCCTGGGTGACCAGGGCGGCCTTCAGGATCTCGTCCTCGAAGTCGGGGGCGAAGGCCCCTTCCTTGTTGAGGAACAGACCCGACAGGGCAAAGAGGTTGCGCGAGTAGAGAGCCGAAGCGTCGGTGGCGATCCGCCCGGGCAGATTGGCCGCCCCGAGGATCTTGGCCCCGTTTTCCGTGATCACCGTCTCGTTCAGCTTGGCACCGACGACATTGCCGCCTTGCTCGATGGCGAGATCGACCAGCACCGAGCCGGCGCGCATCGACGCCACCTGCTCGGCATTGACCAGCTTGGGGGCCGGTCGGCCGGGGATCAGGGCCGTGGTGATGACGATGTCCTGCTTGGCGATGTGACCGGAAACCAGCGCCGCCTGCTTGGCCTGGTACTCGGCCGACATTTCCTTGGCGTAGCCGCCGGCGGTCTGGGCGTTCTTGAATTCCTCGTCCTCGACGGCGAGGAACTTGGCACCCAGCGACTCGACCTGCTCCTTGGTGGCGGGGCGAACGTCGGTGGCGGTGACCACCGCGCCGAGCCGGCGGGCCGTGGCGATGGCCTGCAGGCCGGCAACGCCGACGCCCATGATGAAGACCTTAGCGGCGGCGACGGTGCCGGCGGCGGTCATCATCATCGGCAGGGCCTTGCCATAGGCTTCGGCCCCCTCGATCACGGCGCGATAGCCGGCGAGATTTGCCTGCGAGGACAGCATGTCCATGACCTGGGCCCGCGTGATGCGCGGGATGAACTCCATGGCGATGGCGCTGGCCCCGGCCTTGGCCAGGGCATTCAGCGTGTCCTTGTCCTGGTGGGGATTGAGAGCGGCAGCGACGATGGCCCCGCTCTTCAGGGCCGCGATCTCGGCGGCTTCCGGCGCGCGGACCTTGAACAGGACATCAGCGTCCTTGATCGCCTCGGCGGCTCCGCCAACCAGGGTCGCGCCGGCGGCGGCATAGTCGGCGTCAGGATAGGCGGCGGCGATCCCCGCCCCGGCCTGAACGACCACCGAAAACCCGGCGGCGGTCAGCTTTTTGACGGTTTCCGGTGTGGCCGCGACCCGCGTTTCGTTCGCGCGGGTCTCTTTGGTGACCGCGATAATGGCCATCGGCATACCCCTCCCCAGAGCGCTGTTCGCCCAAGCAACTTGACCTGCTCTGTAGGGGATAGTCTTGCCTCTTGTCGAGGCATGACGTGCACGTCAGGGAAAAAATATGCCGATGTCTACCGGTGTCAGTGCGTCGAACCGGGCTTTTCGCGCAGGAATACCACACCCAGCACTGCGAGCACGATACCGGGGATCAGGCCGCCCAGGAAGCCCGCCGGGGTGCAGAACCACAGGGTGATGACGGTCAGCACGACCGCAATCGCCAGCGAGCCCCACTTGGCCATGCCGCCGAAGGCCGCATAGGTCGCAGCCTGTTCCTGGATGTCCATTTCACCGCGGTGATAGTCGCCGGCCATGTCGTGTCCTCGATGGGAAGAGAAAAACCTGACTGCCGCTTACAACGCCGGGGCTAAAGGCTCAAGCGGGCGATGGGCGCGACACTTTCAACGCCAAGGAACGCCATGCCCTCCTCAGGGCCGACGATCGAGTGCAGGAACCGCGAATAGTCGAGGGGCGCCGTCCCGGCGAACAGGCCGATTGAGGTGACCCCGACAGAAGCGGCGATGTTCAGGGGCCCGGAATTGTTGCCGATGAACAGGTCGGCCCGCGAGGTCAGGGCGGCGGCGGTGTCCATCTTCAAATCGCAGACATTGACCCCGTCTGCACCCGCCGCCAGTTGGCCCTCGACGGCGGCGCTGTCACCGAAGCCGCCCAGCCAGAACCGCGTCCCGCCCAGATCGGCCAGCTCGCGGGTCAGTTCGCCGAAGCGCTCCATCGGCCAGCAGCGGCTGGGCTCGCTGGAGCCGACTCCATAGACGATCCACGGACGCGGCAGGCCCGCAAACCGCGCCTCCATGGCCTCGACGGCGGCAGGAATGGGAACAAGCGCCGGCTCGCGGCTGGACACGCTCAGGCCATGCCCGGTCTCTAGGGCCGCCAGCTTCTCGATCCGGTGGGCCGGGCGCATCGACCGGGGCAGGAAGGGCTTGTGGGTCAGCCAGCGCTCCTGGCCGTGACCGAGACCAAAGCCGCGCCGCTCGGGCACTCCCGCAAGGGCCGCGCCTATGGCCGGACGGTCGATCTTCTCCAGAATCCAAACGGCGCGAGGCTTTCGCCGGCGGCACAATTTGTAGAAGTCGGCGATCTCGACCAGGTTGCGGAAGGTTCCGGCGCGATAGTCCAGATAGTCAACAGCGACCACACAAGGCTCGGCGGCCAGCAGGTCGCGGGCCCGACTCGACGGCCGCGCGGCCAGCAGCACGCGCCCTTCCGGCGTCGAGGCTGCAATGGCCCGCAGGGTCGGCAGGTGCCACATCAGGTCGCCCACGCCCCGATCGGGCATGTAGACCATGACCAGCCCCGGGGCCGGAGTTTCGTCGTAGCTCATCGCCAGGCGGCGAGCAGACCACGCAGCCCGGCCACGAAGGCCAGCGGCTGGTCGATCATCACATGATGGTCAGCGTCGGGAATGGGCACGAGCAGGACGTCCTTGGGCATTTCCCCGATCATATAGTCCAAGGTCTCGGCGTGCATAAGGTTGGATCGCTCGCCCCACATCAGGGCCGCCGGGCAGGCAATCTGCGGCAGCAGAAGCCCAAGGTCGGGCATCCGGAAGCGTTGCCAGATGGCCGGATCAAACTTCCAGGTCCAGCCCCCGTCGACTTCCTTCAGGGACCGGCGGGCGATGTAGTCGGCGATGAACAGGTTCTCGCAGGCCTGGGGCGGGGCCAGCCGGAAGCGGCCAAGGGCCTCGACGAGCGTCTCATAGACCTTGTTGCCGAAGCCCGGACGATTGGGCGGGCCCTTCCAGCGCTTCTCCGGCGGTTGGATGCTGCTGTCGACCATGATGATGCCGCGCAGCCGGTCGGCATGGGCCACACCGCAATAGAGGGTGGGAAAGCCGCCGAACGAATGGCCGACGAAGATCGGCTTGACCCCGCCGGCTTCAAGCTGTGCCGCCTCGACGGCCGCAAAGGCCTCGGCCGCGAACGACTCGGCCGAATAGGACTCGCGCCAGTCCGAACCGCCCATCCCGGCCCAAGAAATCGCCGCCACCCGCCAGTCGCGGGCGAAGAAGGGCGCAATGAAGCTCCACCAGTCGGCATGGGCCCCATTGCCGTGCAGGAACAGAAGGCCGGGCTTGCCGACCTCGCCCCAGGTCAGCATCTCGATGCCGGCCCCGTCGACCATCAGGGTGGTGCGCTCGGGTTGCTGGGCCAGGGCCTGCTCGAACCAGGCCGGTGCCGGAGGCACTTCGCCGGCGAAGGCTTCCAGTGGCGCCGGCATCGGTGGCGGCACGCGGGCTAGTTGCACCTGATCATCAGCCATGGTCAGCCCTCTCCCTTGTAGGCGGCCTCGCCCGGGCGGGGCTTGCGTGGTGACAGGGCCTTGAAGATGCCGGTGCCGGTGATCAGGGTGCGGTCGCCCGACCAGATCCGGCCCCGCACGGTGAACACCAGGTCCTCCTCGCTGATCAACTCACCGCGCCCCTCGACCCAGTCGCCCAGCTTGGCGCCCGAGAGGAAGTCGCACATCAGCCGCACGGTCACCCAGCTGTAGGACTTCTGCAGCGAGATGATCCGCCCCCAGGCCATGTCGGCAAAGCTCATCAGCATGCCGCCGTGGCAGTTGCCCAGGCCGTTGGTGTGGTGCTCCTCGACCCGGAAGCCGAGGCAGGCGTCACCCGGGCCCGAGCGCTGCTCGAACAGCGGCCCGATCTGGCGGCCAAAGCCGCGCGACCAGTTGAGCTGGGAATAGCCATCGGGGATGGCGGCGGTCTGGGCGTCGGTAAGATCGTCGGACATGCGACAAATCCTAACGATCGTTTGAACCAAACGGAACCCTTCCCCGACGACGTGTAAGGACGAGCCTGCTGGCGGCGTCTAACCTTCTCGAAACCGGGGCGGATCATGGGCGCTGAACATCGCAGGGACGAGGCGTTCGCTGACTGGCTGGAGCCGCATCTGGCCGCCCTGCGCCGGATCAGCCGCGCCTTCGCCCAACCGGCCGATCAGCACGATCTGCTGCAGGAACTGATGGTGGCGGTGTGGCGGGCCTGGCCGCGCTTCGAGGACCGCAGCTCTGCTGCGACCTTTGTCTATAGGGTCGCGCACAATACCGCCCTGACCTGGAAGCGTGGAGAGGCGCGGCGGCAGCGACGGAGTGACGCAATCGAGGCCGAGCTCAGCCTTCGACTAGTCATCGGCGACCCGGCCGAGGCGGCCCTGCTGGAGCGGCTCTACCGGGGGGTCCGCACCCTGCCGCCGCTCGACCGGTCGCTCATCCTGCTGTCCCTGGACGGCGTGGCCTATGGCGAGATCGCCCGACTGCACGGCCTGTCGGAAACCAATGTCGGCGCACGCCTGACCCGCATCCGCGTCCGTCTTTCAACCCTCGTAAAGGACGACGTCGATGGAGTTTGACCGTCTCGAACAGGCCTGGCGCTCGGACGCCAACACCCCGACCGATGAAACCCAGGCCCTCTTGAAGGAGCAACTGATGCATACATTGAAATCCCGCCGACACCGTGAAATCCTTCTGGCCGGTATCCCGGTGACGACCCTGACCCTGTTCACGGTTATGGCCCTGGCCGCAGTCCTGAAAAACGACGGTGCCGGTTGGCCTGGAATCGCCATGCTGGCCGTGTGCTGGATGGTGATGGGCGCGGTGCTCTGGAACGGTTTCAGGCATCGGTCGCGCGACAGCGGTTCGCCCCTGCGCGATACGGTGGCCAGCCTGCTGGCCGCCAATCGCCGGGCACGATCCAACTGCCACGTCTTCTGGGCCATGCTTCCGGTGTTCATGCTGCCCCTGTTCATGGCGATCCAGCGCCTGCAGGTCGATGGCCGTATGAACACGACGGCCGGCTGGCAGGCCATGGCCGTGTGCGGCCTGGCCCTAGCGGCCAGCACGGGATGGAATCTGCTGCGCTACATCCTGATACTCAAGCCCGAGCAGCGGCGCCTTGAGGCGCTGCTGGCCGACTACGAAGGCTAACAGAGCCCATGCCGGTACCACCGTCCTGGCGGTTGGCCAGCCCCTCTTCGTGGGAGCTCTCCAGCGAAGCCTCGAAGAGTGACTGGCCGCGGCAACGCTGCCGGGGTGCTGTAAAGCCGAGACCAGGCCATTGGTTCAGGGGGCCGCTAAAGCCCCTTCGCCGAACAGTACCTTCAGGATCAGCCGCTCGACGGTCGCCACGTCGACACTGACGCAGACCTCGGCATTGGCCGGTCCTTCGATCCGCTCGATGCGACCCTGACGCAGGCCGTCAACCGTCACCCGCAGGCGGGCCGGCTCGAACCGAAAGGCCTCAGGGGCGATCAGGGCAGCGGCGGCAACGGCATCATGCGGATGACAGGCTCCGTCCAGCCCCCAGACCTGACCGTGGAAGTCCATGTATGGCCTGGCCGCCCGCGACAGGCGCCCCGAAAGGGGCGAGCCGCAGGCCGTCGCTCCGGCAACCAGGTCAGCCGCCGTCAGGGTGACCTGACTCGAGACGTCCAGCGGCACCAGGCGCGGCCGAACCCCGGCGTCGAGAACCCTCTGCAGGGCCTCCGGATCGCTCCAGGTGTTGAAATCGCCGCCGCCGGTCGCCTTGCCCTCGACCGTGAACGCCCCGGCCATCACCGTCGGCCGCCAGTCGCGAAAGGCGGCCGGATCGTCCAGCAGGCCCTGGGCCAGATTCGTCAACGGCCCCAGGAACAGGCCCGCGATCTTGCGGCGGGCGACAAAAGCCAGAAGGCCGGTGCCGTGGCCGCGATCGAGCTCGGGCAGCTTCCAGCGTTGAGAGAACCCCGCGCCATTGAGGCCATCGACCCCGTGGGCGGGTCGCATGCGCTCGACCCGGCGGCGGGCCAGGCCAGATCCTGCACCGATATAGACCTCGGCCCCGCAGCCCGCGAGCCGCAGCACGCCGCGGGCATTGGCGGCGGCCTGGTCGACATAGGTGTTGCCGAACACGGCCGAGACCGAGCCGACCTCGACCGCCTCCCGCGCCCGGGCCAGCATGGCCAGCGCCAGGGCGTCGTCCACGCCGCAGTCGGTGTCGATGTGAACGCGAAGGGTCATGACGTCAGTCTAGCCGACGTCATGTGACGGGGAGAAGACGGAACTCTTAACCCAGTGCCGCCAGGTCGTCGTCGCTGATCTCTTCGTTGGAATAGACAGCCTGGACGTCGTCATCGTCGTTCAGCATGTCCAGCAGCTTCATCAGCGTGCCGACCGCCTCACCGGTCACCGGAACCTGCATCTTGGGGCGCCAAGCGATCTTGGTGTTGCCGGCGGCCCCGAACTGGGCTTCCAGCGCGGCGGCGACCTCGTTGAGGCTCTCGAAGGCGGTGTAGATGGTGTGGCCCTCGCCTTCCTCATCCATGTCCGAGGTGACGTCATCAGCGCCGGCCTCGATGGCGGCTTCCATCATGGCGTCTTCGCTGGCGGCCTTGGCCGGATAGGTGATCTGGCCGACGCGGTCATAGTTGAACGCCACCGACCCGGTCGCGCCCATATTGCCGCCCAGCTTGGTGAAATAGGAGCGGACATTGGCGGCGGCGCGGTTCTTGTTGTCGGTCAGCACCTCGACAATGATGCCGACGCCGCCGGCGGCCACGCCCTCATAACGGATTTCCGCATAGTCGGCCGCATCGCCCATCTGCGACTTCTTGATCGCGCGGTCGATGACGTCCTTAGGCAGGCTTTCGGCCTTGGCGTTGTTCACGGCCAGGCGCAGGCGCGGGTTCATGTTCGGGTCGGGCAGGCCGGCCTTGGCCGCCACGGTGATTTCCCGCGACAGCTTGGAGAACAGCTTGGAGCGCGCAGCATCGGCGCGGCCCTTGCGGTGCATGATGTTCTTGAATTTCGAGTGGCCGGCCATTCGCGGGGCTCTTCTCTGATCTGACGAAGATGGAGTTTGGGCGCGCTTCTAGCCCCTGGAGCGGGGTTTTGTCACCCGGCTTGATCCTGTGCGGCTTGTCCGTGGCCCGGGATCGCCGCTAGTTTGACGGGATAGATGCACGGGATCGCGACGCAGAATGGCCCTCACCCTGCACTACCATCCCCTCTCCTCGTTCTGCTGGAAGGCCCTGATCGGCCTTTACGAGAACGATACGCCGTTCACGGCGCGCCTGGTGAACCTCGGCGAGCCGGCCTCGCGCGCTGCCTTCCTCGAGGTCTGGGCGCTGGGCAAGTTTCCGGTCCTGACCGACGCGGCACGGGGCCAGACGGTGCCCGAGACCAGTGTGATCCTCGACTATCTGGACCTGCACTATCCTGGCTCCGTGCAGTTCACCCCCGCCGACCGGGACGCGGCCTGGCAAACCCGGCTATGGGACCGATTCTTCGATCTCTATGTGCAGCAGCCCATGCAGAAGATCGTTTCCGACCGAATCCGGCCGACCAACGCCGATCGCGATCCATTGGGTGTCGCCCAGGCCAGAGCCCAGCTCCAGACCGCATACGACGTCCTGGAAACGGAACTCTCTGGCCGGACTTGGATGTCCGGCCAAACCTTCGGCCTGGCCGACTGCGCCGCCCTGCCCGGCCTGTTCTATGCAGACAAGGTCGAGCCCTGGGGCAAGGACCGCCCCTTGGTCAGCGCCTATTTCGAGCGGTTGAAGACCCGACTGTCGGTCCAGCGCGTGCTGGCTGAGGCCGAGCCGTTCTTCCACCTGTTCCCAGCCGGTTAGGCCACCTTCAGTTCGACCTGAACATTGCCGCGCGTCGCCTTGGAATAGGGGCAGACTTCATGCGCTGCGTGTAGAACCTTCTCAGCGGTTTCCCGATCGAGGTCGGGCGCATTGAGGGTCAGGCGCACGCCGATGTGGAAGCTGGTCTCGTCCTTGATCAAGTCAACCTCGGAATCGAGACTGTGCTCGCCCAGCTTGACCCCCTGGTTGCGGGCCACCAGGCCCAGTGCGCCCAGGAAGCAGGCGGCATAGCCGGCCGCAAACAATTGCTCGGGATTGGTGCCTGAACCGTCACCGCCCAGCGACTTGGGATAGCCCAGGGTCACGTCCAGATGGCCATCATCGGTCCTGGCCGTGCCTTGGCGGCCGCCGACAGCGTGGGCTTTTGCGGTATAGAGGGCATCGCTCATAGAGGGCTCCTGAGGGCTGAAGACACGCAAGACTTGGGTGCAACGTGTGACAGCCGCAAGCGGGCGCAGGCTCCGGCCCTAAACCGCTGGAACCGTCTCCTTCAGCCGCCCGCCGACCCGGATCGGTTCGACGCGGACCGCCAGCCCCGTGCGGTCGTCGGTCTCGACGAAGACACCGCACACCGTGGCCGGGCCCGAGGCCGGCGTATAGCGGCCGCCGCTGATCTTGGTGGTGAAACGCCGCAGGGGCTCTTCCTTCTGGTTGCCGATCACGCTGTCATAGTCGGCGCAGGCCCCGGCGTCGGTCTGGTAGGCGGTGCCGCCCGGCAGGATCTGGGCGTCGGCAGTCGGGACATGGGTGTGGGTGCCGACCACCAGCGAGGCGCGGCCATCGCAATAGTGGCCCATGGCCATCTTCTCGGAGGTGGCCTCGCAGTGCATGTCGACCACCACCGCGTCGGCCACCTGGCCCAGCGGGGCCTTGTCCAGTTCGCGGTCGGCGGCGGCGAAGGGGTCGTCCATGGCATCCATGTGCACCCGGCCCAGCAGGTTGATGACCATGATGGTGCGGCCACGCTCGGTCTGGAACAGGTGGCTGCCCCGCCCCGGGGCGTCGGACAGGATCGGATAGTTGGCCGGACGGATCAGCCGCGGCTCGCGGACGATGTAGGTCAGCGCCTCGCGCTGGTCCCAGCTGTGATTGCCCAGCGTCAGGCAGTCGGCCCCGGCCTCGAACAGCTCGCGGGCGGTGTTCTCGGTGATACCGAAGCCCGCCGCGGCGTTCTCGGCATTGATGATCACGAATTCCAGGTCCAGCTGGCGGCGCAGGGCGGGCAGATGGTCGGCCAGACCGTCACGGCCCGACTTGCCGACGACATCGCCGAAGAAAGCAAAACGCATCGAAATTCCTTGCCAGACCCCCTTTGGGTCTCAGTCGCTCACCGCGATATACTCGTTTTCAGTGAGAATGGCGTCCAGAGCCTGATCATGCGGCTCATTGGGCAGGCCGGCTGTGTCCTGGCCGCCATAGGCGAGGCCCAGCACCAGGACCGTGCGACGGGCCCTCAGGGCCTCCAGCGCCCGGTCGTAATAGCCCCCGCCCTGCCCCAGCCGCCGGCCCGAGCGGTCAAAGGCCAGCAGCGGAACCACGACCAGGTCAGGCTCGACAGCCGGTTGACCGGCATCGGGTGCCGTCTGGCCCGCCGCATCGCGGACCAGCGGGAGCGAGCGATCCCAGAGACGGAACACCATCGCGCCCGCCGCCCCCTCCACCGAGGGCAGGGCCAGGGTCCAGCCGGCGGCGGCCAGGCCGTCGGCGAGCGGGCGGGGATCGATCTCCGACCCGGCGGGCTGGTAGAGGGCGGCGACCTTGCCGGCCGGATCCGGAAAGGCTTCAGCCAGGACCGGCAGACCGATCGCGGCGGCCTGGTCTCCGGCCCCGGGACAGGCCCGCGCCAGCAGTTTGCGCCGCGTCCGCACGAACATTCGCAGGGTCGACTTGGCAGCCACGGGATCGGGGATCGTCAAGGCGGCGGCGCGGCGCGATAGGTCAGGGCGATGATCCCCAGGATCAGGATCACCAGACCCACCTGAGCCCACAGCCGAAAGCTGTCCGGCACGAAGGTGGTGCAGATCATGGCGATCACAAAGATCAGGGTCGTCAGCCAGCCCTGCCATCCCGTCGGCTGCGCGCCGACCCCGAAGGCCTTGGGCCCGAACCAGCCGGATTTCATCAACGCCTCGGCGAAGGGGAAAGGGTGGCGGCGCCATGAAGAACCGTGAAGACGTTTCAATCCACTCGAACCTGTTAGTTACAGGTGGGCCCCGTGTTCCCGCAGCCACGGCCACGGGAGGGAACAGGTCCCGATAGAGAGATTAAGGTCCCTGGGAATAGAAATCTTCGACGAGGGCCACAGCTGACCCGCCGTCGTGGAAGATAGGCGTTCGAGACGCACGGCGCCAGCGTTGCGGTGTCGCGGACAGCGAATAGTGCGAACTTGCCCCCTCCGCGCCTACGGCGCTCCTCTTCCATAGGGGGAAGACGACCGCGAAGCGGTCAGGAGGGGCGTGTCACTCGAGACCCAGCTTCTCAATCCGCTCGGCCGCTGCGTCTATGGCGCGGATGGCGGCGATTTCGATGCGGCTGGCTTCGCGGTTCTGTTCGGTCTGCAGGCGGGCCAGTTCGCTCTGGGCGTGGGCCAGGCGCAGCTTCAGGTCGCTCATCTCGTCGGCCAGCAGCAGCGCGCCCATCAGGAACAGCCGGGTCTCGCCCAGTTGGCCGACGTCCTGGCTGACCTGACGGACCTGGCGGTCGAACAGGCGGGCGATCTCGAGCAGATGGGCCTCCTGCCCGTCCTCGCAGCCCACCGTGTAGGGGCGGCCGTTCACCTGGATGGTCAGTTGCGCCATGGCTCAGCCCTCGCCCGGACGGTCAACACGCACCGCAGCCTCACCGTCAGCCTCGTCGGGGTGGTCATCGTTGGCGGTCAGCCCCTCGTCGCCGAGGGCGGCGCGGATCTCGGCGATGGCCCGGCCCAGGGCCACCGAGGCCTGGGCTCCAGCCTCTTCCAGGGCCCGCTCGCGCTCGCGCGCGGCGCTGAGTTCGGCCACCAGACGGTCCCGGTCGGCATCCCCCTCGAACAGATCGCCGCCCTCCGCGGGGCGTAAGGCAACCGTCCGCACGGCCAGTCTCTGCTCGAGCTGGGTGATGGCACGGTCCAGCCGGCGCACGGCGAGGTCGAGGGCGCTGGTTTCGCCCGGGGTCATCGGCGGGTTCCAATCATGCGGTGCAACATATAGATCAGGGCGACCTTCGCCACCCGCTGCGGCGACAATACGGTCATCAAACGTCCATAGCAGCATTCGGTCACGCGTTGTTACCGCTCTCGGGCTTGACTTCCCTGTTCCCGCCCGCAAAACGCGCTGCAAAATCAAGGAACGCCGGTCGATCCTGGCGGCGTCCGTTATGAGGAGAACGACACCATGGCCCTTCGCGTCGCCATCAACGGTTTCGGCCGCATCGGACGTCTGGTCCTGCGCTCCATCGTCGAGCACGGCCGCACCGACATCGAAGTCGTGGCGATCAACGACCTGGGCCCGGTCGAAACCAACGCCCACCTGCTGCGCTACGACAGCGTGCACGGCCGCTTCCCCGGCGTCGTCACCTCGGGCGAGGACTGGATCGATGTCGGCACCGGCAAGATCAAGGTCACAGCGATCCGTAACCCGGCCGAACTGCCCCACGCCGAGCTGAACGTCGATATCGCGTTCGAGTGCACCGGCCTGTTCACCACCAAGGAAAAGGCCAGCGCCCACCTGACCGCCGGCGCCAAGCGCGTTCTGGTCTCCGCCCCCTGCGACGGGGCCGATCAGACCATCGTCTACAAGGTCAATGACGACGTGCTGAGCGCCGCCGACCTGGTGATCTCCAACGGTTCGTGCACCACCAACTGCCTGGCTCCCATCGCCAAGGTCATCCACGACCTGGTCGGCATTGAGCGCGGCTACATGACCACCATCCACAGCTACACCGGCGACCAGCCGACGCTGGATACGATGCACAAGGACCTGTATCGCGGCCGGGCCGCCGCCCTCTCGATGATCCCGACCTCGACCGGCGCCGCCAAGGCCCTGGGCCTGGTGCTGCCCGCCCTGAAGGGCAAGCTGGACGGTTCTTCGATCCGCGTCCCGACCCCGAACGTCTCGGTGGTTGACCTGAAGTTCGTGCCCTCGCGCGAGACCACGGCCGCCGAACTGAACGAGGCCCTGAAGGCCGCCGCCGCCGGTCCGCTGAAGGGCGTGCTGGGCGTCACCGACGAAGCCCTGGTCTCGACCGATTTCAACCACATCGCCGAAAGCTCGACGGCGGCCCTGGCCCAGACCCAGGTCATCGAAGGCAAGCTGGGCCGCGTGCTCAGCTGGTACGACAACGAATGGGGCTTCGCGACCCGCATGAGCGACACCGCGCTCGTGATGGCGAAGTTCC
>NZ_QAII01000052.1:53908-56715 GCF_003060965.1 Caulobacter sp. HMWF025 | reverse complement strand
CTTCCCGTTACCGTCTTTCGATATCAGGACACGCCATGCCCTTCCGCACCCTCGACACCGCCGATCTCGCAGGCAAGACCGCCCTGGTCCGCGTGGACTTCAATGTTCCCGTCGAGGGTGGCAAGATCACCGACGACACCCGCCTGCGCTCGGCCCTGCCGACTATCCAGTATCTGACCGGCAAGGGCACCAAGGTGGCGCTGCTGGCCCACTTCGACCGGCCCAAGGGCAAGGTGGTTCCCGAAATGAGCCTGGGCTTCGTGGCCGCCCCCCTGGCCGCCCTGCTGGGCGCGCCGGTGACCTTCGCCGCCGACTGCATTGGCGACGCCGCTGCTGACGCCATCGCCGCCCTGCCGGCCGGCGGCGTCACCTTGCTGGAGAACGTCCGCTTCCATGCGGGCGAGGAAAAGAACGACCCCGCCTTCGCTGCCGACCTGGCCAAGCTGGGCGACCTCTATGTCAATGACGCCTTCAGCGCCGCCCACCGCGCCCATGCCTCCACCGAGGCCCTGGCCCGCGCCCTGCCGGCCTATCCGGGCCTGGCCATGCAGCGCGAGCTGGAAGCCCTCGACTCGGCGCTGGGCAATCCGCAAAAGCCGGTGATCGGCATTGTCGGCGGCTCCAAGGTCTCGACCAAGCTCGACCTGCTCAACAATCTGGTCGCCAAGCTGGACCGCCTGGCCATCGGCGGCGGCATGGCCAACACCTTCCTCTACGCCCAGGGCCATGACGTGGGCGGCTCGCTGTGCGAAAAGGACCTGGCCGACACCGCGCGCCAGATCATCGAAAAGGCCAAGACCGCCGGCTGCGAGCTGCTGCTGCCGGTCGATGTCGTAGTGGCCAAGAAGGTCGCCCCCGGCGTCGACGCCGAGACGCGCGCGCTGGGCGATGTGCAGGCCGATGACCTGATCCTCGACGCCGGCCCCGAGAGCGTGAAGCGCCTGCTGGCGGCCATGGACGACAGCAAGACCCTGATCTGGAACGGGCCGCTGGGCGTGTTTGAAGTGCCGCCGTTCGACGAAGCGACTGTTTCAGCGGCAAAACACGCCGCAAATCTCGCAAAATCGGGTAAGATCGTCGCCGTAGCCGGTGGCGGTGATACGGTGGCGGCCCTGAACCATGCCGGGGTCGTCAACGACATGACCTTCGTCTCGACTGCGGGTGGCGCCTTCCTTGAATGGATGGAAGGCAAGGACCTGCCAGGTGTCTCAGCTTTGAACACCTGACCGGGTCCCGCCCCACTTCGGCGGGGCGAGTCATCAAACCGGGAGGAGGAGGCGATCGCTGTCAGGCGGCCGCCGCACTTAAAGACTGGGCAGAGAGCGCATCAGCGCCGGGCCCCAAAAACAAGAAACGACCCCAACCTTTTCAAGCATGCAGGAGAGACCCCGTGGCGAGGATCACGCTAAGACAGTTGCTGGACCATGCGGCCGAGAATGATTACGGCCTGCCCGCGTTCAATATCAACAACATGGAACAGGGCCTGGCGATCATGGAAGCGGCCGCTGCCGTCGACAGCCCGGTCATCATCCAGGCCTCGCGCGGCGCACGCAACTACGCCAACGACATCATCCTGACCCGACTGATCGATGGTCTGGTTGAACTCTACCCCAACATCCCGGTCTGTATGCACCAGGACCACGGCAACGGTCCGGCGACCTGTGCCACGGCGATCCAGTACGGCTTCACCTCGGTGATGATGGACGGCTCTCTGATGGAAGACGCCAAGACCCCGGCCTCTTACGAGTACAATGTCGAAGTCACCCGCCGGGTCGTGCAGATGGCCCATGCCTGCGGCGTCTCGGTCGAAGGCGAACTGGGCGTTCTGGGCTCGCTGGAAAGCGGCATGGGCGAGGCTGAAGACGGACACGGCTTCGAGGGCGTTCTGAGCCATGACGAGCTCCTGACTGATCCGGACCAGGCCGTCGACTTCGTCGCCCAGACCGGCGTCGATGCCCTGGCCATCGCCATGGGCACCAGCCACGGGGCCTACAAGTTCACGCGCAAGCCGGACGGCGAGGTCCTGGCCATGAACGTGATCGAGGAAATCCACCGCCGCCTGCCCAACACCCACCTGGTGATGCACGGCTCGTCGTCGGTTCCGCAGGACCTGCAGGACATCATCAACCAGTACGGCGGCGAAATGCCCCAGACCTGGGGCGTGCCGGTCGAAGAGATCCAGCGCGGCATCAAGCACGGTGTCCGCAAGATCAATGTCGACACCGACAACCGCATGGCCATCACCGGGGCCGTGCGCAAGATCCTGATGGAAAAGCCGGGCGAGTTTGATCCCCGCGCCTATCTCAAGCCCGCCAAGGACGCCATGCGCAAGGTCTGCCAGGACCGCTTCGTACAATTCGGTTCGGCCGGTCATGCCAGCAAGATCAAGCCGATCTCGACGGCAAACATGGCCAAGCGCTACATCTCGGGCGAGCTTCACGCCCGCTTCGGCGGCGATGCCGCCAAGGCGGCAGCGGAATAGGGCCTAGCCTTTCCCGTAGTAGAGTTAGGGCCTCCCGGCAGCCGCCGGGAGGCCTTTTTCGTTGTGCCGATGAGGGTTGGAGAACCTTACCAGCGCAGGACAATGCGGCCGAGCACAGCGCCCAGGCCCGCGCAGGCCATGATGCCAAGGCTGTACCAGAGGCCTACGAACACGAAGGTGCTCTCGGGGCAGTGCAGGCCATAGACCGTGGCAGCGACCCCGCCGGCAAAGGCTCCGGTGGCAAAGCCGGCCAGGACCGGGCGCGTGGGGGCCAGACCCCGGACCAGCCAAAGACCCAGCAGGGTACCGGGCGCCCCGAGCAGCA
>NZ_QAII01000052.1:0-53889 GCF_003060965.1 Caulobacter sp. HMWF025 | reverse complement strand
CAGCTGAACCAGCCCCGCCAGCAGGAACAGGCCCAGGACCGCGCCGCCGAGGATCAGGCCGCGGCGAGGCGATGCGGCCGGTCGCGACAGGCGCTCGGCGGCCAGATAGCCGCCCAGGCCGAGGGCCGCCGTATAGGCGGCCTTGATCCAGAAAAAGCCGCCCGAGGCCGCCTGGGCGAGATCCGGACGGATCTTCAGCCAGACCAGGACGCCGGCCAGGGCGACAACCACGCCGACCGGCACCAGCAGGGCGAGGCGTTGCGGAGGCGTTTGACCAGGTGCCCGTCCTGCATCAGCGGCGAGGGTCGCAATCAGGTCATCGGTCTGCATGGCGCATCCTTTCCGCCAGCAGCTTAAGCGCCCGGTGCAGGGCGACCTTGGCCGCCCCCTCGGAAATCCCCGCCCGGGCCCCGGCCTCGGCGAGACTCAGGCCTGCCAGCTTTACGTCGCTGACGAGGATCCGCTGACGGTCGGGCAGGCTGGCGAGGGCGCGATCCAGTTCCAGACCGACGCCGGGATCATGTTCCTCGGCCGCCAGAAACGCCTCGTGATCCTCGATCGGCAGGGTCTGACGAATCTTGCAGCGTCGCCAGTGGTCGATGAGCTTGTACCTCGCCACGGCATGCGCCCATGCGGTGAACGGCTGGGTGGTATCCCAGGTCGCCCGCTTGATATGCACGGCCAGTAGCGTCTCCTGCACAAGATCCTCCACATCTCCAGGCGCGCCGGACATCCGGCGCGCGAAATAGGCGCGCAACCGGACTCCGAGCAGAGCCAGACACTCGCGGTAGGCCGGGGCATCGCCCTCCAGGCCGCGCAGCATCAGCGCCTTCATGCGGGTCTCGGTGTCCGTCACGCAGCCCCCTATTCGCGCGTCAGCCGACAAAGGTTACACGGCCCGCCCGTGCGTCGGAACCTTCACCGGTACCGCAGCGAAAATTTTGTTCGGCGACCGATGTAACCTTTGCCTGCGGCGGCCCGTATTCCCCCCTGACCGAGCCGAGCGGGCCGGTCGCCAGACACACCCAAGGAGCCACACCATGAACCGCACCGCTTCCGCCGCCCTCGCCGCCATCTTCGCCCTTTCGGCCGGTGCCGCCCTCGCTGACGACATGCACGGCAAGAAGGCCGAGATGGAAAAGTGCTACGGCATCTCCAAGGCCGGCCAGAATGACTGCAAGGCCGGCGCAGGCACCTCGTGCGCCGGCACTTCGAAGGTCGACTACCAGGGCGATGCCTGGAAGCACGTCGCCAAGGGCAGCTGCGTCACCGTCAAGACCCCCAAGGGCATGGGCTCGCTGACGCCGAAGACGATGTAATTCATCTGCTCGGCCATCCCGGTCAGGTGCCTTGCGGCACCGGGCCGGGATGTCACTGATCCCAGGAACGCCCCATGTCTCCGACCGCCGGCCTCGGCCTGAAACTCGATCATCTCGCAGAGGCCCTGGCCGAGTCGGCCGCCGGTCTCTGGTTCGAAGTGCACCCCGAGAACTACATGTCGGCCGGCGGGCCCCGGCTGGCCGCCCTGACGGCTGTACGGGAACGGCGTCCGCTATCCCTGCACGGCGTCGGCCTGTCCCTGGCGGCCGATACTGATCCTGACCCCACCCATCTGGACGCCCTGAAGGGATTGGTCGACCGCTTCGAGCCGTTCGTGGTGTCAGAACATCTGGCCTGGTCGACCCATCGGGGTCTTCACCAGCCAGACCTCCTGCCCTTCCCCCGCACCCGCACCGCCCTCGACCGCATTGCCGGCAATATCGCCCGGATGCAGGACGCCCTGGGCCGTACCGTCCTGATCGAGAATCCCTCGCTCTACTTGCCGCTGACCGGTCACGCATTCGACGAGACCGACTTCCTGGCCGCCCTTGTCGCGCGGACCGGATGCGGCCTGCTGGTCGACGTCAACAATGTCCATATCAGCGCTTTCAACCTCGGCTATGCGGCCGAGGCCTATCTGGACGCCCTGCCCGCCCGGGCGATCGGAGAGATCCATCTGGCCGGCCACAGCCCCGATGACGGCGGATCCGGCCTGCTGATCGACACCCATGCCGCCCCCGTGGCCGAACCGGTCTGGGCGCTGTACCAGCGCCTGATCGACCGCATTGGGCCCCGTCCGACCCTGATCGAACGGGACGACTCCATTCCGGCCTTCAGCGTACTGATGGTCGAGCGCAATCGTGCCCAGGCGTTACTCATGGCCTGCGAGGCGATCCATGTCTGAGCTGCTGGATTTCCAGGACGCCTTTGTCGCGGCCATGGCGGGCGATGGCTCGAGACTGTCGCCGTGGCTTGCCCAAGAACCCGATGGCCTGGCGGGGCTGACCGTCTACCGCAACACCATCGCCCGGGGCTGCGTTGACGCGCTCGCCGCCAATTTCCCGACGGTCCTCAGCCTGGTCGGCGAGGACTGGTTCCGGGCCGCCGCCGCCCGTTTTGCCCGTGAGGTGCCGCCGACCCAGGCGGCGCTGCTGGACTATGGTGAGGATTTCCCCGCCTGGCTGGATCGCTTCCCGCCGGCTCACGACCTGCCCTATCTGGCCGGCGTGGCCCATCTGGATCGCCTCTGGACCGAGGCCCTGTTTGAAGCCGAGGCTCCTGTGCTGGTGGCAGGTGCCTTCACCGCCCTGTCGCCTGAAGATCTCGCCGGTACCCGGGTGACCCTGCATCCCGCCGTAAGAGTCGCCGTCTTCGAGGCTGGGCTGCCCAGCCTCTGGGTCGCCGCCCGACGCGGCAGCGAATCCCTTGAGCTTTCCGGCTCTCCCGAAGGCCTGCTGCTTTGCCGCCCCGGGAGCTCGGTCGCGTTCCGCGTGATCGGACCGGCCGATGCCGCCTTCCTCACCGCCTGTCGGGCCGGACTGCCGCTCGCAGAGGCCATAGGCCTTGCTGCGGAGGCCGATCCGGCAGCCGACCTGCAAACCCTCTTCGCCACCCTGATCGCCGACGGTGTGTTCAGGCCACTCGACAACGGAACCCCGACATGACCGCCCTGCTCCTGAAACCCTTCGCTCGCCTCGCCGATGTCTCGGGAAAGGTTCTTACCGACGACGTGCTCAGTCTCGTGGCCCGTCTCGGCGTGGCAGGGGTATTCTTCCTGTCTGGGCGCACCAAGGTCGACGGCCTGCTGCACATCACCGACAGCACCTATTCTCTATTTGCCGACGAGTATGCCCTGCCGCTGGTCCCGTCGGACATAGCCGCCCATCTGGCCACCTACAGCGAGCACCTCTTCTCGGTCCTGCTCGTCCTCGGCCTGTTCACCCGGCTATCCGCCCTGGCCTTCCTGGGCATGACCCTGGTCATCGAGATCTTCGTCTATCCTGACGCCTGGAGCACCCATCTATCCTGGGCCGGACTGCTGCTGCTGATCCTCGCCAAGGGCGGTGGCCGTTTCAGCCTCGACCGCATGCTGAAGATTCCCTGAGGCTGAAACCGTCGTTCTGCGACAATACGTCTCACGCGATAACAGAAGCGAACAACTCACGTTAAACTTGTCTTATCGTGCGCGTGGGAGCGTCCGATACCGACGTTCAACGGATCGAGGCGCTCTGAAATGGCGGACTTGTGTATCGAGACGGACCAGTCGTTCAACTTTGGCGAGGCCAGCGTTCTCATCGTCGATGAGAACAACGGCTTCATGGACATCGCCACCCAGATGCTCTCCGGTTTCGGCTTCCGGAAGTTCCATCGCTGCAACCGACTGAGCGAAAGCAAGACTTTCGCCCAGTCCCACGAAGCGGACCTCATTCTGGTGGATCCCTTCCCCCGGGCTGACGACGGGCTGACCCTGATCCAGGACCTGAGGGCGCGACAGGCCCCCGGATCAGCGCCGAGGGTCGTCATCATCATGACCGGTCATACGCCCCGCGAACTGATCCAGAAGGCAAGGGATGTCGGAGCCAACTATGTGGTCGCCAAGCCCTTCTCGCCGGCCACCCTGCTGGATCGCATCCTCTGGAGCACCGGTACGACCAAGGAAGCTCCGGGTGAGACACCCGTGCGCGATCCCCTCGCCGCCGCAGCCTCGGCCCTTCTGCAATGAGTGCGGCAAGTCGTCTGACCCCGTTCATGGGTCGGCCTGACGGCATTAACCCGGCCCAGGCGCTCGCAGCGGCAGATGCAAATCTGGAAGCCTACCGGGAGACCGCCCTGGCCCTGGTCGACAAGGCCATTGCCGATCTTGCAGAAGGTGCGGCATCAGCGCCCCATGAAGAAATCGAACGGCTCGCTGACAGTATAGCCGCGCTTGCAGGCATGTTTGGTGAAGACGGTGTGACCCATGCCGCCAAGCGCCTCTGCGAGACGGTGCGCGGCATGGTCGTCTCGCGGGCCTGGGAACAGACCACCATTGACGTGCACATCGCCGCCCTGCGCTTGATCCGGACCAGGGCCGGGACCCAGGACATCGCCCAACTGCTGGCCGGCCTGGATCGACTCGCCGCCCGCAAGGTCCAGGGGCTTGGCTAGTCGACCCTCCCGGTCGGGACGCGACTGGCGTCACCAGCCGCGATAGATGGGCCGGAACCGGTACTCGAGGGTGCTGACCTCACGCTCGGCGTCACGCATGGCCCAGTCGGCCCGTCGACCGTCCTCAATGGCGTCACGCCGTTCGCTACGCAGCCGGTTCAGACGGTCGCGCAGTTCCCGCTTCTGCTCATCGTTCAGCGCTGGATTACGCAACTCGTCCTCGACGCCGCGCGCCTCGCGATCCCGCTTTTCGGCGCGGCGGTCCGCGCTCGCCCGATCCGACTCTGCCTGCCGCAACCGGGACTCGGCATCATGGAGCAGGCGGCCGTCAGCATAGGCCACAACGAAGTCGCCGGCCGCAGGCTCAGGGCAAACCCCGGCATAGCTGTGACCCAGGCGACCTTCCTGAAATCCCCGGTCCGGCGTGCAGTAGAGCCTCAGGCCCTGGGCCCTCGCGGCGAAATAGGGCGCGGGGTCAGGCGACACACCGCTCTTGGCACAAGCCTTGGCATGGTCGTCCAGACGACTCTGCGGATAGCCGGCCTGACCATCCTTGAATCCGATGCCGGTCCAGTCGCCCTGCAGGCAGGCCTCCTGGCTGATGGTGGCGCAGCCCGCCAGGGCAAGGCCGCCGGCGACAAGAGGAATCAACAGGAACGACCGCATCACAGAAAACCCTCCAGAACCTTGCCTGGAGCTAAGCCTTGGCCGCCTGAATGGTCGATGAACATGGCCTGGAGCGCCGAAAAGGCCCGCAGGCCCCTCTGGAACCCCGAACGACGGGACTAGTGAAGGGTCTGGGCCGGTCCAGGGGGTCGCCTCCAGAGTTGGGCGGTGAGCGCATTGGCCACACCCAGCCAGCCCAGGTCCGGGCCCTTTCCACCGCCCACCCTGCCCGCCTCGACCGCATAGGCCGTTGAGGCTGCGAGCGAGGCGGTGGCGGCAGCGGCCTGTCCGCCAAGACGGCGAGCTCCCAGTCCCAGCCAGAGTGCGTTGAAACCCTGGGTCAGGCTCCAAAGCGTCAGGGCGCGGGTCCGGGCCGGACTGGCGGGCGCGTTCCACGTCCTCAGGCCCGACAGGGTCATGGCGATGAACAGGGGCGGCAGGATGAGGCTGGTCAGCGGTTTGGGCTGATGCGCAACCGGCTCATGCATCTCGGCGAAATCCGCCGCGTACATGGCATCATCCAGGAGGGCCTCATGGCGCCGACCCATGGCCATGGAGGCCAGAATGGCTCCACCGGCCAGCAGGACCCCCAGAGCAATCTGGCTGGCGGGATGCAGTTCCGCACAGTCGTCGGCTTCGAAAGCCTCCCGACCGGGCTTTGCCGGGGCACGCTGTCTGCCGTTTAGCAGGGACATGGCTGGACTCCATTGGACGTCAGGCTTCAAACCGATCCAGGTGGCCTTGGTTCCGGCTCACCTGTGAACAAGCGCAAAGTGGTGACATTCTTGCCAGCCACGCCATGCAGATCAATGGCCAGGCCAGCCGAATCCGGCAGGTCCCTTTGGGGTTACCGACCCTTCGGTGCTCGCATGAGGCCGTCGATCAGGCGTTCCATGTTGCTGGCGTTGAGGCCGGCGACCTTCTGGATATCGTCGCGAACCAGAATGTCCGAGGTGATGATCACGCCGCCGTTGGTTGTGCGCCGCACATAGCCCCCTGCCGCCAGCTTGACCACGTGCCGGCGGGTGGTTTCGACAGGCAGGCCCAGGGACCGGGCCAGGGCTGAAACGCTGATCGGGCGACGCAAGTCGTCGGGGAAGAATTCGCCCGCAAAACTTTCCAGATAATCAGCACTCTGACGAAGGTGTTCCGTGCCCGCCTGGGCTGCGGCAATGAACACCAGAGCCAGCCCGACATCGCCGTCGAACAGATCCGTGAACACCCGGATCAGCCTTAGGGCGTAGTCGGCACCAAGATTCAGGTGGTGTCGCGCAATGAAAGGCGTTTTCCGACGCTTCATGCGCTTTTAAGTTGCGAGTTCATCAACATTCTCAAGACATAGCCTGCCCAATTTGGGCAGTCGGCATCGGACTGGTTAAACTGCCGTTGATACTTCTCGGCGCAAGCTATCTGCTCTTGCATAGGGTGGGGAGTAGAAATGCGTTTGCGGTTGTCCGGTGCCATGAATCTTTTTGGTACCCTGCTGGCCGGCGGCCTTCTCGTGCTGGCTGCCGTCTCCTGGTCAGCGATACAGACTGTCCGCATCGGCGGCCCGCTTTACGGCAAGATCGTCTCCGGCAAGGATCTGACCGCCGATATCCTGCCGCCCCCCCTCTATGTGATCGATGGCTATCTGGACGCCAAGCTCGCCTTCGCCAAGGGAGCCACAGCCGACATCAAGTATGCCCGCGCCGAACTGGAAAAGCATCACGCCGAATATGAGACGCGGGCAGCGTTCTGGCGAGCAATCGATTTTGATCCCGAGGTGAAATCGGTGCTGCTGGGCGAGTCCGACACCCAGGCCAAGATCTTCTGGAGTTCGGCCGAGGCCATGCTGGCCGCGATGGAGAGCGGCGACCTGGCCACCGCCGCAACGCAGGAACAGCGCATGACGGTGGCCTTCGAGACCCACCGCGCCGCGATCGAGAAAATCGTTCCCCTGATCGCCGCCGACAATGCCACGATCGAGGCCGAAGCCCAGGCGAAGGAGGTCACGCAACTCAGCCTGATGGCCATTGTCTGTGGTTTGCTGGGCATGGTCATCGGCGGCGGCATGTTCATGCTGCGCCGCTCCGTGGTCCGGCCGATCGAGGCCATCACCCGCTATATGGGCAATCTGGCCGCTGGCGACTACGAGAAGGCGGTTCCGTTTGCTGGCCGCCATGACGAACTGGGCGAGATGGCCAAGTCGGTCGCCGTGTTCCGCGAAGGCGTGCTTGAACGCCGCACCCTGCGCGAAGCACAGGAAGCGGCACGGTGGGAAACCGAAGCCGAACGGGAATCCAACGAAGCCGAACGGCGGACAGCCGAGCAGAAGCGTGATCACGCCATGCGCAGCCTGGCCGAAGCCCTGGACCACCTGTCATCAGGCGACGTGGCCTTCCGTCTGGAGTCCGCCTTCGCGCCGGAATACGAGCGCCTGCGCGGCGACTTCAACGGGGCCGCTGAAAAATTGACCCGCACGCTCGGCCTCATCGAGCAGTCGTCCGGTGGCGTCGGGGCTGGTGCGATCCAGATCGCCCAGGCTGCGGACGACCTGTCACGCCGGACCGAGCAGCAGGCCGCCAGCCTGGAAGAAACCGCTGCTGCCCTGGACGAGATCACCAGTACCGTGCGCCAGACCGCCGAGGGCGCGCGCAAGGCCAACGAAATCGTGGCCGACACCCGGCGTCAGGCCCAGGCCACCGAGACCGCCGTCGGCAAGGCGGTACGCGCCGTCGGCGAGATCGAGACCTCCTCGGCCCAGATCAGCCAGATCATCGGCGTCATTGACGAAATCGCCTTCCAGACCAATCTTCTGGCCTTGAACGCCGGGGTTGAAGCGGCCCGGGCCGGTGAGGCCGGTCGCGGCTTCGCCGTCGTCGCCCAGGAAGTCCGGGCCCTGGCCCAACGCTCGGCCGACGCGGCCAAGGAGATCAAGATCCTGATCGGTGCGGCCTCCGGCAAGGTCAGCGAAGGCGTGGGCCTGGTCGGCCAGACCGGCCATGCGCTCGGTAGCATCCTCGAGCGGGTCAACGAGATCGCCGCCCTGGTATCAGACATCTCGGCCTCGGCCCAGGAACAGTCCACAGGCCTCAACGAGGTCAATACTGCCGTCAACCATATGGATCAGATGACCCAGCAGAATGCGGCCATGGTTGAAGAAACGACCGCCGCCGCTCACTCACTGAAGAGCGAGGCCGGTCGCCTGGCTCAACTGGTCGGCCAGTTCACCCTGACAAATCAGAACCGGCCGGGACGGGCAGCCGCCTGAGCGGTCACGCTCCGGCCGGCAGTTCGCCCATGGCGCTCTGCAGGTAGTTCTGCTCGCCCAGCGACTTGACCAGACCGATCTGCATTTCGAGGAAGTCGATATGCGACTCGGTATCGCTGAGGATCTCGCGCAGCAGTTCACGGCTGACGAAGTCGCGCGCCTGCTCGCACTGGATGATGCCCGGAATAAGGGCTTCGCGTCCGCCCAGCTCAACGGCAAGGTCGCTGCCCAGGCATTCCGGCACCGTCTCGCCGATCTTCAACTTGTGCAGGTCCTGCAGGTTGGGCAGGCCTTCCAGGAACAGGATGCGGTTGATCAGCTTGTCGGCGTGCTTCATCTCGCCGATCGACTCGTCATAAGTGATCTTGCCGAGCCGCTTGAAGCCCCAGTTGTCGTACATCCGCGCATGAAGGAAATACTGGTTCACGGCGGTCAGCTCGTTGGTGAGCACCGCATTCAGCAGCCGAACGATACCCGGATCGCCTTTCATGGCGCGCCTCCTGGAAAACTGAGTCGCCCGACCGTGCGGCAAGGCCGTGATCGCTTCAACCGCAATGTCAGCGGCCTGGCACTACAGGCGCGGAAAACCGGATCGCTCCGTGGGAGCGACAGCTACTCTGCCGCGTAGGCCAGGGCCTGGCGACGCTCGATGATCATCTCGCGCATCTCGCACACGCACTTGGCGCACTGGGCCTGACAGCCCTTGTGGCGGAAGACATCGGCCGGCCGGCGGGCACCGGCCTCGATGGCCGCACGAACCTCGCGCTCGCGGATACCGTTGCAGTTACAGACGTACACGAGGTCACGCCCTCAATGAATGAGTGTCATTCGCATCTAACCCGAAGTCGGCACCTTTTGCAACTGACTCTCATTATGGTTAGCGCGGACGGGATCGCCCCCGCTTGGGCAGATCGGGAAATTGGCGTAAGGCCGGGGTCATGACACTCGAATGCCGTCTCTATCTGATCACCCCGCCGGTCCTGGGCGACCTCGACGCCTTCGTCGCCACCCTGAGCCGCGCCCTCGCGGGCGGTGATGTGGCGGCGCTGCAGGTTCGGCTCAAGGACGTGTCCGATGACGCCATCGCCGCCGCTGTCACCGCCCTGGCCCCCGTTGCGCGAGCGCGTGACGTGGCGCTGATCCTCAATGACCGCCCCGATCTCGCCGCCCGCCTCGACTGCGACGGCGTCCATGTCGGCCAGGGCGACATGGCCTGCGCGGCGGCCCGCAAGCTGATGGGCAAGGACCGGATGATCGGCGTCACCTGCCATGACAGCCGCCACCTCGCCATGGAGGCCGCAGAGGCCGGAGCCGACTATGTGGCCTTCGGGGCCTTCTTCCCGACCACGACCAAGGATGCCCCGACCACCGCCGATCCGGAGATCCTGTCGATCTGGCAGGAGACGATGGAGATCCCGTCGGTTGCCATCGGCGGAATCACGTCCGCCAACGCTGCACCCCTGGTGACGGCCGGTGCCGACTTCATCGCCGTCTCGGCCGGGGTCTGGGCCCATCCGCAGGGACCCGACGCGGCGGTGGCCGAACTGAATGCCGCCATCGCCTCAGGCCTGGCCGCCCGGGCAGGCTAAGTCGCCTGTTGCGAGCCCGTCGGGACGGGCATAGCGTCGCCCTAACGATAAGAGACGGGAGGCGACGCGATGATCCATCGACTCGTGCTGTGTGTGCTTAGCGTAGCGGCCTTAGCGACGGCGTCTGCCGTCCGGGCCGAAGACTGGAAGCCCGCCCCGGGCGAAGCCAAGACCTTCTATGACGCGGACTTCCTGCGGATGGACACCAAGTCCGGCCTGGTAGTTTTGCGTATCGCCGAAGGCAAGCCCAACGGCCCCTACAGGGGGTGGCCCGCCAGCAAGGGCCCAATCATGATCTTCGCCCTGGACTGTGCCGCCAATCGCTGGATGGACCTGGGCATGGACTTCACCGGCGACAAGGGCCTCGGCAGGAACTGGCGCAACGAGGAGAAGATCGAGGACATCAGCGGTGCGGTCGGCGGGGCCGGGAAGCTGGCCTGCGAGACCCGCGACAGTCTGCCCAAGGTCGATCTGCCCTGAGCTGTCTCTAAGCCCTCGCCGCCATGGCCCGGCAGGCTTCGTGCCTGAAACAGGTTGTCAGGTGGTCGTTGACGAAGCCGGTGGCCTGCATGAAGGCATAGACGATCACCGGGCCGCAGAACTTGAAGCCCCGGGCCTTCAGGGCCTTGGCCATGTCGACGGCAAGCGGCGTCTGGGCCGGGACCTGGGCGCCCACCTCCCACTGATTCTGGATGGGTGCGCCGCCGACCATGTCCCAGAGCAGGGTGGCGAAATCCTCGCCGCGCTCGCGCATGTCCAGATAGATCCGCGCCCCGTTGATGGCCGCGTCGATCTTGCCGTTCGAGCGGATGATGCCGGCATCGGCCATCAGCCGGGCGCGGTCGGCCTCGTCGAAGCGGGCGACTTTCTCGGGATCGAAATCGGCAAAGGCTGCCCGGAAGCCGTCGCGCTTGCGCAGGATGGTGATCCACGACAGGCCGGCCTGGAAACCGTCCAGCACCAGCTTTTCCCACAGCGCGCGCGAGTCGTACTCCGGCACGCCCCATTCGGTGTCGTGATAGGCCTCATAGACGGGGTCACCCGCCATGCCCCGCCAGGTGCAACGTTGGATCTCGTTCATGACCGCAAGCTTGACTGAAAAGCGCGGCGATTTCCAGAACTTTTCGTGAACATGGCCCTCTCCGGAGCCTGCCCTAGCCCTTCAGGAACGCCTCGACCTCGGCCTGGAACCTGTCCGGCTGATCGACCATGATGAAGTGGGCTGTGTCATCAATACGGATCAGCTTGGCCCCCTTCAGCGGAGCATAGGCACCGGCGTACCAGCCATCCACGGTCGCGGCCGGGAAGGGGCCGGCCTTGTCGAAGGCGTGCAGCACGGTAGTCGGGGCCGTGATCCTGCCCAGCTCCGGCGTTAGGTCGGTCAGCAGCAGTTCTTCCATGGCCCGGCCCGAGACGTCGCGATCGCTGGCCAGGGCCTGCTGGGTGATGGCCTCGCGGGCGCTTTCGGTCTTGACCATGCCGGCAATGGTCTGGCGCTGCTGGGCGGCGGCCTGCTCGGCGGAGGTGTTGACCATGCCGTCGCGGATCATTGCGGCGTTCTTGGCGATCTGCTCCGCCGTCACGGTCGGGCCGAAGAAGGCCACGGCCAGCTTGGGGAACATGTCGACCACCATCAGCCGACCGACCCGGTCCGGATGACGGGCGGCCAGTTCCATGCCGATCGTTCCCCCCATCGAGTGGCCGATCACGGCCGGGGCCTTCAGGCCCTTGGCCTGGATATAACCGGCCAGACCCTCGGTGACGCCGGCGACCACGGCACCTGCGGCATTGCCGGCCACCGGCGCGCCGGCAAAGCCGGCCACCTGCACGAGGTGAACGCGATATCGGCCTTCCAGCGCCTTGGCCGTCGGCTCCCAGATGGCGCGCGAGGACGACAGACCCGGAATCAGGATGACGTCCCGACCCTTGCCCCGTGTCTCAACGGTGAAGCGTTCGGCCTCCGGCGCGGCGGCGGCAAAGACGGGACCGGCGGTGATCAGGGCGGCCAGGCCCGCCCCGTAACCCAGAATCTGACGTCGGTTCATGCGCAGAAGTGTCCCCAAAGCCCGTCGATCCGATCATCGACTTTGTTTATCAAAGTACATTGAACTTTGAGGCCTTGGCAATGCCTAAGAAACGTCCAGCCAGTCCGGCCGTTCAACGGCGACCGGCCGGCCCTCGACCGTCAGTGCCGCGCCCTCGATCCGGTCCAGCCGCAGCATCGCCATGGCGCGGCCGTCGCGGCCCGACAGCACCTCGCCGGCCCGAAGCTCACCCGTCAGGATCTCGGATCCGAAGGGCGGCGGCCGACCATCGAAGGTGACCGGCAGCATGCGGTTCTTGATCGTGCCGCGCCGCTTCATGCGGCTGGTGGTTTCCTGGCCGACAAAGCAGCCCTTCTTGAAGTCGATGCCGTTCAGCAGATCGAAATCGGCTTCGATCGGATAGGTCTTGTCGCTGAGCCAGTCCGACGGGCCCGGCACGCCCAGCGCCAGACGATGCGCGTCATAGGCGTCTTCGTCGGCGGTCGTAACATCCACCAGGCCATAAGCCCGCGCACCCAGCGCCGGGAGGCGGGGATCGCGCAAAAAGCCCTCGCTGATCTTGAGCGCCTCTCCTGCGGGAAAGGCAGCGGTGACCGACAGGTCGCTGATGGCCAGGTCAACCTTGGCCCGCAGCCGATACATGGTCAGCCGCGCCAGGATGGCCTCGCGATGCGCCGCCTCGACATCGAGCAAGGCCCCGCCCTCGATCCCGGCGATGAACAGGTCATAGAGCAGCCGCCCCTGGGGCGTGAGGATCGCACCCAGGCGCAGCTCGCCCACCGCCAGGGTCTCAACGTCCTGGGTGATCAGGCCCTGCAGGAAGGACCGCCAGTCGGGCCCGCCGACGGTGATCACGGCGCGACTTTTCAGCGGGGCGAACTGGGTCTGGCTCATGCGTTACATGTGGCGTGCGACAGCGTGTCGCGCCAGAGGGGAAGTTTACGGAAACTTGAGCAGTCATCGTGGGATGCGCCGACCGGACACCTGCCCTATACAAGGACGGATGACACAGCGGGCCTTCCCGATTCTTTTCATCACCGCCACGCGGATCGGCGATGCCGTGCTCTCGTCCGGCCTGATCCATATGCTGGCCGACGAAATCCCCAACGCGCGCTTCACCATCGTAGCCGGCCCCCTCGCCGCGCCCCTGTTTGCCCATGTACCCGGACTTGAACGGGTCATTGTCATGGAGAAGGGCAAGGGCAAGGGTCACTGGTTCCGGCTGTGGAACCAGGTACGGCATCAGAAATGGGGCCTGGTTGTCGACCTGCGCGGCAGCGCCACGGCCTATTTCCTGCGACGCGATCGCCGGGCCATCTGGAAGAAGACGCCGGGCGAGATCACCCACAAGGTCATCGAGGCGGCGCGGGTGTTGCAGCTGGACGGCGATCCGCCTTCGCCGCACCTCTATATCACGCCCGAGGTCCAGGCCCTGGCTGACCAGATGCTGGCCCCGAAGAAGGGCGAGACCGCCGGTCCGCTACTGGCCATGGGCCCGGCCGCCAACTGGGTCGGCAAGGTCTGGCCGATCGAGCGTTTCGCCCAGACGGCCGGTCAGCTTTTGGGGCCTGACGGCCCGATGGCCGGCGGCCGTCTGCTGATTCTGGGCGGCCCGGGCGACAGCCGCATGGTCGAGGAGCTCCGCATGGCCAGCGCGCGCGGCCGTTGCATCGACCTCACAGGCAAGGTTGATCTGCTGACCGCCTATGCCTGTCTGAAGCGCGCCGACCTGTTCATCGGCAATGACAGCGGCCTGATGCACATCGCCGCCGCTGCCGGCACCCCGACGGTCGGCCTGTTCGGCCCCTCGGACGAGCGACGTTACGCCCCTTGGGGTCCTCTGACCCGCGCCGTGCGCGGCCCGCGCTCACTGGAACAGTTCCGGGAGGTCGATCCCGACTTCTCGCAGGCCATTCGCCACATGAGCGACCTGCCTGTGACGACCGTGGTCAGGGCGGCCAAGAGCTTGCTGGCAGACGTGCGTATAGCCCTGGCAGCGCCTCCCCTGCCAGAAGCAGTGCCCGCAGGCGAAACTGACGCCGAAGCCGCAGGGCCGGAGATCATCCTTCCCACCGCAAGGCCGGACATCGACTCTGAAAGGGACACCTCCGAACCGGAAGCCCTGGCTGATCCCGAAACCACCGCGCGCTCAACCGCATCTCCACTGGACCCTGTTGGCGACGTCAGTCAAAGCGACGACCGGAGCTAGTCTGGTCGGGAGAGCTTTAAAGCGGCATAGCCGGTCCAGACCTACGAGGGCGAGTTCGCGACCGAAGGCAGATGGGACCTCGGAGCAGGCCCTGAAGATGTGACCCGAACACGTCTCGTCGGTAGCCCCTCGACTTTTTTCCGGTCTGACTGTCGAATCCGGTCGACCTCGCGCGTCTCTGCCTTGAAGGCGGCGCGGCGTGCGCCAGCCGGATGGGAGACCTGCCGTGAAGTACATGCTGCTGATCTACGAGAACGAGACCAACTATGCGGGCGAGGCGGGCGAAAAGCTGCTGGCCGACATCATCGCCCAGCACATGAAACTGGGGGCCGAGCTTGCGGCATCCGGGATTGGCTGGAGCGGCTCGGAGCTGGCCCCGACCTTCACGGCGGCGACCATCTCCAAGGACGGCATCGTCCATGACGGCCCGTTTGCCGAGACCCACGAGCAACTCGGCGGCTACTACATGGTCGAGGTTCCGGACCGCGAGGCGGCCATCGCCTGGGCGCGCAAGATTCCCCTCTCGCCCGGCGGCAAGGTCGAGATCCGACCGACCGGTGGCCACGGCTAGGCGCTGATGCCGGAGCCGGGCCTCCTCGACCGGGCCGCTCGCGAAAACAGCGGCCGGATCATCGCCGCCCTGGCGGCCAGCTTCCGCGACCTGGATCTGGCCGAGGAGGCCTTTGCCGAGGCCTGCGCCCGCGCGGCAGCCGTCTGGCCGTCGCGCCCGCCGACCGACCCAGCCGCCTGGCTGTACGCCACGGCCCGCCGCGCGGCCCTGGACGCCGTGCGGCGGCGCGGCGTGCGGCAGCGCCACGCACCCGAGCCGCCCGACCTGCCGCCGAGCGTGGAGGAGGCCATGACCTCCGATGAGGCCCTGATCCCAGACGAGCGGCTGCGGCTGATCTTCGTCTGCTGCCACCCGGTCGTGCCGGTCGAGGCCCGTGCGCCCCTGACCCTGCGGCTGGTCTGCGGGCTCAGCGTGCGCGAGATCGCCCGCGCCTTCCTGGTGGCCGAGCCGGCCATGTTCCAGCGCCTGACCCGCGCCAAGCGCAGGATCGCCCAGTCCGGCGAGCCATTCGAGATCCCCGGCCCCGAGGCCTGGGGCGAGCGGGTCTCGGCGGTGCTCTCGACCCTGGAAGTGGCCTATGGCAAGGCCCATGAGGATGCGGCCGGGGCGGGGGCCCATGCCAGCTTCGCCCGTGAGATGCTCGACCTGACGGCGGTGCTGGTCGCCCTCTTGCCGGACGAGCCCGAGGGCCTCGCCTTTGCGTCACTGGTCCGCTACGCCGAGGCGCGACGTCCAGCCCGGCTGGACGAGACCGGGGCCATGGTTCCCCTGTCGGAGCAGGATCCCGACCTGTGGCGCAGGCCCCTGATCGCCGAGGCCGAGCGGCTGCTGCGCCGCGCCGCCGACCTGGGCCGGCCCGGCCCGCGCCAGCTGCATGCAGCGATCCATGCGGTCTGGTGCGGTCGAAAGTGCCTGGCCGAGCCGCCGCGCTGGGGAGCGGTACTGGCCCTCTATGACGCCCTTCTGGTCTGGCGCGACGATGCGGTGGTGCGACTGAACAGGGCGGTCGCCCTCGCCGAGGTGGCCGGGCCGCAGGCGGCCCTGGCCCAGGTCGAAGGGCTCGAACCGGCCGGTCTGACGGGGTTCGCGCCCTTCCATGCGGTCCGCGCCGACCTGCTGGCGCGGCTGGGGCGGACCGGCGAGGCCCACGCGGCGTATGATTGTGCCCTGGCCCTGGACCCCGGCCCCGCCGAGCGGATGTGGCTGGAGCGCCAAAGAACATCACTCGCTACGGATTGAACAACCGTATGAGGCGCGGGATAAGGGGGCATGGACGGATCAACCCGCAGCCCCGCGCCCTTCCGCGACGCCCGCTACGCGCCTCGCGCCCTCGAGGTCGAACAGCGTGGAGACGCGCTGATCCTGCGCAATCCCATGCCCTATTCCGACGCTGTCCAGACTGTGACCGCGCCACTGGCCCGCTGGGCCGTCGAGGCCCCGGACCGTATCTGGTTGGCCGAGCGAAACGGTGACGGCTGGCGAACCGTCAGCTTTGCCGAAGCGCGGATCCGGATCGAGGCCCTGGCCGGGGGGCTTAAGGCACTCGACCTGGGCCCTGGCAGGCCTCTGTTGATCCTGGCGCGCAACACCATCGATCATGCCCTGATCGGCTATGCAGCCATGAGCCTGGGCGCACCGATCTCACCGGTCTCGCCGCAATACGGTCTCGCGGGCGCAGACCTGTCGCGACTGGACTTTGCTGTTCAGCGTCTGAAGCCGGCGGCCGTCTATGTCGACGACGCGGCAGCATTCGCCGGAGCCCTGGCCGCGCCTTTCCTGGCCGGCCTGCCGGTGATCGTCAGCCACAACGCCCGGGACGGCGACCTCACCTTCAGCGAGTTGCTCGACGCACCACCGGTCGCGCCACTTTGCGAACCCGGCGACGTGGCAAAGCTGTTGCTGACCTCGGGCTCGACCGGCAAGCCCAAGGCGGTGATCTGCACCCACGCCAATATCGCGCTCAATGCCGCCCAGATCGAAGCCTGCTACGCCGATCCCGAGCCGCCGGTGCTGGTCAATTCTGCGCCCTGGAGCCACAGCCTGGGGGCCAATGCCATCCTGCACATGGTGCTGCACCGGGGCGGCACCCTCTATATCGACGCCGGCCAGCCGACTCCGGCCCGCTTTGCCGAGACGATCCGCAACCTGCGCGAGGTTTCGCCGACCTATCACAACATGGTCCCGGCCGGCTGGGGCCTGCTGATCGGCGAACTGGAGCGCGACGAGGCCCTGGCCCGGACCTTCTTCGAAAAGGTGCGGGTACTGCAGTACGGCGGTGCCTCCATGGCCCAGTCGATCCTTGACCGCGTCCAGGCCGTAGCCGTGCGCACCATCGGCGAGCGGGTGACCTTCGCCGCCGGCTATGGGGCCACCGAGACCGGGCCGACCGCCTGCAACATCCACTGGCTGAACGCCCGCTCAGGGATGGTCGGCCTGCCGACCCCCGGCACCGCAGTTAAACTGGTTCCGGCGGGCGACAAGTTCGAGATCCGGGTCAGGGGTCCTCAGGTCTCGCCCGGCTATCTCGACCAGCCCGACGCCACCCGCGACGCCTTTGACGAAGACGGCTTCTACCGCTTGGGCGATGCGGCACGACTGGCCGACTCCGAGGACCCGACCGCGGGCCTGGTCTTCGACGGGCGTCTCGTCGAGAACTTCAAGCTGGCCAGCGGCACCTTCGTGGCCGCCGGGGCCCTGCGCGTGGCGGCCGTTTCGGCCATCGGCGGGGTAGTCTCTGACGCCGTGGTCTGTGGCGAGGGCGAGGACGGGGTCGGCCTGATGCTGTTCATTGATCCTACTGCTGCGACGCGACTGGGGGACGCATCCGCCGTGCGAGCTGCCGTTGTCGACGGCCTTACACGCATGAACATTACGGCCAAGGGTGGTGGTCGGGTGACCCGGGCGCTGATCCTCGACGGTCTGCCGGACGCAGCCAGCGGCGAACTGACGGACAAGGGCTATATCAACCAGGCCCTGGCCCGGGAGCGACGTCCCCGTGAACTGGCGCGACTGTTCGCCGAGGCTCCGGACGGGGACATCCTCGTTTTCTGAGACCATACAATCCGGGGCACCGAACCGGAGTTGCCGGCACGCGCCCGGAACAACAGGACAGTAGGGAAAGACAGCAGAATGAACGGCGCCGACGCCCTGATCACGACCCTGGCCGACAACGGCGTCACTGCCTGTTTCGCCAACCCCGGCACCAGCGAGATGCAGTTCGTCGCCGCCCTGGACCGCGAGCCCCGGATGCGCAGCGTCCTGTGCCTGTTCGAAGGCGTGGCGACCGGCGCGGCCGACGGATATGGCCGGATGGCCGGCAAGCCCGCCTGTACCCTGCTGCACCTGGGCCCCGGCTATGCGAACGGCGCAGCCAACCTGCACAATGCGCGTCGGGCCTATACGCCGGTGGTCAATGTGATCGGTGACCATGCCACCGACCACCGCCAGTATGACGCGCCGCTCAATTCCGACATCGCCGCCCTGGCTGCGCCCAACTCGATCTGGGTCAAGTCTGCGGACAGCGCCGATACGGTCGGCCCGCTGACCGCCGAGGCCGTGGCCGCCAGCTATGGCGCACCCGGCGGCAATGCCTGCCTGATCCTGCCGGCTGACAGCGCCTGGAACGAGACCAATACCGCTGGACCAGTGATCGAGATTCCGCGGCCCACCGCGCCCGACGCTGCGGCGGTCGCCGCCGTTGCTACTGCGATCAAGACTGCCGTCAAGCCCACGATTCTACTGGGCTCCAGCGGCTGCTGCGAGGCAGGCATCGCCGCAGCCGGCCGCCTCGCTGCCGTAGGTGTGCGGGTGCTGACCGACACCTTCACCGCTCGCCAGTCACGAGGCGAAGGCCGGTTCCGGCCTGACAAGATGATGTATTTCGGCGAACAGGCCCTGAAGGATCTGGCCGGCGTTGATCTGATCGTCCTGGCCGGTACGAGCCAGCCTGTGGCCTTCTTCGCCTATCCGGACCGGCCCAGCGTCCTGGTTCCGGAGGGCTGCGCGACGGCGACGCTGTGCGGTCGCGAGATCGATGCCCCGGCAGCCCTGAACGCCCTGGCCGATGCCCTGGGCGCTCCGGCCAACGGCACCGTCGAGGCCTATGCGCCGCCGGCTTCACCAGCCGGGAAGTTCGACGCCTGGGCCATGGGGGCTTCGATTGCCCGCCATATGCCGACGGACGCGATCATTTCGGACGACGCGGTGACCGCCGGCCTGCCGATCTTCACCCAGACCCGCAACGCCCGGGCCCATGACTGGCTGAGCCTGACCGGCGGAGCCATCGGCCAGGGCATCCCAGTCGCCATCGGCGCGGCCGTGGCCTGCCCAGGCCGCAAGGTCCTCAGCCTGAACGGCGACGGCGCAGGCATGTATACCGTGCAGGGCCTCTGGACGATTGTTCGTGAAAAGCTGGACGTCACCGTCGTCATCTTCGCCAACGGGGCCTATCGCATCCTCGGCATTGAGATGGGGCGCACGGGCGGTGGCGAGCCTGGACCCAAGGCCTCTCGACTGCTGGATCTCGGCGACCCAAAGATCGACTGGGTCGCCCTGGCCACCGGCCTGGGCATGCCCGCCGAGCGGGTCGATACGGCAGAAGCCTTCGACGCGGCCATGGAACGGGCCATGACGACGCCAGGGCCGCATTTCATTGAAGCGGCGATGCGATAGCGGGCCCCACCATGTCGAGCGAGCCCTCCCATCTGCCCCTGCCGGATCGCTGGGATCTGACCGACGAGCAGATGCTGGAGCGTGCAGAGGCAGCCCTGGCCCGCCTTCGCCGCCGACATACCATTCGCGACTTCAGCGACCGGCCGGTGCCCCAGGCGGTGGTGGAGCGCTGTATCGAGGCAGCGGCAACAGCCCCCAGCGGGGCCAACCAGCAGCCCTGGCGATTTGTGCTGATCGGCCCTGGCCCCTTGCGGACAGAACTTCGGGCCGCGGCCGAGGCCGAAGAGCGGGAATTCTACGCCGGCCGGGCCGGAGAAGCCTGGCTCGACGCGCTCGCGCCCCTGGGCACCGACGCCGACAAGCCCTTCCTGGAAACCGCCCCCTGGCTGATCGCCATCTTTGGCCAGCGACATGGCTTCGATGCCGAAGGCGACAAGATCAAACACTACTACGTGCCCGAATCGGTCGGCATTGCGACGGGGTTCCTGATCGCGGCGCTCAACGAGGCGGGCCTGGCGACCCTGACCCATACGCCGAGCCCGATGGGCTTTCTCAACACGGCCCTCGGGCGGCCGGACCACGAAAAACCCTATATCCTGCTGGTGGTTGGCCACCCGGCGCAGGACGCCACCGTCCCGGCCCACGCCAAGCGCAAACTGCCCCTCAACGAGGTCATGAGCCTACGCTGAGCGGCTCAGCCTGACCTTCGGCGACAAAAAAGCCCGCCGGGATCCCTCCCGGCGGGCTTGCTGTTTCAGCCTGAAGGCCAGATCAGCTCTTCTTGGAGGCGTTGGTCGGAAGCTTGCAACCGCCACCGATCCCCTTGGCCTGAGCGCAGGACAGGATTTCCTTCGACTTCGGGTTCGGGGTGTTGACCGGATAGCTCATCACCCAGCCCGGCAGGCCGTCAGCGCAAGCGACTTCCACATAGCCCTCGGTGTCGTTGCGACCCACCAGGCGAACGCCCGACACTTCGCACGAGCCCTTGCCATAGGCCTTCAGGTCGGCCGACAGGCGCGGGAACGAGGTGTCCGACTTGGAGAAGCTGCAGCGATAGCCGTTAATCTCCGAGGTCAGGCAGTCATAGATCACCGCCGGGCCCGTCGAGAAGATCGCGATGGCGCCGTCCGGACGGTTCTTGCACTTCAGCTCGACGACTTCCTTGCGGTTGTCGTCGGTCGGCAGCATGCCGTACTTTTCCACCTGGCAGTCAAAGCCGCCCTTGGTGGCCAGCTTGGTGTAGAGGCCGGCCTGTTCGGTCTGGGCCGCAACCGCATCGGTGAGGGTACAACCACCGCCGACGAAGCCGGCCTGGGCGCAGTCGATGGTGCGGGTCAGGGCTCCGCCAGCGGCTGCTTGCTGCAAGACGTAGCCCTTGCCGTCAGCGCAGGCGACTTCGAAATAGTTGTCGACCTTGGTGCTGAGAATGTAGCGCTTGTCCTTGACCGTGCAGTTCTTGCCCGAGGCGGCGGTCAGGGTATCGACGACGGCCAGCTGGGTGGCCTTGTCGGTCAGCTTGCAGCTGATGTTGGCACCCTCTTCGTACAGAAGACAGTTGTTGGCCACGACCTCGGCGGCCGGGTTGGCCGGGTTGGTGGTCTGGACGATGTAGCCGGCATTGCCGCAGGCCACTTCGAAGTAGGAATTCTTGGCCCCCGAGCCGATTGCGCGGGCGTTGATGATGTCACAGGCCGTTCCGGCCTTGGCCATGAAGGGCTTCAGCATGGCCTTCTGGTCGGCATTGCCGGGCAGGATACAGGCCAGGGCGCTGGGCTTGCCGTCAGCAGCCGGCTGGCTCGATTCCAGGCAGCTGAAGGCCTGCGGCGGAGTGTCTTTCTTGGCGATGAGCGCAAAGCCCATCCCTTCGGCACAAGCTACCTCGTAATAGCCGGTCGCCGTCTTCTTGTCCTCGCCGATCAGGCGGGCGTCAGAAACGGTGCAACCGGCGTTCAGGCTTTGCATCAAAGCCGGGGCGGCCGCCATGCCCGCCGTGCGGGCCTTGGCGTCAATGGCAGCCTTCGCCTTGTCCTCCTTCGGCGCCGAAATGACGGCGGCAGGGATAAGCGCGCCGAGCGCGAGGGCGGCGGCCAAGCCGATCGCGAGTGGCCTCATGGGAAACATCTCCTGGGTCGATTCCTCGCGCGGACATAAGCGCGCCCTTGCGTTAGGGGTCAAGATGTCCTCCGAGATGAGCGAAAACATGGCGACAGCCTGAACGAAGGGAGCCAGTCCATGCGAGACGGTATCGAAGACGAGGCACCGGAACCCCGCCGCCCCAAGCTGATCTATCCTTTTGAAACCGTACCGGAGCAGGGCACCGGCGAAGCGGTCGAGGTTGCCCCGGGTGTTCTGTGGCTGCGCCAGCCGCTCGGGGGCTCACTTCAGTTTATCAATGTCTGGGCCATCGCCGACGGCGAGGGCTGGGCGATCGTCGATACCGGCGTCCAGACCAAGGAAACGAGCCAGGCCTGGCGGGCCGCCTTCGCCGGTGCCCTGGAGGGCAAGCCGATCACCCGGGTGATCTGCACCCACCTGCATCCCGACCATGTCGGCCTGGCCGGCTGGATCGTGCGCAAGTTCGATTGCCGGCTGTGGATGACGCGACTGGAGTACTTCCAGTGCAGGATGCTGGTGGCCGACACCGGCCGGGAGGCCCCGGAAGACGGCGTGCGCTTCTTCACGGCCGCCGGCTGGGACGAGGATGCCATCGAGAACTACAAGGCCCGCTTCGGCGGCTTCGGCAAGGCGATCTATGCCCTGCCCGACAGCTACCGGCGGCTGTCCGACGGCGAGGACTTCGACATCGGCGGCAAGACCTGGCGGGTCGTTACCGGCCAGGGCCACTCACCCGACCACGCCTGCCTGTGGTGCCCCGAGCTCGGCCTGCTGATCAGTGGCGACCAGGTGCTGCCGCGCATTTCATCCAATGTCTCGGTATTCCCGACCGAGCCCGAAGCCGATCCCCTGAGCGACTGGCTGACCTCCCTGGCCAAGGTCAAGTCGGTCGTGCCCGACAGCGTGCTGGTCCTGCCGGCGCACAATGATCCGTTCCACGGCCTGCATTCGCGGATCGACAACCTGATCGCCGGCCATGAGCGGGGTCTTTCGCGTCTGGAAGAGAAGCTGGCCGAGCCCAAGCGGGTCATCGACACGTTCGGCGCGCTGTTTGCCCGGCCCATCGGACCCGACCTGCTGGGCATGGCCACGGGCGAGGCCCTGTCGCATCTCAACTGCCTGATCGGTCGGGGCAGGATCTCGCGGCATGTGGATGACACAGGCGTCGCTTGGTACCGCGCAGGGACGAACGCCGAAACATCCGTTTGATATTTCGTGCGCGAAGTATTAGCGTCAGGCGATGTCCGTCCCGCCCGATCGCCGCCTTGTCTTCCTGCTGAACGCCGGCAACCGGCGCGTCCAGCGCTGGATCGAGGCGGCCATGGCGGCCAAGGGCGGCCTGACGTCGGCCCAGTCCGGCGTGCTGTTTTTCCTCGGCCAGCGTGACGGGGCCCTGATCGGCGAGGCCGCCGAAGCCCTTGATCTGGCTCCGTCGGCCATGACCGGCCTCATCGACCGCATGACCCGGGTGGACCTCGTCGAACGGCGCGCCGATCCGGCTGACGGTCGGGCCATGCGCCTCTATCTGACCGACAAGGGCCGCGCCGCCCGCGACTACGCCAAGGGCGGCCTCGACGGCATCAACGCCAATCTGACCGACGGCTTCTCTGAGCAGGAGATTGCCGTGGTCGCCCGCTGGCTGCTCAGCCTGCAGACCAAGTTCCCCAAAGGAGACCCCGCATGACCGACCACGTGAAGGTCGCGATCGACGCCGGCGTGATGACAATCACCCTGGCCCGGCCCGAGAAGAAGAATGCCTTGTCCAACGCCATGTACGGTGTGCTGGCCGACAGCATGGAAGCGGCCGAAAAGGATCCGTCGATCCGGGTGATCGTCTTCCAGGCCGACGGCGACAGCTTCACGGCCGGCAACGATCTGGGTGACTTTACGGCCCAGGCGACCGGGGCCTTCTCGGGTGAACGCCATGTGACCCGGTTCCTCAAGGCGCTGGCCAACGCCACGCGGCCGCTGATCGCCGCCGTGCACGGCCAGGCGGTGGGCGTGGGAACAACCATGCTGCTGCATTGTGACCTGGTGTTCACCAGCCCCGACGCGCGCCTGACCACGCCGTTCGTCAACCTGGCCCTGGTCCCTGAAGCGGCCTCCAGCTGGCTGCTGCCGGCCCGGATCGGCCATGCCCGCGCCTATGCCATGTTCGCCCTGGGCGAAGCCGTCGATGGCACGACTGCAGCGGCCTGGGGCCTCTCAAACGCCGTTGTTCCGCTGGACGAGCTGCGCACCCGTGCACGATCCGCCGCCGACCAGTTGGCCCGGCGACCGCTGGGGGCCCTGACCGTCACCAAGACCCTGATGCGCGATGCCGAAAAGATCGCTGCCCTGATGGATACCGAAGGGGCCCTGTTCGCCGAGCGCCTGCAGACCGCCGAGGCCCGCGAAGCCTTCATGGCCTTCGCCGAGCGGCGTCCGGCCGACTTCAGCAAGGTGGGCTAGACCTGCCCGGCCGCTCATTCCGGACGCCTCCGCTTGCGAGGCATCCGGAAGGACTGTCGCTGTTCGCGTTGCGTAAAACCTTGAATACATAACAAAAACATCGGGAGAAACGCCATGACTGACCGCATCACCTCCGGCTTCAAGCCGATGACTCCGGCCCGCGACGTGGTCGCCGGCCATGACCTGACCGGCAAGGTCGCCATCGTCACCGGGGCTGCGACCGGGATCGGCATCGAGACCGCCAGGGCGCTCGCGGAAGCCGGGGCCGAGGTGATCATCGCCGTGCGCAAGCCCGATCTCGGTGACGCGGCCGTGGTCGAGGTCAACAAGACCGCCAAAGGAGCCAAGGCCTCATGGTCGATGCTGGACCTGTCCAGCTTCAGCTCCATCCGGGCCTTTGCCGAGCGCTGGGCCAATCGCCCCCTGAATATCCTGATCAACAATGCCGGCGTCATGGCCTGCCCGCTCGCCTATACCGAGGACGGGCTGGAGATGCAGATCGGCACCAACCATTTCGGCCACTACCTGCTGTCGGTCCTGCTGGCCCCCAGCCTGGTCGCCGGTGCCAAGGCCTCAGGCAAGAGCTCGCGGCTGGTGTCGCTGTCCTCGATCGGCCATCGCCGCGCCGGGGTAAACTTCGAGGACCCGCATTACCGGGCCCGCGACTACGACAAGTGGGAAAGCTACGGTCAGGCCAAGTCCGCCAACGCCCTGTTCGCCGTCGGCTTCAATGCGCGCTTCAAGGACCAGGGCGTGTTCGCCAACGCCGTGATGCCGGGCGGGATCATGACGCCGCTGCAGCGCCACATGAGCCTCGACGAACAGCGGGCCATGGGCTGGATCGACGAGAACGGTAAGGTTCGCGACGGCTTCAAGACGACGGAAGAAGGGGCCTCGACCAGCGTCTGGGCCGCCGTCGGTGACGAGCTGGAAGGGGTCGGCGGTCTCTATCTCGAAGATCTCGCCCAGGCCGAACCCTGGACCAAGGACAAGCCCTGGAGCGGGGTGATGCCTCATGCCCTGGATCCGGAAGCCGCCGAACGCCTTTGGGCCCTGTCCGTCGAGACGACGGGGGCCTGATGTCGCGCCAGACGCTCTGGGTCCTGGCGGGGATCGCGGCCGTGGTCGGCGGACTGATCGATCTGGTCGGTCCGCTGCTCTATCCGCATCTGGTCGAACCGGCCCGGCAGGGCGTCTATGTCCTGATCGACGTGCTGCTGCTGTTTGGCCTGCTGGGCCTGCAGTCGGCGGCCGGGCGGCAACTTGGCTGGCCAGGGCTTGCGGGCTTCGTGGTGGCGGTTACGGCTGTGTTGCTGGTGCGCTCGTCGGCGACCCAGTTTCTGGGTCCGCAGACCTACTTGATCGCCGCAAGCCTCTGGTCGGCTGGGATGGTCATGATGTCTGCTTGCCTTCTTCTCTCCAGGGCTCCCTTTCGCACGCCGGCTTTCCTTTGGATCGCCGCCCTCGGCATCGGCCTTGCGGGTCTGATCCTGAAAGAGCAGGGTCTGGCACACCGCTTGGCCACCAGCTGCTTCGCCCTCGCCTGGATCGCCCTGGGCGTCCAGCTCGTCCGCCAGGGCCGTTCCATTCCGGGAGACAATCCGTGAGCCTCAAGAACAAGACCCTGTTCGTCACCGGTGCCTCGCGCGGCATCGGCCTGGCCATCGCCCTGCGGGCTGCGCGTGACGGAGCCAATGTGGTGATCGCGGCCAAGACCGCCGAGGCCCATCCCAAACTGCCCGGTACCATCTATTCGGCTGCCGCCGAGATCGAGGCCGCCGGCGGCAAGGCCCTGCCCTTGGTCGTCGACGTGCGCGAGGAGGCCAGCGTCCATGAGGCGGTCGAAAAGGCCGTCGCCACCTTCGGCGGCATCGATATCTGCGTGAACAATGCCTCGGCCATCTCGCTGACTGGCACGCTTTCGACCGACATGAAGCGCTACGACCTGATGCACCAGATCAATACGCGCGGCACCTTCCTGACGTCCAAGGCCTGCATCCCGCACCTGAAGCAGGCGGAGAACCCGCACGTCCTGATGCTGTCGCCGCCCCTGGACATGAAGCCGCACTGGTTCGGCTCGCACGTGGCCTACACCATGGCCAAGTTCGGCATGTCGATGTGCGTGCTGGGCATGGCCGAGGAATTCAAGGCCGACGGCATCGCCTTCAACGCCCTGTGGCCGCGCACCGGCATCGCCACAGCCGCCATCCAGTTCGCCCTGGCCGGCGAGGAAGGCCTGCGCCACTGCCGGACGGTAGAGATCATGGCCGATGCGGCCCATGCGATCTTCGAAAAGCCCGCGCGCAGCTTTTCCGGCAACTTCCTGATCGACGACACCTTCCTATACGGCGAAGGCGTTCGCGACTTCGATCAGTACAAGGTCGATCCGGACGCGACCCTGATGCCCGACTTCTTCGTTCCCGCCGACAGCGTGCCGCCGCCCGGCGTGACCATCGGCTGAGCGCGTCAGCCCGGGCGGGGTCCGGCCCTCTTGCCGGAGCTTGCCCGGGCCGCAACCTCCAGCGCCCGGCGGGCCCACTCCAGCAGGCTATCCTGGTCATCCAGCGCCTCGACCGGGGCTGACCAGTAGGCCATGGGCTTGCCCGCGCCTGCCGGGTCGAAGGCCTGGGACCCGGCCGCCTCGAACAGGGGCTTCAGGGTCTCATCCCCCTTCAGGTAGAGCATGTCGTCGTCGATCAGCGCGAAGAAAAGGCCGTTCGCATAGACCCCGACTCCCCCGAACATACGGCGGGCGGTGATCTGGCCCAGCGGGGCCAGTTGCTCCAGAACAAAGTCCCGATAGTCCGCAGAGACCGCCATGTCCGTCACCGTCCGTCCTGCCACGCCGTCCGACGCCGGCCTCGTCTACCAGTTCATCCGCGATCTGGCCGAGTATGAAAAGCTGCTCGACAGTGTGGAGGCGACCGAGGCGGATCTGGCGACGGCGCTATTTGGCGAGTCTCCGCGCGCCTTTGCCGATATCGCCGAACTGGACGGCGAGCCGGTCGGATTTGCCCTGTGGTTCTACAACTACTCCACCTTTGTGGGACGCCACGGCATCTATCTGGAAGACCTGTTTGTTCGGCCGTCGGCGCGGGGTGCCGGGGCCGGCAAGGCCCTGCTGGCCGCCCTGGCAAGGCGCTGCATCGACGAGAATCTGGGCCGGCTGGAATGGAGCGTGCTGGACTGGAATGCCCCGTCCATCGCCTTCTATGACAGCCTCGGTGCCGCTGCGATGGACGAGTGGATCATCCGGCGGATGACGGGCAAGCCCCTGCGGCGGCTGGCCAGCCTCTAGTCCAGCCGGTCCGCCTTGCGCAGTTCGGGGAACAGCCAGGCCCACAGGCCGGTGACCCCGAGCGCGCCGATGCCGCCGAACACCACGGCCCCGACGGGACCGAGGAACCAGGCCGCCACCCCACTTTCGGCCTCGCCCAGTTCGTTGGACGCGCTGATAAAGACGCCGGAAACGGCCGAGACGCGCCCCCGCATGGCATCCGGCGTGACGATCTGGACCAGGGTCTGGCGGACATAGACACTCAGCATGTCGGCCCCGCCGAGCAGGGCCAGGGCCCCCACCGACAACCACATCAGTTGCGAGAGTCCGAACACTACCGTCGCTGCGCCGAAGGCTGCCACCCCCAAGAACATGACCCGCCCGGCATGACGGCGGATCGGATTAGCCGCCAGATAAAGAGCCACCAGACTGGCTCCGACGGCCGGCGCGGCGCGCAGGATGCCGAACCCCGCCGGTCCAACATGCAGCACGTCCTTGGCAAAGACCGGCAGCAGGGCGGTGGCCCCGCCGAGGATCACGGCAAACAGGTCCAGCGAGATCGAGCCGAAGACGATCTTGTTGTTCCAGACATAGGCCAGGCCCTCGCGGATCAGTTCGAGGCGTGAACCCGGCTGGGTTTCGGGACGGGTGGAGTGACGGATGGCCAGGGCCATCACGGCCGCTGCCAGGAACAGCACGGCCGATACGCCGAAGGCCAGGCCCGGCGAATGGATCAGCAGCAGACCGCCGATCGCCGGGCCGATGATCGAACCGGTCTGCCAGGACAGGGAGTTCCAGGCGATGGCCCGCGGCAGCAGGGCCCTCGGCACCAGCATCGGACCCATCGCGCTGCTGGCCGGCGACAGGAACGCCCGACTGGCCCCGAACAGCACCGAGACGGCAAAGACCGGCCACAGGGCATGAGATCCTGTCAGGGCCAGGGTCAGCAGCACGCCGGCGCATACTGCATCAAGGATCAACGTCACCGCCACGATGATCTTGCGGCTGCGGCGGTCGGCCGTCTCGCCGGCTACCAGGGTCAGAAGCAGCATCGGCAGGAACTGGGCCAGACCGATCATGCTGACCAGGAAAGCCGACTCGCCGACCGAATGGGTCAACCGGGCGATGGCATAGACCTGCCAGCCCAGCGCTACCGACTGGATCTGGACTCCGAGTGTCGAGACAAACCGCTCGATCCAGAACAGCACGAAGTCACGCTCCCGCAACAGGGCGCGGCTAGAGGTGTCCGGGACGGGCTCGGCGGGCGTTGTGGGGAGATCAGACATTGCGTCGCACCATAGAGACCAGTCCCGCGTGCGCAACGGTGTTGACCTCTTCAAGCCTTGGCCCTACAGGGCCCGCGAGCTTCTGGAGGTTCGGCGATGCGACGCCAACGACGAATGACGCGCGAACGCGCCACGATCTGACGCTCTCCCGCGCCTTCGCGTCGGGAGCCCCCGATGCCCTTTCGCACTCCGAAGGCCGATGACCTCCAGTTCCAGACTCTCCGCCCTGCCCCTATCTGCGCCCGTGCTGGTCCTTGAGACCCCGGCCATGGAGCGGGCCGTCACCACCCTGATCGACCGGGTCTTCGGTCCCGGTCGCTTCGCCAAGGTTTCCGAGCGCCTGCGCGAGGGCAACACCCTGCTTGACGACTGCTCTTTTGTCGCCATGCGCGAGAGCCGCCCGGTCGGCTGCGTGCGTCTGTGGCCCGTGACGGTCGGCGGCACGCCTGTAGCCTTCCTCGGCCCCCTGGCCGTCGATCCTGATGAGCGCAGCGCGGGCCTCGGCCAGACCCTGGTGGAAAGCGCTTGTGCCGCCGCCCATGCCGAGGGCTGGAAGGCCGTGCTGCTGGTCGGTGATGCGCCCTATTTCACCCGCGCCGGCTTTTCCGCCGCCCACACGGCAGGCGTGACGATGCCCGGACCGGTCGACCCGCGCCGGGTGCTGCTGAAGCCGCTCGTCGAGGGCGGCGACCTTGGCCTTTCGGGCCTGGTCGCTATCCCCTGAGGCGATCGGTGCCTTGAGTAGGGCGGTGGCATGGCCTACCTGAAGGCCATGACCGCCGTTCCCCCCAAGGCAGATCCATCCATTTCAGACTCCGCACGTAGCGGGCTGGATGGCGTCATGGCCGCCGCCAGGGTGGCCGGCGCGCGTGGCCTGCCGCCGGTACATCTGTGGAACCCGCCCCATTGCGGCGAGATCGACATCCGCATCCGCAAGGACGGGGTCTGGCTCCATGAAGGCTCACCGATCGGCCGCGAGGCCCTGGTGCGGCTGTTCTCGACCGTGCTGCGGCTTGACCCAGACGGCTATCACCTGGTCACACCCGTCGAGAAGATGAAGATCAGCGTCGAGGATGCCCCGTTCATCGCCGTGCGGGTGGATCGGGACGGCGATGTCCTGCGCTTCACGACCAATGTCGGTGACGAGGTCGAGGCGGGGCCGGACGACCGGATCCGGGTCGAGACCGACCCGGTGACCGGCGAGCCGCGGCCCTATGTGCATGTCCGCCGGGGCCTCGAAGCCTTGATCGCCCGCCCGGTCTTCTATGAGCTGGTCGAAATGGCCGAGCCGCGCCAGACGGCGTCCGGCGAGGAATTCGGCGTCAGTTCGCACGGCGTCTGGTTTCCCGTCGCCGAAGCCGGGGCCGTCGTCGCGTGACCCCGCAGGCGCGCCGGGACTGGATTACGGCTCGGCTTGATCCGATCGACCTCTATGACCCGAGCCTCGCTGACCCGGTGCGCTCCGACTTCGACCTCAATCCGGGCCTCAGAATGGAGAACCCCCACGCCCTGCGACCGGCCGCCGTTCTGGTGGGCCTGGTCGAGCGGGAGGAAGGCCTGACGGTGCTGCTCACCCGTCGTGCGGACACCCTGCGCAGCCACACCGGCCAGATCGCCTTTCCGGGCGGGCGCTGCGATCCGGGAGAGACCCCCTGGGTGACCGCCCTGCGCGAGGCTGAGGAAGAGGTCGGACTGGATCCCGGCTTCGTCAGCCTGGCGGGCCTGTTACAGGGCTACCAGACGGTGACCGGGTTTCACGTGACGCCGGTGGTGGGCTTCATCGATCCTGCGGCAAGCCTGGTCCCCAGTCCGGAAGAAGTCGCCGACGTGTTCGAGACGCCTTTCGATTTCCTGATGAACCCGCAGAATCACCAGCGCCAGCACAGGGACACGCCCAGCGGCGAGCGCCGGCATTTCTATGCCATGCCCTGGAACGACCGCTTCATCTGGGGGGCTACGGCCGGCATGCTGCGGGCCCTCTACGACCGCCTTCATCCGGCCCCCGCATCCTGACCTCCCGGTCGCCGGCCAGGGAAGGGAATGATGCTAGCGGTACTACGCTCGACAGTGTCGCAAGCCCCCAATCAGGGGGGAACAAGACTTTAAAAGAGGCTGGCGACAGGGCTTGATCATGGCCTAACAATACCGACCGCCCTGCGGGGCGGTCGGTTCCGGGGGTGAAGCTTGACGTTGCAGGGTGAGTCGATCGGCGTGACGCCCTGGATGGCGTGGCCCGAAACCCGAGCCGTGATCGCCGCCCTCGAAGCCCAGGGCTTTCCCGGCTGTGCCCGCTTTGTGGGGGGCTGTGTGCGCAATACCATCATGGGCAAGCCGATCGACGATATCGACATCGCGACGACCCTCACGCCCGACGCCGTAATTGACGCCCTGTCGAAAGCCGGGCTGCGCGCGATCCCCACCGGCGTGGATCACGGAACGGTAACCGCCCTGGCCGGCGGCAAGCCCTACGAGATCACCACGCTGCGACGCGACGTGTCGACAGATGGACGCCGGGCGGTCGTAGCCTTCAGCCAGGACTGGGAACAGGACGCCCAGCGCCGCGACTTCCGTTTCAACGCACTCTATGCCGACCCCGAAGGCCGGATCTATGATCCGACCGGCGAGGGCCTGGCCGACGCGCGGGCCGGGCGGGTGGTCTTCGTCGGCGATCCGATGACGCGGATTCGTGAGGACTATCTGCGGATACTGCGCTTCTTCCGCTTCTATGCCTGGTATGGCCGGGGCGAACCCGACCAGAAGGCCCTTACAGCGTGCAAGGCACTGAAGGGCATGGTCGCGGGGCGTGCCGCCGAGCGCACCCAGAAAGAGCTGATGAAGCTGCTGGCGGCCGAAGATCCCCGCCCTGCCCTGCGGCTGATGGCCGCCACGGGCGTGCTCGGCTCAGCCCTGCCCTTTGTTAAGTCGCTCGCCTGTTTCGACAGTCTGGTCGGCATCGAAACCGAACAGCTTTTCGAGAGCGATCCCGACTTGCGGCTGGCAGCTCTGATCCCGGCTGACCCGGCCGTCGCCGGCCAGATGGCCGAGCGCCTGCGCCTGCCCAACAATGTCCGCGACCGCCTGGTGGATGCCGTCGGCTCATCACCCCGGATCGTCAGCTGGATGAGCCCGCGCGAGGCCCGCCGGGCTGTCTACGCCCTGGGTCTGCGGACCTTCTGCGACCGCGTGAAGCTGGCCTGGGCCGGCTCGGGTCGGCCTGTGACCGCGCCGCAATGGCGGGCTCTATTGGCCCAGGCCGAGACCTGGACGCCGCCGGCCTTCCCGCTGACCGGCGAAGAAGTGATGAAGGCCGGTGTGCCCAAGGGTCCTCTGGTTGGCGAGGTGATGCGCGAGATCGAGATCTGGTGGATCGACCAGGACTTCATCATGGACAAGTTCAGCGCTATCGAGCGCCTCAAGGCTGTCGCCCAGGGCATGGTCTACTAGGAATGCGGATCGGCCTTCTCGAGACCGGCGAACCGCCCGTCGCCCTGCAGCCCGAATTCGGCCGCTACGGCGGCATGTTCCAGACCCTGCTGGGTCCCGGCCATGCCTATGCCACCTATGACGTCCAGGCCGGCCAGCTTCCGCAATCACCCGGCGAGCAGGACGCCTGGATCATCACCGGCTCCTCGGCGGGGGTCTATGACCCCCTGCCCTGGATCGAGCCCCTTTCAGATCTTCTGCGCGCAGCCTGCGGGCGGGTTCCGCTGGTCGGGGTCTGTTTCGGACACCAGATCATGGCCCAGGCGTTCGGCGGCCAGGTGGTCAAGTCTGACAAGGGCTGGGGTGTAGGTCTGCACCAATATGACATCGCAACGACCGCCCCCTGGATGGACGACAATCGGTCGATCGCCATTCCTGCTTCGCACCAGGACCAGGTGGTCGCGCTCCCGGCCGGGGCCCGCGTGCTGGCCGGAAGTGATTTCACGCCTTTCGGGGTTCTGGCCTATGACGCTCCGGCCGGGCAGGCTGCCGCGATTTCCATGCAGGTTCATCCCGAATTCGATCCGGCCTATGCCGCTGCCCTGATCGAGGCCCGGCGCGGGAGCCGCTACACCGATCCGCAGGCCGATGCCGCGATCGCCAGCCTGCAGGCCCCCAATGACCGTCACCGCGTCGCCGGCTGGATCGGCCGCTTCCTGGAGCAGGCCTGATCCCAGGGGCCGCGAGGGCGGGTTTCGCGACGCCCGCACTGGCGAAGCCCCGCGCGAGGCTCTATCTCCCCGACCATGCTGATGGTCATCTCCCCCGCCAAGTCTCTGGACTTCACCGCGCCCGAACAGGTGCTGCCGCTGACGACGCCGGAGCTCAAGGGCCGGATCGCCGAGCTGGCCAAGGTGACGCACAAGCTGACGGTCGCCGATTTGCGCCGGTTGATGCACATCTCGGAGAAGCTGGCGGTCCTGAACCGGGAGCGGTTCCAGCACTTCGACCCCGAAGTGGAAGAAGGCCTGCAGGCCGTCATCGCCTTCAATGGCGACGTCTATGCCGGGCTTGCGGCCCGTGAACTGGACCGGCCCGCCCTGGACTGGGCCCAAGACCACCTGCGGATCCTTTCGGGCCTCTATGGCGTCCTGCGCCCCCTGGATGCGATGCAGCCTTACCGTCTGGAGATGGGTACGCGCCTCAAGACCAAGCGCGGAGCCAACCTCTATGACTTCTGGGGCGAGACCATCGCCAAGACCCTGAACGCCGCAGCCGAAGGTCATGCCGATCCTGCCCTGATCAACCTGGCGAGCCAGGAGTATTTCGGCGCGGTCGACGCCCGGGCCCTGAAGCTTCCGGTCATCACCTGCCACTTCAAGGAGGAGAAGGCCGGTGCACTCAAGGTGCTGGGCTTCTTCGCCAAGAAGGCCCGCGGCCGCATGGCCCGCTTCATCATCGACAACCGGCTTGAGCGGTCCGGAGACATGAAGAGCTTCGATCTGGACGGATACCGGTTCCGACCCGAGCTCTCGACGGGCAGCGACTGGGTTTTCGCTCGCCCGCAACCCTGAATTCATCTATCGATGAATTTATAAAAGCTCGCCCTTCGTCGGAGCGGGCTGTATGTTGCATTGCAGCATCGACAGGGTCGGATCATCAGGGAGCGTGCCGCATGGCCGTGGATTTCGGTTTGCAGGGGCAGGTTGCCATTGTGACGGGCTCGACCAGCGGGATCGGTCATGCCCTCGCCGACGCGCTCGCGGCCCAGGGCGTCAATATCGTCCTGAACGGCCTCGGCGAAATGACCGCCATCGAGCGGACTCGCTCCGAACTGGCCGAGAAGCACGGCGTAGAGGTCCTGTACAACGGGGCCGACATGACCAAGCCGGACCAGATCGCTGCCATGGTCCTGGCCGCGAAGGCCGAGTTCGGTGAACTGGACATCCTGATCAATAATGCCGGCATCCAGCATGTCGCGCCGATCGAGGACTTTCCCACCGACAAGTGGGACCAGATCATCGCCATCAACCTGACCTCGGCCTTCCATGCCACCAAGGCCGCCGTGCCGATCATGAAGGCACAGGGACGGGGACGGATCGTCAACATCGCCTCGGCCCATGCCCTGGTCGCCTCGCCGTTCAAGTCCGCCTATGTCGCCGCCAAGCACGGCGTTCTGGGCCTGACCAAGACCGTGGCCCTCGAGGTCGCCCAGCATGGCATCACCTGCAACGCCATCTGCCCGGGCTTCGTGAAGACGCCGCTGGTCGAGGCCCAGATCGCCGACCAGGCCAAGGCCCGCGGCATCAGCGAGGAAGCCGTGATGAAGGACGTCATCCTGGCCAGCCAGCCGACCAAGCAGTTCGTGACCTTCGACCAGCTTTCGGGACTGTTGCTCTATCTGGTTTCCGACGCCGGGGCCTCGGCCAACGGCTCGGCCTTCCAGGTCGACGGCGGCTGGACCGCCCAGTAACCAGGGAGCGGGTCATGCCCATCGGCCCGTTGAAGAAGAAGCCCGCCGGCCCGCGCGGCATCAGCCTCGCCTTGCAGGGCGGCGGTGCTCACGGCGCGTTCGAATGGGGCATTCTCGACCGGCTTCTGGAGGACGAAAGCCTCGAGATCAAGGCCGTCACGGCCGCTTCGGCCGGCGCGATGAACGCCGTCTGCCTGGCCCATGGCCTGATTGAGGGCGGTCGGGACGGCGCGCGCAAGGCGCTGGACGACTTCTGGCGTGCCACAAACCAGGCAGGCGGCCAGAATGTGTTCGGCGATTCCGGCATTTGGACCAAGGCCTTCGCCGGCCCTGACTGGCTGAAGAATACACCCGGCTGGCGGATGGCCGAGACCCTGGCCATGAGCCTCAGCCCCTACGAGTTCAATCCGTTCAACCTGAACCCCCTGCATGACGTCCTGGAGGCGACTGTAGACTTTGCGGCCATCCGTAAACGCTCGCCGGTGAAACTCTATATCGCGGCCACGGCGGTCCGGCTGAGCAAGGCCAGGATCTTCCGCGAGACCGAGCTGACCGCAAAGCACATCATGGCCTCAGCCTGCCTGCCGCAAGTGTTTCAGGCGGTAGAGATCGACGGCGAGCCCTACTGGGACGGCGGCTTTCTCGCCAATCCGCCCCTGTGGCCCCTGTTTTATGACGACACCCCCGACGACATTCTCGTGGTCAGCCTCAATCCGTTCGTCCGGGACGAAACGCCCAAATCGCCGGGCGAGATCATGGACCGGCTCAACGAAATCACCTTCAACGCCTCCCTCGCCTCGGAACTGCGGGCGATCGGCTTTGTCCAGAAATTGCTCGACGAGGGCCTCCTGAAGGACAACGCCAAGGGCCGGTATCGCCGGATGCTGGTGCACGCCATCACCGCCGACGGGCCGTTGGCCGATCTATCGCTGTCGAGCAAGTTCAATACCGAGTGGAGCTTTCTGTCCGACCTCAAGGACCGGGGCCGCAAGGCGGCGGAGGCCTGGCTGGCCGATTGCGGCGACAGCGTCGGCGTCAAATCCTCCCTTGATCTCAAGGTCGGCTTCCCCTGACCCTTGGCCTCAGGGTATCTGGGGGCATGATCCAAACGCTCGCTGCTCCGGTTATCCCGAACCCACCCGTTCCCGTGCCGACCGTTGGTGTCGTCTGCCTGCGCGGCGACGAGGTGCTACTAATCAAGCGCGGAACACCGCCGCGACTGGGGCAATGGAGCCTGCCGGGCGGCCGCATGGAATGGGGCGAAACCACCGCGGCCGCAGCCCTGCGAGAGCTGAAAGAAGAGACCGGGGTCGAGGCCGAACTCCTCGGACTGCTGGACGTGATCGACGGCATTTTTCCAGCCCGCCCGGGTCCGGATGGCAAGCCCGGCGAGATCACCCGCCATTACGTGCTGATCGACTATGCGGCCCGGTGGATCTCGGGCGACCCCGTGGCCGGAGACGATGCCGCCGAGGCCCGCTTCGTGACGCGCGACGAGGCCATGGCCCTAGTCGACTGGGACGAGACCCGCCGGATGATCCAGCAAGCCTATGACCGGTTCGCCGCATGACCCTACTCGACACCCCCAAGCCCCGCGCGGGCCTCAGCCCCAACGCCATGATCCTGATCGGGGCCGTCATTGCCCTCGGCGGGACACTGACCATCCCAACCGGCCTGACGGGCTTTCTGACCTTCGCCTTTGTGGCTCTCGCCTGGGTGCTCAGCGTCGGGATCCATGAATTTGGCCATGCCTTTGTCGCCTGGAAGGCCGGAGATACGACGATCATCGACAAGGGCTACCTGACCCTCGATCCCCTGAAATACACCGACCTGTCGACGACCCTGATCCTGCCGCTAGTCGCTCTGGCGCTCGGGGGAATCGGCTTTCCGGGCGGCGCGGTCTATCTGCGAAATGATCTGATGCGCAGTCCAGGCTGGCGCGCCCTGGCCTCGCTGGCAGGGCCGGCGGGCACCCTCGTCGTCCTGATCGCGATTGCGGTCCTGATGCCGCTCACGGCCGGCGCCCCGGCCCTGCACCAGGCCCTCGCGCTGCTGGCCTTCCTGCAGGCCAGCGCCCTGGTCCTGAACCTTCTGCCGGTTCCGGGTCTCGACGGCTACGGCGTGATCCGGCCTTTCCTGCCCACCGCCCTTGCCGAGCGCCTGGCCAAGTTCGAGGCCATCAGCTTCCTGGTTCTGTTTGGAGTGATCTTCTTCGTGCCAGGGGTCAGCGATGTGATCTTCGGCCTCGCCGCCCTGATTGCCGCCCTGCTGGGCGTGTCTCCGGATGCCATGCAGGCCGGTTGGGCCAGCTTCCACTTCTGGAAGTGACGCACGGGCGCCCTTGACCTTCCGCGCCTGACCGCCTCTCCTTCAAACAAGCGTTCAAAGTCCAGGGGAGACACGTCATGGCATTCGCGCCCTTCAATCTGGCCGGCAAGGTGGCCCTGGTCACCGGCGGCAATCGCGGCATCGGCCTGGGCATGGCCAAGGCGATGGCGCAGGCCGGGGCCGACATCGTCATCTGGGGCTCCAATCCCGAGCGCAACCTGGCTGCAGAGGGCGAACTGACCGCCCTGGGCGTTCGCGTGAAGGCCCAGACCGTCGACGTCTCAGACGAGGCCCAGGTCCGCGAGGGCATGGAGGAGGCCGTCGCCGCCATGGGGCGGGTCGACAGCGTGTTCGCCAATGCCGGCGTCGGCTTCGGCTCGCCCTCGTTCGTCGACATGAGCACCGAAACCTACCGCAAGGTTCTGGCGGTCAATCTCGACGGCGTGTTCTTCACCCTGCGCGAAGCCTGCCGCCACATGGTCGATCGCGCCAAAAGCGGCGATCCGGGCGGCTCGCTGGTCGGCGTGGCGTCGCTGGCCGCCATCGAGGGCGCAGCGCGCAACGAGGCCTATGCGGCGACCAAGGGCGCGGTGATCTCGATGATCAAGTCGGTGGCGGTCGAGCATGCCCGCTACGGCGTACGGGCCAACGCCATCCTGCCCGGCTGGATCGCCACCGACATGACGGCCGGGGCCCAGGGCAACTCGGCCTTTGCCGAGAAGGTTATCCCGCGGGTTCCAGCCCGGCGGTGGGGCGAGCCCGCTGATTTTGGGGGCATGGCCGTCTATCTGGCCTCGGACGCCTCCAGCTATCACTCGGGCACCACGATCGTCATCGACGGCGGCTACTCGATCTTCTAGGCGCGACGGGTCCGGATTGATTTCTGGACTCAATCGTCGAAGAAAACCCTATTGAAATAAGGGCCTTGCGCATTTGCAGGGCCGGTGAGAAGCTTTCCTCGAAGGTAGCCTGGACGTCAGATCCGGGCACCTCTCGAGGAAACGAACCCGATGACCCCGCAAGACGTCGTCAGCCTGACTCCCCCCCGCGGCATGCTGGCGCTGATCGCCATGATGCTGACGGCTATGGCCGCCTGCTTCTTCACGACCGAAGCGACCACCGAGGCGGTCCGCACAGACCGGGTCTGAGCGCCCCTGCCCTCGCGGCACGCTTGCCAGCCGCCGGGCCCGACGCACAACCTCCTGAAAAATAACGGGAGGACGGTTCCATGGCGCTGCATACGCCGCTTTGCGATCTACTGAACATCGAGCATCCGATCCTGCTGGCCGGTATGGGCGGGGTCTCCTATGCGCCGCTGGCCGCCGCCGTCTCTAACGCCGGCGGTTATGGCGTGCTGGGCATGGCCGGCACCACGCCGGACTTCATCCGCGACCAGATGCGTCAGGTCCGGGCCCTGACCGACCGACCCTTCGGTGTCGACCTGCTGGCAGCCACGCCCGACGCCCTGACCGACAGTGTCGAGGTCATCATCGCCGAGGGGGCCAGCGCCTTCATCGCCGGACTCGGCGTTCCCATGCCCATCATCGCCCGCCTCAAGGCCGCAGGCCTGAAGGTCATGGTGGTCTGCGGTGCCGTAAAGCATGCGGTCAAGGCCGAGCAGGCCGGCTGCGATGCCGTGATCTGCCAGGGCGGCGAAGGCGGCGGCCATACAGGGCTGGTCGGCACGCTGCCGCTGGTGGCCCAGGCCGTTGAGGCGGTGAAGATCCCGGTCGTTGCGGCCGGTGGCCTGCATGACGGACGCGGCCTCGCCGCCGCCCTGGCGCTCGGGGCTCAGGGCGTCTGGATGGGTACCCGCTTCATCGCCAGCCACGAGGCCCATGCCGGCGACCTCTATCGCCAGGCCGTGGTCGCGGCGGCCGACGAAGATACCGTCCGTACCCGCTGCTATTCGGGCAAGCCGATGCGCGTGAAAAAGAACCCCTATGTCGAGGACTGGGAATCCCGTCCCTCCGACATCCAGTCGTTCCCGCAGCAGGCCATGGTCTCGATCCGTAACGGGGCGATGGGCGGCATCGGCGGCCAGATCGAGGGCCTGGACAATGACAAGTCCTGCTTCGCCATGGGCCAGAGCGCCGGCGGCATCCATGAAGTCCTTCCCGCCGCCGAGATCGTCGCGCGGCTGGTCAGCGAGGCCCAGGTCTCGATCCGTCGAATGGCAGCCCTCGATCACTGAAGTCTCGCACCGGCACAGGCGCGCGGTCTGTGCCGGTCAGTAGAGCAGTGTAGGGCTGGGCAGGATGAAATCGTCCTCCTGCACGTGCAGCCGCACGGGAACGCCCATACCAGTGGATTGTTCGGCCAGCCGCAGGGCCGCATCGCTGGCTTCAAAGCGGGTGGCGTAGTGGCCAAAGCGGAGATTGTCGCCGACGATCGACCAGTGATCGCCGAAACGAACGACGCCATAATGCACTTCAGTCATGATCGACCTCCTTGCAACACCACCACCCTTGCGCCGATCGGGGGCGATCACAAGGCGAAACAGGCCCTGGTGCCGCCTGGATTTCGCGTTCGACGCGCGAAGCCGTGACAAGCTGTGCTCCGCAGGAGATGATCAGGTCCATGTTTCGCCTGGTTGCCCTCTCTCTGATCCTTGCCTGCTCGGTCACGCCGGTCCTGGCCCAGGACCGCGCACCGGACGACCGTCAGCGGCTGCTGGACCTGGCCTATACACTCGGCGAGAGCCACGCCCTGCGTCAGGCCTGCCGCGGCCCGGATGACCAGTTCTGGCGCTCGCGTATGGTCCGGCTGACCGATGTCGAGCAAGCCGAACAGGCCTTCGATGTTCTCCTGCGCGACCGCTTCAATGTCGGCTTTGCGGCGGGCCAGGGCGAGTTCCCGGTCTGCGACGCCGCCAGCCGCAAGGCCGAACAGGTGGCGGCCCGCAAGGGACAGGCCCTGGCGCTGACCCTGTCGCGTTCGATGCGCCCGACGACTCCGGCCGTCCCGCCTCCGGAGTCACCCGACCCGCACTGAGGCAGCCCCCTGTCCGATAGCCCTTTCAGCCGGGTGGCATTATGCACTAGGCTGCGCTTGTTGGTTGTACAGGGAGCTGTCTCTTGACCTCGTTTTTCGTGCCGCTGGCCCTGCTGGTCCTGGCGGGCTTTCTCGTCATCAGCGTCATCAAGATCGTGCCGCAGGGCCGGGAATTCACCGTCGAGCGCTTCGGTCGCTACACGCGCACCCTGAAGCCGGGCATCAGCGTCCTGACGCCCTTTGTCGAGGCCATCGGTCGGCGGGTGAATATGATGGAGCAGGTCCTCGACGTGCCCCAGCAGGAGGTCATCACCAAGGACAACGTGTCGGTGAAGGTCGATGCCATCGTCTTCATCCAGGTGATGGACGCCGCCCAGGCGGCCTACAAGGTCGACAACCTGATGTACGCCATCACCCAGCTGGCCCAGACCAACCTGCGCACCGTCGTCGGCTCGATGGAACTGGACGAGGTGCTCAGCCAGCGTGACGCGATCAATACCCGCCTGCTGTCGACCATCGATCACGCGACCGGCCCGTGGGGCGTGAAGGTCGCCCGCATCGAGATCAAGGATCTGACGCCGCCGCCGGACATCACCAATGCCATGGCCCGGCAGATGAAGGCCGAACGCGAGAAGCGTGCGGTCATCACTGAAGCCGAAGGCGAAAAGCAGTCGCAAATCGCGCGGGCGGAAGGTCAGAAGCAGTCGGCCATCCTTCAGGCCGAAGGCCGTCGGGAAGCCGCCTTCAGGGACGCTGAGGCTCGCGAACGCGAAGCCGAGGCCGAGGCGAAGGCCACCGCCTTCGTGTCGGAAGCCATTTCAAAGGGCGACGTCAACGCCATCAACTATTTCATCGCCCAGAAGTACGTCGAAGCCTTCGGCGACCTCGCGCGCTCGCCCAACGCCAAGACCGTGATTGTCCCGGCCGATTTCGCCGGCCTGACGGGGACGGTCGCCGGGGTTGCCCAGCTGATCAAGACCCTGGGCACCGACTCCGAGAAGCCCAAGCCCGCTACTCCGGCGCGAACCAACACGCCGACCGGCGGCACAAAGGGAGCCTAGACGGTGGACAGCCTCGCGATGTTCCATGCCAGCCATCCCTTCTGGGTCTGGCTGATCATCGCAGCCGGCCTGCTGGCGATCGAGCTGGCCACGGGCAGCGGCTGGCTGCTCTGGCCCGCAGCCTGCGCAGCCGTGGTCGGGGTCCTGACCCTGCTCCTGCCCATGGGCGCGCCGGTCGAGGTGATCCTGTTTGCCCTCAGCACCATCGCCAGTACCGTGCTCAGCCGACGCTTCCTGAAGCCGGTGCTCGACAGCGGCACGCCGGACCTCAATGACCCCCTGGCCCAGTTGATCGGCCGCGAGGGTGAGCTCCTGGCTCCCTTCGAGGGCGATCGGGGCCGGGTGTTCGTCGACGGTAAGGAATGGCAGGCCCGGCTCGAGGGCCCGCCACCATCACCGGGGCAGCGGATCGCCGTGACCGCTCTGGACGGTACCACCGTGACAGTCCGCGCCTGCTGAAGGTCACTGGCGCTGCAAGCGCCAGGAGCCTATTGGCTGCGAACGCCGTGCGTCACTCGCCTGCGGCGATGCGAGGGGGCTTCGTGACGTCCATCATCTCTGTGTCGGGTCTGACCAAGACCTATGCGTCCGGGCATCAGGCCCTGAAGACGGTGGATCTGGAGATCCGCCCGGGCGAGATCTTCGCCCTGCTGGGCCCTAATGGTGCCGGAAAGACCACGCTGATCAGCATCATCTGCGGCATCGTCAACCCCAGCACCGGCACGATCCTGGCCGACGGCCATGACGTGGTGAAGGACTATCGCGCCGCCCGCAGCAAGATCGGCCTCGTGCCACAGGAACTGCACACCGACGCCTTCGAGACCGTCTGGGCCACGGTACGCTTTTCGCGCGGCCTGTTCGGCAAGGCCCCGAACGACGCCCATATCGAGAAGATCCTTCGCGACCTGTCTCTCTGGGACAAGAAGGACAGCAAGATCCTAGCCCTGTCGGGCGGCATGAAGCGCCGGGTGATGATCGCCAAGGCGCTCAGCCACGAGCCGGCCATCCTGTTCCTCGACGAGCCCACCGCCGGGGTCGATGTCGAGTTGCGCCGCGACATGTGGGAGATGGTCCGGGCGCTGCGCGACAGCGGCGTCACCATCATCCTGACCACCCACTATATCGAGGAGGCCGAGGAGATGGCCGACCGCATCGGGGTGATCAGCAAGGGCGAGATCATCCTGGTCGAGGACAAGGCGGTGCTGATGCGCAAGCTGGGCAAGAAGCAGCTGACCCTGCAATTGCAGGCCCCGCTGGCGGCGATCCCCGAGGCCCTGGCTGGCTATCCGCTGGAGCTGGCCGCCGGTGGCCAGGAGCTGATCTATACCTTCGACGCCCAGGCCGAAGAGACCGGAATCGCCGACCTGCTGCGCCGCCTCGGGGCTGAAGGGATCGACTTCAAGGACCTGCACACCAGCCAGAGCTCGCTGGAAGACATCTTCGTGAGCCTGGTGAGGGACGCCGCATGAACCTCTATGCCATTTCCGCCATCTACCGGTTCGAGCTGGCCCGCTGGTTCCGGACCCTGGCCCAGAGCATCCTGGCCCCGGTAATCTCGACCTCGCTCTATTTCGTCGTGTTCGGCTCGGCCATCGGCTCGCGCATGCAGGCCATCGACGGCGTCAGCTACGGGGCCTTCATCATTCCGGGTCTGGTGATGCTGTCCCTGCTGAGCGAGAGCATCTCCAACGCCGCGTTCGGCATCTACATGCCCAAATGGGCCGGCACGATCTATGAGCTGCTCAGCGCGCCGGTCTCGTGGATCGAGACCGTGATCGGCTATGTCGGAGCCGCGGCCACCAAGTCGGTGCTGCTGGGCCTGCTGATCCTGGCCACGGCGCGGATCTTCGTGCCGTTCGAGATCGCCCACCCGTTCGTGATGGCGCTGTTCCTCGTCCTGACGGCGGTGTCCTTCAGCCTGTTCGGCTTCGTGATCGGGGTCTGGGCCGACAACTTCCAGAAGCTGCAGATCGTACCGGCCCTGATCATCACGCCCCTGACCTTCCTGGGCGGCAGCTTCTATTCGATCAACATGCTGCCGCCGATCTGGCAGAAGATCACCCTGTTCAACCCGGTGGTCTATCTGGTCAGCGGTTTCCGCTGGAGCTTCTACGGCGTCTCCGACGTCGGAGTCGGCATCAGCCTGGGCATGACGGCCCTGTTCCTGGCCCTCTGTCTGACGGCGGTGTGGTGGATCTTCAGGACAGGCTATCGTCTGAAGAGCTGAGGTCAGGCTCGGCGACCGTCTCGCCGGAGTTCGCCACCGCCCGGCGCTCTTCCCGGGGCGCACCCCGGGCGATCATCGTGGCCTCGGCGTTGCGTACGAGACTGCGCTCGCCGTTGAAGGTCGCCAGGATCTGACAGGCCTCGAAGAAGCCGGCGTCGCTGCGGGTGTCGATTGGCGGTTGTACGACGACGAGATCGAGGTTCAGCGCCCTCAGCCTCCGGACCACGTCAAGCAGATCGACCATCGCCCCCGCCAGGGCGTGCAGGCTGGGCACGGCCAGCACCCCGCCTGGCTCGAGCGCCGTCAGCGCCCGGTCGAGACCGCTGCGGACGACGCCGCCGGCCAGGCACCGGTCGCTGAAGACCTCCTGACAGCCCAGGAGCAGCAGACGCTCCTCCTGGGCCGGACTGAAGAAGACCCCGCGCACGGGCGGCAGGCGGTAGTAGCCGACAAAGTTCATCGGGCCACTTTGCAAACCGGTCACCGGTTGGCGAGCAGTTTTCACGCGCGCCGGTCGGCCGCCCACAACTTCGTGGGGCGGCTCCCCCGCTAGGCGAGCGCCGCCGCCACGGCCTGGGCCAGCGGCGTCGTCGGGCGGCCGATCAGGGCAGCCAGTTGACGGCCGTCATCAAACAGCGCGCCCCGCGAAGCGCAGAGATCAGACTGGGCCAGGATATCGGCGAAGGCCGCGGGCAGGCCAAAGCCGGCCAGGATGCCGGCATAGTCGGCCTCCGGCAGGTTCTGATAGGGGACCGCCTTGCCGGTCTGGCGGGATACCTCGGCGGCCAGGTCGGCCAGGGTGAAGGCAACGTCGCCGGCCAGTTCATAGGTCCGGTTCTCATGCCCCGGGCTGGCAACGACCCGGGCAGCGGCCTCGGCATAGTCATCCCGGGTGGCGGCAGAAATTCGGCCTTCGCCGGCGCTGCCGATCAAGGCACCGGCCCCGAGAGCGGCCGGGATCGAAGCCGTATAGTTCTCGGTGTACCAGCCGTTGCGCAGTAGGGTGTAGGTCAGGCCCGAGGCCTTGATCAGGGCCTCGGTCGCGCGGTGCTCTTCGCCGAGGATCAGTGGCGTGGTGTCGGCTCGCAGGATGCTCGTATAGACGATGCGGGCGACACCGGCGGCCTTGGCGGCCTCGATGACATTGCGATGCTGCGGCAGGCGCTGCCCCACCTCGCTGCCCGAGATCAGCAGCAGGGTCTCAACCCCGGCCAGGGCGGCCGGAAGCGTGCCTGCCTGACCATAGTCCGCCGCGCGGACGGCAACGCCAAGGTCGGTCGCCTTGGCCGGGTCCCGGACCAGGGCAATGATCTGGTCCGCGGGAACCAGGGCCTTCAGATGCTCAACGACGCGGCGGCCCAGGTGGCCGGTGGCCCCGGTAATGGCGATGGTCATGTTTGATCTCCGTGAGTGTGACGGAGGACATCTGGGCCTATTGATTACTTTTAGTAAGTACGTACATAAATGTAAGTATGAAGAATTCTCCCAATCCTGCCCTGACCGAGGCCGTTCCGTTGTCGTCCAAGCTGGCGCGTGGGGATCTGATGTCGGCCGCCTGCCCGTCGCGGCAGGTCCTGAATCATGTGACCAGCCGCTGGGGCGTGCTGGTGCTGATGACGCTCGAGAGCGGCACCTGTCGCTTCAGCGTTCTGCGTCGGCGTATCGCAGGGGTCAGCGAGCGGATGCTGGCCCAGACCCTGCAGCAACTCGAAGGCGACGGCTTTGTCCGCCGCGTCGCCTTCCAGGTGGTGCCGCCACATGTCGAGTACAGCCTGACGCCGCTGGGGATTGAGGTCGCCGCCAAGGTCCGTAGCCTGGCCGACTGGATCGAGGTCAGCCTCGACCGGATCCTGCAGCACTGGGAGTCCCCTGTAGCGCCGGATAGCGACAGGCCGGAAAGCTCAGCGCGTCCCTGAATTGGCGTCGCGCAGGCCCTTGTTGGCCAGTTCGTCGGCACGTTCATTAAGAGGGTGACCGGCATGGCCCTTGACCCAGCGCCAGTCGACCTCGTGCCGGTTGCGGGCGGTGTCCAGACGCTTCCAGAGGTCGTCATTCTTGACGGGGCTCTTGTCAGCGGTTCTCCAGCCCCGGTCCTTCCAGCCATGGATCCACTGGGTGACGCCCTTCATCACATACTGGCTGTCGGTGTGCAGCTCGACCTTGCAGGGCTTGGTCAGAGCCTCAAGGGCCATGATGGCCCCCATCAGTTCCATGCGGTTATTGGTCGTGTGGCCTTCGCCGCCACAGATTTCCTTGCTCTTGTCGCCATACATCAGGATCGCGCCCCAGCCACCTGGGCCGGGATTGCCCTTGCAGGCCCCGTCGGTGAAGACCGTCACCTTGGGCGTCATGCGAACAGCACCAGGCCCTCACGGTGCACGGCCAGCTTGCGCTCGTACTCCAGCGGATCCTTCGGCTTGACCAGCGCACCGGCCGGGGTCGCGCCCCAGTCCGCTAGACGGGTCAGGAAGAAGCGCATCGCCGCGCCCCGCGCCAGGATCGGCAGCGCGTCCTTCTCGGCCGGGCTGAGCGGCCGACGGCGCTGGTAGCCGGCCAGCAGGGCCTGGGCGGCCGTGACGTTGAAACTGCCGTCGGTCTCGAAGCACCAGGCATTCAGCATCACCGCGATGTCATAGGCATAGGCGTCGTCGCAGGCGAAATAGAAGTCGATCGCGGCGGCGAACTTGCCGTCTGGCCTGAAGAAGACATTGTCGGGAAAATAGTCGGCGTGGATCGTGCCCGACGGCAGGTTGCGCGGCCACATCAGGGCCAGTTGCGCCAGATCCTTGTCGATTGTGGCAGCAAGGCCGGGCTTTAGCCCCTCGGCGGCCTGACGATGTTTGGCAAACAGCGGCGACCAGGCCGCCTGGCCCAGGTCGTTGGCCCTGCGCCCCGCATAGCCTTCGCCGGCCAGATGCAGATGCGCCAGGCCCTCACCGGCTTCGCGGCAATGGGCGGCGGTGGGCTTGCGGATCGACAGACCGGGCAAGAACTCGACCAGGGCGGCGGGCTTGCCGCGAATGGTCTTCAGGGTCGCCCCCTTGCGGTCGGCGATCGCCCGGGCGCTGGGATAGCCGCGCTGGGCCAGCCAGGTCATCAGATTGAGGAAATAGGGCAGATCCTCGGGCCGGGCGCGCTTTTCATAGACCGTCAGGATGAACCGGCCGCCCTCGGTCTCCAGCAGGAAGTTGGAGTTCTCCACCCCCTCGGCAATGCCCTTGAACGCCAGCGCCTGCCCCAGGTCGAAATCGGCCAGGAAGGCGGACAGTTCTTCGTCGGTGATGTCGGTATAGACGGCCATGCCCGGGGGATGCGGGAGCGGGCGCTGGCGGTCAAGAGGGTGAGGGCGACGGGAGCCGCGAGCGAGGCTAGGTTTGCCCCTCCGAAGCACGCTCTGCCCGGTCCTTGATGATCGTCAGCACGTTCTCCTGCACGTCGCCCATCATCAGTTCACCCCACAGCTTGGCGTAGGGATTGACGTGGGTCTTGGCGATGTACCGGGTCGTCAGGGTGAGTTCAGTCGTACCGGCATTGACGGGACGAAGGCGATAGTCGCCGGAATCGACCGTCAGGAACTGGCCGTCCGGCGAGATATGCTTGTCGGTGTATTCCTGGACAGAGCTGTTGGTGAAGTTGAAACGCCAGCCCAGCTTCTGACCCGGCTCCCAGGCGACAATGCGTTCCTGGAAATTGACGTGCTCGCCCCAGTAGGCCGTCCGCACAGCCCCTACACCGGTGCCAGCCATCACGGACTCCCGCGGCCTCGGCATGCCGATGAGGTTATGCGTAACCGTCCAGCGCCCTTCATGAACATCGATGTCGCGACTGGAGACGGCGTAGGGCCAGATCGCCTCGGGCGGCGCGTTGATCAGGACGCTGCGGGTGAGCGTAACCGTCTCATGTGGAAAGGGAATCTGCGCCTCGACCATGGCCGCGACCAGCGGAATGATCAAAAAGCTGGACTCAAGCGCTCGGACCCGGCGCCCCCGTTGGGCACGCATTACAAATGCACCTGCCCAGCCGCTGCCCAGCCAGACCGGCGAGAGCATCACGAGGCAGATGACGCCCTCATGCAGGACGAAAACAGAGGCTACACAGACCAGGGCGCAAAGGACGAGGGGGACATTCCAGTAGAAGGTCGCTGAACGCGTCTGGTCCGGGTCACCGATGTAGCAGATCAGGGCGCAAAGCACAGCCGGCAGCAGGGCGAGGAACCAGAGACTGGCAAACCAGACAGACCCGGCGTGGGAGGCTGAGAGCAGCAGGAAGGCACTCAAGGCGATGATGAGCGCGAGGGCAAACCCGGACAGAACCCGGTGCTTGAGACGTTTGCGAGGCCTTTCGGCCCATGGCGATTGCGACTTCACCCAGCACTCCTTCGTTTCCGTCAGTTATTTCCGTATTGAAAGAAATTTGCGGACAAATTTTTAGTCGCTGCGGTCCTTGCCGCTCACAAACTTCAGCAGGCCAACGACCTTTGAGCCCATCCGGATCAGTCGCATCAGCGTCTCAGGCGGGACGTCAAGCATCTGCTCGTACCAATGGTCGACCGTGTTGACGAAGGCATGCATCCGCTTCAGTCGCGCCTTGACCTCAGGGCTGATCGCCGGGCCTTGCGCATCGACGCCTGCCACGGCGTCGTTGATGGCAGCCACCATGGGGTCGATTTCACGGGCCTTGCGACCTTGCGCGACCCTTGAGGCCATCTGCCAGAGATCCGTCTCCGCCTCATAGTGATCCCGGCGGTCGCCCAGGACCGGAACCCTGTGGATCAGTTTCCAGGCCAGCAATTCCTTGAGGCTGTTCGAGACATTGGAGCGGGCCAGTCCCAGGGTCGTGGCAATATCCTCGGCCGTGAGCGGCTTCTCGCTCAGAAACAGCAGCGCCTGGATCTGGGCGACCGAGCGATTGACTCCCCATTGACCGCCGAGGTCTCCCCAGCGGAGGACAATCTGCTCGACCGCAAGAGGCAGAGACCTGTCAGTAATTTCTGTCATGACGGAAATAAGCGACCGATTTGGAAGAAAGTCAAGCGCTGCAGCCCACCGTTCGCTCCTGCCTCTGACCAGGGGCGAGGCAGGGCACTGAAGGTCCTAGGCCGTCAGCAGCCTCGGCAGCTTGAAGGTCACGGTCTCACGGGCCTCGACGAGGTCCACGACCGTGACGTCGAACCGCGCGGCGATGGCGTCGATGACGCCTTGCACCAGATCCTCGGGGGCCGAGGCCCCGGCGGTCAGACCGACCCGGGAGACGCCTTCAAACCAAGACCAGTCCAGCCCGGTCGCATCGTCGATCAGGCGGGCGTCGCGGGCCCCGGCCTTCAGGCCGACCTCGGCCAGGCGCACCGAGTTGGACGAGTTGCGCGAACCCACCACCAGCACCAGCTCGGAAGCCCGGGCCAGGCTCTTGACCGCGTCCTGGCGGTTGGTCGTGGCGTAGCAGATGTCTTCCTTATGCGGCGCGGCGATGCCGGGGAAGCGGGCCTTCAAGGTATCGACCATCTCGGCGGTATCATCGACCGAAAGGGTGGTCTGGGTCAGGAAGGCCACATTGGCGGCGTCCTTCGGCTGCCAGACGCGGGCATCGTCAATGTCCTCGATCAGAGTCACCGACCCCTCCGGCAGCTGGCCCATGGTGCCGACGACCTCCGGGTGGCCCTCATGGCCGATCAGCACAATCTCGCGCCCCGCGTCGAAATGCTTCTGGGCCTCGACATGCACCTTGGAGACCAGCGGGCAGGTGGCATCCAGATAGATCATCTGCCGGGCCTTGGCCTCGGCCGGCACCGACTTGGGCACGCCGTGGGCTGAAAAGACGATGGGGCGGTCGTCGGGGGCTTCGCTGAGCTCCTCGATGAAGATCGCGCCCAGGGCCTTCAGCCGGTCAACCACATGGCGGTTATGGACGATCTCGTGCCGCACATAGACCGGCGCACCGAATTTTTCGATGGCGCGCTCGACGATCTGGATGGCGCGATCCACGCCGGCACAGAAGCCTCGAGGGCTGGCCAGCAGGATGGTGAGGGCGGGACGGACCGGAGCGGGAGCGTTCATGGGCCGAACCTAGGCGTTCGGGGATCGCTGCGCCAGAGTCAGCGCGCCCAGTCTGTACATTGCGACGTCACGCATATGCCTTTATCAGGCTGCATGACGCCGCCTGGGGCACGCGCCCCGACTGGCTCTTCATTTTCTGACCGGACGTTTCATGCGCCGTAATCTCACGCTTGCCCTCAGCGCCCTGATGGCCGTCTCGCTCGCCGCAACGGCGATGAGCGCCAATGCCCAATCGCGCGGTCGCGGCGACCAGGGCGGCGGTGCCGGCGGGGATGAGGAACAGGCTGGCAAGAAGAAGAAGCGCGACGAAGAGTGGAACCAGCCCAAGGCTCCGCTGCCCCAACTGCGCAATGCCGGCCCCTGCCCCTATGTAAAGGTGCTGTACGACGCCAGCCGCTATGTCGAATTCAAGGACGGCCGCGAGAGCCCGACGACCGTCGGCTATACGGGCGAGATCCAGGGCATCTCCTCGGGCTGCGCCTACAAGAGCGACGACCCGATCAGCATGCGCATGGAAATCCTGTTCCAGCTGGGCCGGGGTCCGCAGGCCACCGACAGCCACCGCACCTACCGCTACTGGGTCGCAGTGACCGAGCGGAACCAGGCCGTGATCGCCAAGGAGTATTTCGACCTGCCGATCACCTTTCCGGCCGGTCAGGACCGCGTCTTCGCGACCGAGGTCCTCAACACCATCACCATTCCGCGCGCCGACGCCAAGGTCAGCGGCGGCAATTTCGAAGTGCTCGTCGGCTTTGACGTGACGCCGGAAATGGCGGCCTTCAATCGCGACGGCAAGCGCTTCCGCGTCAACGCCGGCCAGACCGCCCAGGCCGGCCAACCAGGGACTACCACCAAGCAATGAGCGATTTGAAGCGGTCCCTGAGTGAAGCGGCCGCGGCCGCTTTCCAGGCCGCCGGACTGTCTCCCGAGTTCGGGCGCGTGACGGCGTCCGACCGGCCTGATCTGGCTGATTTCCAGTGCAATGGGGCGCTTGCAGCCGCCAAGAGCGCCAAGCGCAATCCCCGCGAGATCGCTGTCCAGGTGGTCGAGCACCTGAAGGGCGACCCGCGCCTGGCATCGGTCGATATTGCCGGCGTCGGCTTCATCAACATGCGTGTCAGCGCCGAGGCCCTGTCGGCCCGAACGCGGGAAATCGCCGCCGATCCCCGCACCGGTGCGGTGCTTCTCGACGAGCCGCGCCGCGTGCTGATCGACTATGCCGGCCCCAATGTGGCCAAGCCCATGCATGTGGGCCACCTGCGGGCTTCGATCATCGGCGAGTCGATCAAGCGCCTCTATCGCTTCCGGGGTGACGACGTGGTGGGCGACGCCCACTTCGGTGACTGGGGCTTTCAGATGGGCCTGCTGATCAGTGCCATCATGGAAGAAGACGCCTTCATCGGTGCCCTGCTGGATCGCCTGATCGAAGCCCCGCGCGGTTTCTCGACGGCCGACGAGGCCAAGGTCATGGCCGAGTTCGGCCAGCGGGTAAGCCTGGCCGACCTCGACCGAATCTATCCGATAGCCTCGGCCCGGCAGAAGGAAGACCCCGAGTTCAAGGAACGGGCTCGCAAGGCCACGGCGGAACTCCAGAACGGCCGGTTCGGCTACCGCCTGCTTTGGCGTCACTTCGTGAACATCAGCCGGGTGGCCCTCGAGCGCGAATTCCATGCCCTCGGCGTCGATTTCGACCTCTGGAAGGGCGAGAGCGACGTGCAGGACCTGATTGCGCCGATGGTCTACCAGCTGGAGGCCAAGGGCCTGCTGGTCGAGGACCAGGGTGCCCGGATCGTCCGCGTGGCCCGCGAAGATGACAAACGCGATGTCCTGCCGCTGCTCGTCGTCTCGTCGGAAGGCTCGGCCATGTATGGCACGACCGATCTGGCGACCATCCTGGATCGCCGCAGTTCGTTCGACCCGCACCTGATCCTGTACTGCGTTGACCAGCGCCAGGCCGATCACTTCGAAACGGTGTTCCGCGCCGCCTATCTGGCCGACTATGCCACGCCAGGCAGCCTGGAGCATATCGGCTTCGGCACCATGAACGGCAGTGACGGAAAGCCGTTCAAAACCCGCGCCGGCGGCGTTCTGAAGCTGCACGATCTCATCGAGATGGCCCGCGAAAAGGCCCGCGAGCGCCTGCGCGAAGCCGGTCTCGGCACAGAGCTGTCGGTGGAGGCCTTCGAGGACACCGCCCACAAGGTGGGGGTCGCGGCGCTTAAGTTTGCGGATCTGCAGAACTTCCGTGGCACCTCCTATGTCTTCGATCTCGACCGCTTCACCAGCTTCGAGGGCAAGACGGGCCCCTATCTGCTGTACCAGTCGGTGCGCATCAAAAGCGTCCTGCGCCGGGCGGCCGAGGCCGGGGTACAGGCCGGGCGGATCGTCATCGGCGAACCCGCCGAGCGGGATCTGGCCATGCTACTGGACGCCTTCGAAGGCGCGCTGTCGGAGGCCTATGACAAGAAGGCTCCCAACTTCCTGGCCGAGCACGCCTACAAGCTGGCCCAGACCTTCTCAAAGTTCTATGCGGCCTGCCCGATCATGGGGGCCGACGATGAGGCCATGCGCGCCTCGCGCCTGAACCTTGCCCAGACGACGCTGCGGCAGCTCGAGCAGGTCCTCGACCTGCTGGGGATCGAGGCACCGGAACGGATGTAGCCGGCAGACGCCAGCCAGGCCGCGCCTAAGCCGCTCAGGGTCGAAGACCTGTCAGGCTGCCCGGTCATGAGTGGCACTGTCGCTGACCGTGAACCGCTGGATCAGGGCCCCGAGCTCACTGGCTTCACGGGTGAGGTTGTGGCTGGCGGCGGTCGTTTGCTCGACCATCGCGGCATTCTGCTGGGTAACCTGGTCCATCTGGCCGACAGCATTGTTGATTTCGGCCAGGCCGACCGCCTGGTGCCGAGCGGCCGAAGCGATGGTGTTCACCAGATCCTCGATCCGTCCGAAATGATCGACGACCCCGGAGAGTTCCTCGCCGACCCGGACCACCAGCCCGACGCCGCTCTGGACACTGTCCGAGGACTCGGTGACCAGGGTCTTGATCTCCTTGGCCGCATCCGCCGAGCGCTGGGCCAGGGCGCGCACTTCCTGGGCGACGACCGCAAAGCCGCGGCCCGCCTCACCGGCCCGGGCGGCTTCGACCCCGGCATTAAGCGCCAGAAGATTGGTCTGGAACGCGATCTCATCGATCACGGTGATGATCTGGCCGATCTGGCGTGAAGAGGCATCGATCCGCTCCATCGCAGTCATGGCCTCATTGGCGACAGCGCTGGACTTGCCGACCATGGTGCGACTGACTGAGGTAGCCTTCTGGGCCTCAGCCGCGTTTTCAGCGGTCTGCCTGACGGTGGCGGTGACCTGGTCCAGTGCTGCGGCAGTTTCCTCAAGGCTGGCGGCCTGTTGCTCTGTGCGTCGGGCCAGATCATCAGACGCCGAGGAAATCTCGCGTGAGCCGCTGTCAACAGCGCTGGTGCTGTCCAGGACCCGCCCCATCGTCTCTTCAAGTATTTCCAGCGAGCTGTTGAAGTCGTCGCGCAAACATTCGAATTCTCGAGGAAATTTTGCGGTTATCCGCTGAGTCAGATTGCCTTCTGCCAATTGCTGGAGCCCGCCCCCCAGGAGTTTGACGACCTGTTGACGCAGGTTGCGCTCCTCGGTTCTGGCCATTTCGGCCGCCCAGTCCTGATCCTGGAACTGCTTCAACTGCTCGGCCTGTTTGGCGGCCTGGCGTTCCAGCGAGGCCGTTCTGAAGTTTGCAACCGATCTAGCCATTTCGCCCACCTCGTCGGCGCGCCCCTGCATCGGGACTTCCTGGCTGAAGTCCCCCGCAGCCAGCTGGCCCATATAGGCGGACACCTTCGACAGAGGGATCACAACGAAATTGCGCAGGGCATTGGAGCCCGCCACGACGAGGACCAGCATCATCAGGGTCGTCGCCGCCAGGAGAGCAAAGGCGATCTTCGTGGTGCGTTCAGCTTCGAGAACGGAATCGGCTGCGGCCTTGTTGGCCATGATGGCGAGGCCGTCGATGATCTTGCGGTGCCGGACATAGATCGGCTCGAGTTCGGAAATGGACCTGTTGGCGGCAATTATGTCGCCGGATTTCAGGGCCGGCGCGTACTTCTGATCCACGACGCTCCAGAACGCGTCGGCTTCAGCCTGGGATTGTTCAAGCGTCGCCAGGATTTCCTTCGGCAAACCCACCGTCTGCCAATAGTCCCGCCGCTGCTCATCCTGGGCCTTGAGGGTAGCCAGGGTGTCCAGGGTCACCTTGGCCTGACCAAGGTCCTCGACCCCATGGTGCACGGACAGCATGGCCTCAACCAGATAGAGCGGCGGTGGCAGAATGTCGGCCAGCAGCTCATAGGCGTGGGCCTGCTTCTTCGACAACGGCCCACCGACCCGGAGCTCCAGCAGCGAGAATACGGCAGTTGCTGAGGCCAGGATAAAGCCCAGCAGCAAGGCACCCGCAAAGAGATTCAAGGCATCTCGAAGTCTGAGTTTCATGGCCGAATCCGCAGCTCTGGAATTCGCAGTTCAAGGAAACAGGATTAACGGGCCTGAAACCTGCCCTGCGGCCATCTGTCTCAGGGGGGCGTAGCGGCGGGGCCTCTGACGGCAACACGGCCTGGCTTTGGACCGCAAATCCGGCCCCGCGCTTGACTCCCGCGCCCCCCTCCAGCATTGAGCCCCAACCCTCGCGGGAGACATCGGGATTCGCGTCC
>NZ_QAII01000051.1 GCF_003060965.1 Caulobacter sp. HMWF025 | reverse complement strand
GCCCTCATTGGTCAGGCCGGTCAGTTCGTCCTGGATGAAATAGCCGCCCGATCCGTCCACGGTGATGGTGTAGCGGGCCCGGGCCCCGGCATAGACGGCCACATCGTTTCCGTCGCCGCCGACGAGGGTGTCGTCACCGGCACCGCCGATGAACAGGTCGTTGCTCGCCGCGCCGATCAGGCTGTCGGCCGCCGAGGTGCCGATCGCCGCCGTTCCGCCGGTGGCCGCCGAGAGGGCGACCGTGCCGTCCGAGAAGCGGATGTTTTCAATATTGACCAGACGGTCCAGGCCCTCGTTCGCGGCACCGGCCAGCGTGTCGAGGACATAGTAAGCCCCGTCGGTGCCGGTGAAGACCGCGTACTGGGCGCGCGGGCCGGCATAGGTGGCGACGTCAGTCCCCGTCCCGCCGTCCAGGCTGTCGTCGCCGAGGTTGCCGGTCAGGACGTCGCCGCCGGTGCTGCCGGTCAGCAGATCCGCAGCGGCGGTGCCGCGCAGCATCAGGCCCGACATGGCCGCAGCGGGGGTAACCTTGGTCGCCGAGAACTGCAGCGACTCGATATTGACCAGGTGGTCGAGGCCTTCATTGCCGCTGACGGCCGTGTCCTGGACATAGAAGCCGTCGGCCCCGTCGCCATAGACAATGTAGGTGGCCTGGGCGCGCGCATAGTTGGCCGTGTCGCTGCCGGCACCGCCGTCCAGCTCGTCATTGCCGCCGGCCCCGATCAGGACGTCGGCCCCGGTGCCTCCGGTCAGGGTTTCCGCCGCCGCGCCACCCTGCAGCCACAGGGCCGTGGGCGATGCCGGCAGGTTCGAGACGATGCCGGCGAAGCTGATCTTTTCAAAGCCGATCAGGCGGTCGAAGCCTTCGCCGCTCGAACTGGCCCTCACATAGAAGCCGCCCGCGCCGTCGCCATAGATCGTGTAGGTGCCTGCGGCGCTGGTGTAGAAGGCCGTATCGACCCCGTCGCCGCCGTCCATGACGTCGTTGCCGGTACCGCCGTTTATGGTGTCGTCGCCCTCGCGGCCGAAGATGTAGTCGGCACCGTCATAGCCGAAGATCTGGTCGTTGCCGGTGCCGCCATACAGGACGTCGAAGGTGGTGCTGCCCTGGATGTACTTGCCGGTGAACAGGGTCCTGGGATCGAGGACCGCCGTGTCGCTGAACTTGACGCGCTCGATGCCGTTCAGGTGGGTGCTGCCTCCCGACTTGGCGATGACGAAGAAGCCGTCGCTGTCGTCGCTATAGATCGAGTAGCTGGCCAGGGTCTTGTCATAGATCACCGTGTCGATGCCGTTGCGGCCGTCCAGGATCTTCATCTTGCCGTTCACGGCACCCGGCGCGCCGCTGATGATGTCGTCGCCGGTGGTGCCGACATAGGTCTCGGAATAGCTGGTCGAACCGGTCATGACGACCGAGGTGAAGTCGCCGACCGTTACGCCCGGAATGGCGTAGGAGCGGACATAGTCGATCTTGTAGGACGAGTCCGAAATGGTCGCGGCGTTGATGTTCGGATCGATACCGCCCAGCGCCAGGTTCACCACCATGTACATCGGCTGGTTCATGTCGGCCGGGGTCGCGATCTGGAAGACCGCCACGCCGTCAATGTACCAGGTCAGGGTCTGGGGCGTCCAAAGCAGGCCGTAGGTGTGGAAGCCGGTGCCCGCCCCGGGGATATAGGTCAGGTTGCCGACCTTGCCGCCGCTGATGCCCACATCGTGGGCGACCTGCTTGGGGTTGTTCGGATTGGAGCCGGCGGCCTCCAGGATGTCGATTTCCGGCGGGTTGCTGCCGCTGGCCGGGATCAGCCAGAAGGCCGGCCAGGTTCCGGCATTGGTCGGCAGCTGGGCGCGGATCTCATAGAAGCCGTAGGTCTGGATCGCAGACGGCTCCGAGGTCAGCAGGCCCGAATAGTAGTTATAGTTGAACAGGAACTGCTTCATGTCGGTCGGCACCGCACCTGCGGTGATCGACAGGACGCCGTCGTTGATCGAGAAGGGGTTCAGGCCGAGGGGTGTCGTGCCCGTGCCGGCATAGTCCGGATCGACATAGAACTGCTTTTCGCCCGTGCCCTGCAGCGTGTGGCGGCTCAACTGGCCGGCCCCGTTGAAGCCGTAGGTCGTGCTCCACTTGCCGCTCAGGCCGTCGGTGAGGCTGAGGGTATCGAACTCGTCGGAGAACGTCAGGGTCAGGCCGCTGAGATCGATCGGCAACTGGAAGTTGGCGGCGGTGAAGGCCGACAGTGTCGTGTTCTTGAACAGGACCGTGCTGTCGGTGTTCAGCGACAGCAGGACGTCTGAGCCAACCTGGGACAGCTTGCTGGAGACCAGGCTGAAGTCCGTGAGGCCGAAGTCGGCGCTCAGGCGGACCTTGCTGGCGGTGTTCCAGCCGTTGATGACGTCATTGCCCGAGGCCGGGCCGTCGAAGATGTAGATGTCCGAACCGCCACCGCTGGTGATGGTGTCGTTACCGGCTCCGCCGTTCAGCTGCTGTGATCCGGCGTCGGCGATGAACGTATTGTTCATCGAGTTGCCGATGACGGTCAGGTTGTTGCCGAGGCCGTTGCCGAAGATGTAGGCGTTCAGAACGCCTTCCGGCATCTTGTAGCTGAGGTTGGTCGAGATCGTGTAGGTGCCGGCATTGACCGGCACGATGATCGTCGTGTTGGAATTCTTGATGATGAAGGTGTCGTTGCCGGTGCCGCCCACCAGGGTGGTGGCCCCCAGCGAGCCGTGCAGCACGACGTTGCCGGTGCTGTTGGACACGCCATAGAAGCTGCCCGAGCCCGTGTAGATCAGCTGGTCGGTGTTGGCCGGCATCACATAGTAGGACAGGGCGGTCCGGACGGTATCGAAGCCGCCATTGACCAGCTCGACGACCACGTCGCCGGCGTCATTGACAAAATAGGTGTCGTTTCCGCCGCCGCCGACCAGGGTGTCGACGCCGGTCGCCGAGGTCAGGGTGTCGAGGCCGCCGGCCCCGATCAGCGAGGTGCCGGCCCCGGCCGAGACGAGGGCTGCTCCCGTTGCCGTGGTTGCGGGGGTAAACAGGCCGTCCGTGAACTGAAGCTGCTCGATGCCGGTCAGGCGGTCCTGACCCTCGTTCAGCGTGACGTCGGCGATCGTGTCCCGGACATAGAACCCGCCGAAGCCGTCCGGCGTGACGACATAGCGCGACCGGGCACCGGCATAGACGGCGACGTCCGCTCCATCGCCACCCTGCAGGGTGTCGTTGCCCAGGCCGCCGATCAGCGTGTTGTTCTCGGGTCCGCCCGCCAGAAGATCGGCGTCTACGGTTCCTGAAATTGTAGCCACGCCTGTACCCCAGTCCTGTTAATGCCCTAGCAACCCTTAACGCAACTTCACGACCTTAGCAGCCATGTTTGTGCACTTCAGGGGCCCGCGCCGCTGTTCCGCAAGAGTCATGCCAGTTTAAAAGGACTCTGTGACTATTGTTCGCGCGGGGCGCGAACCGCGTGTCACTGTCGCTTAGTCCTTCAGAGGAGCAGATGCTGCTCGAAATAACCTGCGCTGTGACTGGACGTCGGCGAAACTTCGTTAACGGAAGCGTCTTAGTAAGGTTGCTGGGCATAATTCAGCGGCCTTGGGCGCACAATCGAGCGACTGACCGCATGTCGGGCCTTCAAGGGACTGTCTTCCTTGACGGCTATGTCTGTTTTCCGGCCTAACGGTCGACTGTAATGGGCGGTCGGGAGCAAGCGACCTTGATCTTCCCGGCGAGACTTGGCCTGGCCTTGTCGACTTGTCCGGGAAAAGACCGCCAGGGATGAGCGAAATGATCGAGCCTCGGGTTCAAGATCTCAGCCGGTTTGTATTGCCCGAGGGGTTTCGCGGACGCTCGGCCGTGGTCACGCAGCTCTGGTGGATTGTTCAGTCCACGCTGTTCGCCTGTTCGCCACAGTTCCTGTACGGCTGGAGAAACTGGCTGCTCCGGCAGTTCGGGGCCCGGATCGGCAAGGATGTGCTTGTCCGCCCGTCCGTTCGGATCACCTATCCGTGGAAGGTCTCGATCGGGGACCGCAGCTGGATCGGCGACTATGCCGAACTCTATTCCCTGGGCGAGATCGAGATCGGGTCCGACGCCGTCGTGTCGCAGTATGCCTATCTGTGTACCGGCTCGCATGACCACCGGTCCGTCGCCTTCGACATCTATGCCAAGCCCATCCGGGTCGAGGACGAGGCCTGGGTGGCCTCCGGTGTCCTGGTCCATCCCGGCGTGACCATCGGTCGGGGATCCGTGGTCGCCGCGCGTTCGGTGGTGATGCGCGATACCGAACCCTACAAGATCTATGCAGGCTCACCCGCGGTCATCCGGGGCGACCGTACTTTGCGAGAGGCCCAGGCGTGACTTCAGCGACTTCGACCGAACCCGCCGTTCGCCGGCCCCGCTATCTGATCGTCCGGCCCGCGCCGGCGGTCGGCGGTGCCAATGGCGGCGACGAGGTGATCTACAAGCGCTCGATCGCCTATCTGCAGCGGTCAGCCGACACCGAGCTTTTCGAGCTGCAGCCCGTGGGCAAGGTCCGTCAGATCCTCGAGATCTTCCGCGGCGCCCCGCCGGAGGCGACCCGCTTCACCGGCGGTGACAATGCCGAGCGCCTGGCCGCCGTGCTCGCGGCCTCGTCGTTCGATGTGGTTTGCCTGTTCAACGAGGTGACCTTCTCCTATGCGGGTCAGGTCAAGGCTGCGGGGATCCCCGTCGTCCTGATCGCCCAGAACGTCCACTCGCTGGTCGCGGCGACGGATCCGTCGGCGATCGCGCGGCTGCTGCGGCCGATGGCGGTCGCCTTCGAGCGGCGCTGGTATGCCGATCCGGGCCTGGCCCTGGTCTGCATCTCGCGGGCCGACGTCGAGGGGCTCAAGGCCGCCGGCATTCACCGGACGAAAGACCTCTGGATTGCCCCGGCAGGTGCCCCTCCGGCCAAGTCGCTCGCCGCCGGCGCGCCGATCCTGAACGAGGCGGTCCTGACCGGCTCCTACGGCTGGTGGCGAAAGCGACGCGACCTGAAGGCCTTTGCGGCCGGAGATTCCCTGGGCACGCCGGTCCTGGCCACCGACCCCCTGGCGCTGGAGATTCTCGGCGACGAGGGCCGCAAGGTTGAGGCCTCCGAAGTCGACTGGTCCGCGGGCCTGCGCTTTGGCCTGATCACCGATGCCTTCGTGGGCGGGTTCAAGCTCAAGTCGCTCGAGTACATCGCCAACAACTGCATCGTGCTGAGCATGTCGGACATCGCCATCGAATATGAGGGCATTCCGTATGCGGATGAGTTCATGCGGATAACACCCACCAAGGCCGAGGCCCGGCGGGCAATCGAGTCCATCCTGGCCCAGCCTCATGAGGGTGTGGTCGAGCGGTTCCGCGAGTTCAAGGCCGCCTGCATGGCGCGCTATGAATGGGAAGCCTGCCTCGCCCCGCTGGGCGACGCCGTGACCAGCCGCCTTTCGACCGGCCGCCCCCTGGAGAACGTAGCGTGACACGAGCCCTGGTCTGCGGCGTATCCGGTCAGGACGGCGCCTATCTTTCGAAACTCCTGGTCGACAAGGGCTATGAGGTCGTCGGTGTCTCGCGAGACGCCGAGATGTCGCGTTTCGAGCACCTGGCGCGACTGGGTGTCCGGGACCGGATGACCTTCCGGTCTATGACGCTGAACGATTTCCGCAGCGTGCTGCAGGTGCTGGCCGAGGTCGAGCCGGACGAGATCTACAATCTGGCGGGCCAGAGCTCGGTCGGGCTGTCGTTCAACCAGCCGGTCGAGACGATGGAGAGCATCGCCCTCGGCACGCTGAACCTGCTTGAGGCCATGCGGTTCCTGAAGCTGCCCGGCCGCCTCTACAATGCCGCTTCGGGGGACTGCTTCGGCCAGACCACGCGCGAGGCCCCGGCGACGGAAGACTCGCCCCTGCGGCCGCGCAGCCCCTATGGCGTCGCCAAGTCGGCCGCCTTCTGGGAAGTGGCCAACTATCGCGAGGCCTATGGCCTGTTCGCCTGCTCGGGCCTGCTGTTCAATCATGAATCGCCGCTGCGCCCGGCCCGCTTCGTCACCCGCAAGGTCGTGCGCACCGCCTGCCGCATCGCCCAGGGCTCGGGCGAGCGCCTGCAGATCGGGGATATCCGGGTTGTGCGCGACTGGGGCTGGGCCCCGGAATATGTCGACGCCATGTGGCGGATGCTGCAGAGCGACACGCCCCGCGACTATGTGATCGCTACCGGCGAGAGCTGCCGTCTGGAAGACTTCATCGCCGCCGCCTTCGCCGAGAACGGCCTCGACTGGAAGGACCATACCGACGTCGACGAATCGCTGTTCCGCGCCACCGACATCATGACCAGCTATGCCGATGCCAGCCGCGCCGAGCGCGAACTGGGCTGGGTCGCCCAGACCCGCGTGCCGCAGATGGTCAAGGAACTGGTGCGCGTCGAGCGCGAGACCCTGGCCTGACGGACCCTGCCGATGGCTGTTCAAACCTCAATCACCGGAATGGTCCCATGAGCGTGGCACCCGAGCGCCGCACCGTGGTGGGCGTGCCGACCTACAAGCGCCCGGCCCGGCTGAAGGCCCTGCTGGAGTCGCTCGAGCCGTCCCTGCGGGCGTTCGACGCCGAGGTCGTGGTGGCGGACAATGCCTGTGCCGCCGAGAGCGAGGCTGTGGTCGAGGCCTTCCGGGCAATCTGGCCGAAGACGACCTATGTGCCGGTGCCGGAGCGGGGCATCAGCGCCGTGCGCAACACCCTGATCTCGGTCTTCGCGACGCGCGATGCGCCCTGGCTGGCCATGGTCGACGACGACCTGACCGTCAAGCCGGACTGGCTGGAGCAGATGACGGCCGCCGGCCTGGCCCATGAGGGCGACATTGTCGGTGGCCCCTATGCCTGCAAGCCCGAGCAGGGACTGAGCTTCATCGTCGCCAACAGCATTTTCGTTCAGCGCCCGCGCCGGGCGACGGGGCCCTGTCCGCCGATCGGCGGCACCGGCAACACCCTGATCCGCCGCAGCCTGCTGGACAGGATCGCCGCGCCGCACTTTCAGAGCCGCTATGGCCTGTCCGGAGGTGAGGACTACGAATTCTTCCGCCGGGCCAGCAAGGCTGAAGCCCGTTTTGTCTGGGCCGACGAGGCCGACGCCGTGGAAGACGTTGAACTCGATCGTCTGACTCCGGGGGCGGTTTTCCACCGCTACTATTCGACGGGCAACTACATGGCCCAGATCGACCGGGAGCATGACGGCCTGGCGGCCGCCCTGAAGTCGCATGCCGGAAACTTCGTCAAGGCCCTGATCGGGGTGCTGGTCTCGGCCCTGCGCTTCAGCAAGGTCCGCCTGCTGACCAGTGTGTTCCGGCTGTGCTTCGCCGCCGGGGCCATGAGCAGCTTCCTGGGGCGGAGGATCTATCGCTATGGCTGAATTTCGCCGCCGTTCGTCAAGAAGTCTTCATAGAACGCCGTCTAGGAATGGCATGAAATCAGCATATTCGGCCTGCAGCGTACCAATTGGCGACAAAGCAGGGCGTTTTTAACAGACTTGTGCGGTCTTGAGGCGTGCGCCTCGTCAAAGCGTGTATCAGGCGCTATTGGTAGCGCGGACTTTTTGGAAGCAAGGACAGAGAGACTATGGCTGAAACTGGAAAGGTCGCCTTGATCACGGGCGTTACGGGTCAGGATGGAGCTTATCTTTCTGAGCTTCTTCTCGAAAAGGGTTACACCGTTCACGGTGTGAAGCGCCGCTCTTCGTCGTTCAATACCGGCCGTATTGAACATCTGTATGAAGATCCGCACGTCGACTCTCGCCGTTACATTCTGCACTACGGCGACATGACCGACAGCACGAACCTCATCCGGATCATCCAGCAGGTTCAGCCCGACGAAATTTACAACCTCGCGGCCCAGAGCCACGTCCAGGTCAGCTTCGAGACGCCGGAATACACCGCCAATGCCGACGGCATCGGTACCCTGCGTATCCTGGAAGCCATCCGGATCCTGGGCCTGGAAAAGAAGACCAAGTTCTACCAGGCCTCGACCTCGGAACTGTACGGTCTGGTCCAGCAGGTCCCGCAGAGCGAAACCACGCCGTTCTATCCGCGTTCGCCCTATGCGGCCGCCAAGCTCTACGCCTACTGGATCGTCGTGAACTATCGCGAAGCCTATGGCATCCACGCGTCGAACGGCATCCTGTTCAACCACGAAAGCCCGCTGCGCGGCGAAACCTTCGTCACCCGCAAGATTACGCGCGCTGTCGCCGGCATCAAGCTGGGCCTGCAGGACAAGCTCTATCTGGGCAATCTGGACGCCAAGCGCGACTGGGGCCATGCCCGCGAATATGTCCGCGGCATGTGGCTGATGCTGCAGCAGGAAGAGGCTGACGACTACGTGCTGGCCACCGGCGAGACCACGATGATCCGTGATTTCGTGACCAAGGCCTTCTCGGAAGTCGGCATCACCCTGGCCTGGTCGGGCACGGGCGTCGATGAGAAGGGCACCTGCACCGAGACCGGCCGCGTGCTGGTCGAAGTTGATCCGCGCTACTTCCGTCCGACCGAGGTGGAACTGCTGATCGGTGATCCGACCAAGGCCAAGGAAAAGCTGGGCTGGGTCCACGACACCAAGTGGGACGCCCTGTGCGCTGAAATGGTTGCGGCCGACCTGATCGCGGTGGCCAAGGAGCAACGCGCCAATGGTGAGTAACGCCGTCTATTCGCTCGCCGGCAAGCGGGTTTGGGTGGCCGGCCATCGTGGGATGGTCGGTTCTGCCCTGGTGCGCCGACTGGCGAGCGAAGGCTGCGAAGTACTGATCTCCACCCGCGCCGGTGTGGACCTGAAGCGTCAGGACCAGACCGAGCGCTGGGTGGCCGAGAACAAGCCGGATGCCGTCTTCCTCGCTGCGGCGAAGGTCGGCGGCATCCTGGCCAACGACACCTATCCGGCCGATTTTCTGTACGACAACCTGATGATCGAGGCCAATATCATCGAGGCCTCGTTCCGTCAGGGCGTGCAGAAGCTGCTGTTCCTGGGGTCGAGCTGCATCTATCCGCGGCTCGCACCCCAGCCGATCAATGAAGATGCCCTGCTGACCGGTCCGCTGGAATCCACCAACGAGTGGTATGCGATCGCCAAGATCGCCGGCATCAAGATGGCCCAGGCCTATCGCCGCCAGCACGGGGTCGACTACATCTCGGCCATGCCGACCAATCTCTATGGTCCCGGCGACAATTTCGACCTGCAGTCCAGCCACGTCCTGCCTGCGCTGCTGCGCAAGGCCCACGACGCCAAGGTCAATGGTCGCGACGAGATGATGATCTGGGGTACGGGCAGTCCCAAGCGGGAGTTCCTGCATGTCGACGACTGCGCCGACGCCCTGGTTCACCTGATGAAGTCCTATTCGGGCGACACCCACGTCAATGTGGGCTCCGGTGAGGATCTGACCATTCTGGAACTGGCTACCCTGGTGGCCGAGGTCGTGGGCTTTGAGGGCAGGATCGTCACCGATCCGTCCAAGCCCGACGGCACGCCGCGCAAGCTGATGAGTGCCGACCGCCTGCGCAGCGAAGGCTGGACGCCCCGGATCGCCCTGCGCGACGGGATCGCCTCGACCTATGCCTGGTTCCTCGAAAACGCCCTCGAAGGATGAGCATGCCGGACAACCGCGAGCGACTTCTGCTGGCGACGCGTCACTACGCGCCCGAACCGACGGGCAGCGCCCCGGTCCTGCAGCAACTGGCCGAATGGCTGGCGGGGGCCGGCTATGCGGTCGAGACCGTCACGGTCCGGCCGAGCTATCCCGAAGCCCAGATCTTTCCGGGCTATGAGCTGGGCCAGAAGGACAATGTCGTCGAAAACGGCGTGCAGGTCCTTCGCCTTCCGACCACGGCGGTCGGCTCAAAGGGCATGCTGGCACGGGCGATCCCCGAATCCCGGTTCATGATCGACCTGTTCCTCGGTCGACTGACCGGCGCGATCAAGCCGAGCCGGCTGGTCGTGTCGCTCTGTCCGTCGATCCTGACGGTGACCGGTGCCCTGGCCCTGCGCAGCCGGGGCGGTCGCCATGTGGCCATTGTCCATGACATCCAGTCCGGCCTCGGGGCCGCACTCGGTCTCGGCGGCGCGGGGGCCATCATCCGTGTGCTGCGCAAGGTCGAGGCCTGGACCCTCAACCGGGTCGATTCCGTCGTGGTCCTGTCCGAGGACATGGGCCGAATTCTCAAGGAGATCGGCGTCAGGACGCCGATGCTCGTCCTGCCCCCGCATGTCGACGCCTCCAGCGTCCGGCCGATGCCCAAGCCGGAAGGCGCGCCGCCGACCCTGATGTACAGCGGCAATCTGGGCCGCAAGCAGGGCCTGGACCAGTTGCTCGACATGGCCGTCGAGCTGAAGGCGATGGACCCGTCGGTCCGGATCATCATTCGCGGCGACGGGGCCACCAAGGACAGCCTGATCGCGCGGGCCCAGGCCGAAGGCCTGTCCAATGTGATCTTCGAGCCGCTGGTCGACCGCGCCAAGGTTTGCGAATCCATGGCCGAGGGCGATGTGCATCTGGTGCCCCAGCTGCCGGGCGGCCAGGAGTTCGCCGTGCCGAGCAAGGCCTTCACGATCATGGCGGCGGGCCGTCCGTTCGTGGCGACGGCCGAGGCCGGCTCGCCCCTGGCCCAGCTGGCCGACCGCAGCGGGTCGTTCGTCTGCGTGCCGCCGGGCGATGCCCGGGCCTTCGCCCAGGCCTGTCTCGACCTGCTGTCCCAGACTGAACGCCGGCAGGCCATGGGCGCGGCCGGCCGCGACTTCGTCGAGCGCGAGGTCGATACGCCGGTCGTGATGGAACGTTTCCGCCAGCTCCTGGTCTGAGGCGCTGCAGATGAGCGGCGGCGCAACACGCAAGCAGGCCCTCTTCGTCCACAACAACTTTCCGGGTCAGTTCGGCTTTCTGGCCGAGGCGATGGTGGCCGACGGCTGGATCTGTGCCGCGATCGGCTCGGAAACGGCCACGCCTGTCGCCGCCATGCCCATGGCCCGCTGGCGTACGGCCCGGGGCTCGACTCCCGGCATCTATGGTCCTGCGACCCGGGCGGAAGCCGATCTGATCCGCGGGCGCGCGGCGGCGGAATGCGCCATGCTGTTGCGGAACAAGGGCCTGAAGCCCGACATCGTCATCGGCCACCCCGGCTGGGGCGAGACCCTGTTCATGGAAGAGGTGTTCCCCGAGGCCCGCCAGATCCTGCACGGCGAGTTCTTTTACCGGGCCACCGGCGGCGATGTGGGCTTCGACCCCGAGTTCGGCGAAATGGACCAGGAAGAGCGTTTCCGTGTCCACGCCAAGAACGCGACCCTGGGCCTGGCCTATCTCAGTGCCGATCGCCTCGTCTGCCCCACCCGGTTTCAGGCCAGTGTCTTTCCCGAGACCCTGAAGTCGCGCATCTCGATCATCCATGAGGGTGTCGATACCCAGGCGATCGCGCCGCGCGAGGGTGTCCGGTTCACCCTGGCGAACGGGCGCGTCCTGGATCGCTCGGCCCCGGTCATCACCTTTATCAATCGCCGGTTCGAACCATTGCGCGGTTTCCACGTCTTCATGCGGGCCCTGCCGGCCCTGCTGAAGGCCGTGCCGGAGGCGCAGGTCCTGATGATCGGCTCGGAGGACGGTTCGGGCTACGGCCGGACGCCGCCCGAAGGCAAGACCTGGAAGTCTGTCGCCCTCGAGGCCCTGGAGGGTCAGCTGGACCTGGAGCGGGTGCATTTCGTCGGCCGGCTGCCGCATGGCCGGATGCTGGACGCCCTGGCCGTCTCGGCGGCCCATGTCTACTACACCTATCCGTTCGTGCTGAGCTGGTCGCTGCTGGAGGCCATGGCCTCGGGCTGCCTGATCATCGGGTCGGACACGGCCCCCGTTCGCGATGCGATCGTCTCGGGCGAAAGCGGGATCCTGCTGGACTTCTTTGACATACCCGCCCTGTCGGAGGCCCTGATCTCGGCCTGTCGGGAGCCTGAGCGCTACTCCGCCATGCGCCGCGCCGCCCGGGCGGTGGTGACCACGGAGTTCGATCGCCGCCAGATCTGCCTGCCGCGCTGGCGCAGCCTCATCGACGAGACCGTGGCCCTCGGGCCGCGGTCCTGATCTCAGGCCTGGGGCGAGAAGCGGTCGACAGCCGACTCGGCCACGACGGGCTTGCGACGGGCGCGCTTGCGACGGTCATTGGCGGCCAGGTCGCTGAACGTGCTGAAGGCATGCTTGCGGGCCATGTGACGCATCTGCTCAACCAGGCTGGGGACATAGAGGGCACCGATCCCGATCCCGGCTGACAGCCAGTCGCGCAGGCTGGCCGCCTGGCCGCTGGCCAGCTGGATCAGCTCGATCACACCCGCCAGGACGAGGGCCGTCGCGGCCATGTCCGAGCGGCGCAAACGCGGAAAGGCCACGAAGGCGGTGGCGGTGATCCCGTAGAACAGGGCCGCCTGGGCCGCACTTTCACTGATCGGCAGGGCCTGAAGCGGCTGTCCGGGCGCCAGGCAAAGGACCGCGACCCCGGGCGTCAGCACGAACAGTGCGGCGCGGGCAAAGGTCACGATGTTGCTGGGCATCAGGGTCATGGAGCCACTCCGTTTATGGATCGACGGTAGGCCCCGGCGCTCAATCCGTGATTAAGAACCGTGGTAAAATCAGAATTAAGCAATTCATACTTCGATAACGCGCTGTTTATACTTCCTTACAAATTCGACTTTGAAGAGCCTATTCTATACCGGCGACACGCAAACCTTTTGTTTGCATGTTCATCATACTCTGACCCCTGATGACTTTAGGGGATCTGTCGTGCTGAAGGTTATCGCCTGTCTGACCACCGAGCACGATTTGCGGCTCATCCCGGTTGCAGGCCTGGTTTGTTTCGCTGCCTGTTTCACCGCGTTCCGGCTCTATTCCCGTATGCGCGGCGCCAAGGGTGTCGTGCGCGGAGCCTGGCTGCTGCTGACCGGCCTGGTCGCCGGTTCGGGTGTCTGGGCGACGCACTTCATCGGCATGGTGGCCTATTCGCCCGGTCTGAAGACCGGCTACAGCCCCAGCGGAACCCTGCTGTCCCTGATGATCGCCGTACTGTTCGTCGGCATCGGCTTCGTCGTGGCCTCGGCCCAGCGCACCCGCACCAATGAGGTCGCGGGCGGCCTGATGCTGGGCATGGGCATCGCGGCCATGCACTACACCGGCATGAGCGCCTTCGTGACCCAGGGCCATCTGGTCTGGGAGCAGGCGACGGTGGCGGCCTCGGTCCTGCTGGGCGTCGGCGGCGCGACCCTGGCCCTGATGGCCGCCGGTCGGGCCCGAAGCGTCAGCCGCCAGGCCCTGGGTGGCGGTATCCTGACCATCGCCGTCTGTTCCCTTCACTTCATCGGTATGGGTGCCATTACCATCCTGCCCGATCCGGCGGTGGTCGTGCCGGAGCAGATGCTGTCCGGCGGGGTCCTGACCCTGGCGGTGATCAGCATCACCGCCCTGATCATTCTCGGCGGCCTCGGGGCCGTCGCCATCGAGTCGCAGACCTCGCGTTCGGCACTCGACCGCATTCGCCGCCTGGCCAATGCCGCCTATGAGGGCATCGTGGTCGTGCAGGACGGCTGCATCAACGATGCCAATGCCGCCTTCTGCGAGCTCGTCGGGGCGGAGCTGCAGGACCTGCGCGGCCGGACCCTGTTCGGCGAGATTCTCAGCTACAGCGACGCCGACGTGCTGCTCGAGGGCCAGCGCTGCGAAGGCCTGCTGGCCCCGCTGGCCGGTGGGCGCGAGATCCCGGTCGAAATCTTTTCGCGCCTGATGGACGACGGGGCCCGGACCGAAACGTCCGGCCTCACGGTCCTTGCGGTCCGCGACCTGCGCGAGCGCCGGTCGGCCGAGGAAAAGATCCGCTATCTGGCCGAACATGACGGCCTGACGGGCCTGCCGAACCGCCATTCACTGCAGGTCAGGCTGGCTGCGGCCATCGACCGGGTCGAGGCCTCGAACGAGAGTCTGTCGGTGATCTGCATCGACCTGGACAATTTCAAGGAAGCCAACGACCAGCACGGTCACCTGGCGGGCGACGCACTGCTGGTCGAGGCCGCACGCCGCCTTCAGGCCCTGGTGGTCGCCCCCTCTTTCTCGGCCCGCCTGGGCGGCGACGAGTTCATCGTGGTGCAGGTGGCCGGCGGCGATCAGGCTGCGGCAGCCGCCGAGCTTTCGGGGCGACTGCTGGAGGCGCTGCTGGAGCCGACGACCAGTGAGGGTGTCGAGATCCAGATGGGAGCCAGTCTCGGGGTCAGCCTCTACCCGGATGACGGCCGCACGGCCGAAGCCCTGATGGCCAATGCCGACATGGCCCTCTTGAGGGCCAAGGAAAGCGGTCGCGGCGCCTATCGCTTCTTCAAGCGTGAAATGGACGAGTCGGTCCGCGAGCGCCGGGCGCTGGCCCGGGATCTGCGCCAGGGCATCATCGACGGTGAACTGGTCGTCCACTACCAGCCCCTGGCCCGTGCCGCCGACGGCGAGGTCTGCGGCTTTGAGGCTCTGGTTCGCTGGTGCCACCCGACCCGCGGCATGATCCCGCCGCTGGACTTCATCCCGATCGCCGAGGAGAGCGGCCTGATCGCACCGCTGGGCGAATGGGTGCTGCGCCGGGCCTGCGCCGATGCCGCCGCCTGGGAAAAGCCGCTGCGCATTGCGGTGAACCTGTCGCCGCTGCAACTGAACAATCCGGCCCTGCCGACCCTGGTCCACGAGGTCTTGATCGAGACCGGTCTCCCGCCGCAACGGCTGGAGCTGGAGGTGACAGAGAGCGCCCTGTTCAAGGACTATCAGCGGGCCCTCGACAACCTCCGCCGCCTGAAGGCCCTGGGCGTGCGCATCGCCATGGATGACTTCGGCACGGGCTTCTCGTCCCTGTCGACCCTGCAGTCCTTCCCGTTTGACAAGATCAAGATCGACAAGAGCTTCGTCGAGAGCATCAACCGCCATGACCGGGCCACGGTCATTGTGCGGGCGGTTCTCGGACTGGGCCGAAGCCTTGAAATCCCGGTCGTCGCCGAGGGCGTCGAGACTGACGAGCAGATCATCTTCCTGCGCGGTGAAAACTGCGCCGAACTGCAGGGCTATGCGATCGGTCGCCCCGTCCCGCTGGCCGGAATCTGTGGCTGGACCGATGTGGCCGCACCGGAAAAGCCCGAGACGGGCGCGAGCCCCGGCCGCACGGCTGCGGCCTGAGCGAAACTCTGCCCCCGGCTTAGCGCCGCCGCTTCAGGCCGCCCATCAGGCCGCGCATGATCTCGCGGCCCGCCTGGCTGGCGACCGTGCGCAGCAGCGACTTGGCGAAGGTCTCGGCCATGCCCTGGCGGCTGGACGCACGGGCGCGCGGTGCGGCGCGGCTTTCGCGGGCCTCGCGCGCCTCTTCGCGCTCCCGGATCCTGTCTTCGGCGGCCCGCGCCTTTTCGGCCTCGGCCTCGGCCTTTTCCGCGTCTGACTCACGCTGGGCCTGCTGGGCACGACCCTGAAGGATCTCGTAGGCCGAATCCCGATCCTGGGCGGTGTCATAGAGACCCGCGACCGGGCTCTTGGCGATCAGGGCGGTGCGCTCTTCCGGCGTCAGCGGACCGAGCCGCGAGACCGGCGGACGGATCAGGGTCTTCTGCACCACGCAGGGCGCGCCCTTGGCGTCCAGGGTCGAAACCAGGGCCTCACCCACGCCGAGCGCCTGGATGGTTTCGGCGGTATCAAAGCCCGGATTGACCCGGAACGACTGGGCGGCGGCCTTCAGGCCCTTCTGGTCAGCGGGGGTGTAGGCGCGCAGGGCATGCTGCACGCGCGCGCCCAGCTGGCCCAGCACGGCATCGGGGATGTCAGCCGGATTCTGGGTGACGAAATAGATGCCGACGCCCTTGGAGCGGATCAGTCGGACGACTTGCTCGACCTTCTCCACCAGGGGCTTGGGGGCGTCGTTGAACAGCAGGTGCGCCTCGTCGAAGAAGAAGACGAGGCGAGGCTTTTCCGGATCGCCGATCTCGGGCAGTTCCTCGAACAGCTCCGACAGCAGCCACAGCAGGAAGGTCGAATAGAGCTTGGGCGACTGGATCAGCCGGTCGGCGGCCAGCAGGTTGACATAGCCGCGACCCGCGACGTCGGTGCGCATGATGTCGGCCAGTTTCAGGGCCGGCTCGCCGAAGAAGTTTTCCGCCCCCTGGGTCTGTAGGGTCAGCAGCTTGCGCTGGATCGACCCTACCGTCGCCGCCGAGACGTTGCCGTACAGGGTCCCGATCTCCGAGGCATGGTCGGCGACATATTTCAGCGCCGCCTGCAGGTCCTTGAGGTCGAGCAGCAGCAGCCCGTCCTTGTCGGCGACGTGGAAGACGATGGTCAGCACGCCTTCCTGGACGTCGTTCAGCTCCAGCAGGCGTGACAGCAGCAGGGGCCCCATCTCCGAGATGGTGGTCCGGATGGGGTGTCCCTTGAGGCCGAACAGGTCCCAGAAGATGGTCGGCGGGGCCGCCGGCGTCAGGGTCAGGTCCATCGAGGCGGCCCGGGCCTGCATCTTCTCGTTCGGGTTGCCCGGCATGGCGATGCCGGAAAGGTCGCCCTTCACGTCGGCGGCGAACACCGGAACGCCGGCGTCGGAAAAGGCCTGGGCCATGATCTGCAGGGTTACGGTCTTGCCCGTACCGGTCGCCCCGGCAACGACGCCGTGGCGATTGGAGCGGTCCAGCCTCTGGGTCACGGGGCCTTCGCCCAGTCCGATCAGCAGTTCGCCTTCACCAATCGACAACGTCATCTGCAACATCCTTCAAACAGAGGCGCTAAGCCTAGCCGTACCCTTGCGTCGCGCCAATCGGCGAGGGCAAAGTCGATGCAACTTCCCGGAGCGCCTGAATGACCGTTACGTCGCCGTCTGCCACCCGCAACGCCGTTGTGTTCCTGGCGGTGATTGCCGGAGGGGCGGCGCTCTTCTGGATGCGCGACATCCTCACGCCCCTGGCCCTGGCGGCCTTTCTGGCGGTGATGATCGACAGCTTCGCCCGGGTGATGATGGCCCGCATCCCAAAGCTGCCGCAGCGCGTCGCCCTGCCGACGGCTGTGGTGCTGTCGATCGTGCTCTTTGGCCTGTCGGTCTGGGTTGTGGCGGAAAACAGCGCCGGCTTCGTCAACCAGCTGAAGGACTATGCCCCGCGCCTCAATGACGTGATCGCCCGGATCGCCCATGCGGTCGGTATTCATGTCGCCCCGACCCTCGGTGAGCTGATCACCCAGCTGAACCCCTCCCGCTATGTCGGGGCCGCGGCCCAGAGCCTGCAGAACTTTGCGGCCAGCGCCGTGCTGGTCCTGATCTATCTCGGCTTCATCATCGCCTCGCGCCGGGGCTTCACGCGCAAGATCGTGGCGCTGTTTCCGCAGCGCGCCGAGCGCGACGGGGCCATGGTGCTGTTTCACCGCATCCGTGACGGGGTCGAGCAGTATCTCTGGATCCAGACGGTCACCGGCCTGATGATCGCGGTCGGGGCCTGGATGGTGATGGCCTTGCTGGGCCTCGACAACGCCTTTTTCTGGGCCTTCCTGATTTTCCTGGCCAGCTACATCCCGATCCTGGGCGGAGCCATCGGCTGCTTCCTGCCGCCGCTGTTCGCCATCGTGCAGTTCCCCGACAGCTTCATGCCGGCCCTGGTGCTGTTTGTATCCCTGCAGGCGATCTATTTCGTGGTCGGCAACATCGTGCTCCCCCGCATGCAGGGCGACAGCCTGAACATGGACCCCACCGTGGTGCTGCTGTCCCTGGCGGTCTGGGGCGCGCTCTGGGGCGTGCCGGGCATGTTCCTGTCCACGCCGCTGACCGTCGCCTGCATGGTCATTCTGGCCCAGTTCGACGGCTCACGCTGGATCGCCATCCTGCTGTCCGAAGACGGCGATCCTCAGGGGGCCGTGCCGGAGGGATCGGCCGCAGCCGCTGATCAGGACCCTGTTGCGGAGCCTGCCGCGCCGAAGCCGGCGCGAAAGTCCGCGCCCCGACGGAAAGTCGAGTAGGGGGACTTAAAATCGTGAAAGCGGATCCTATCTCTGGTTTGTTCGGCACCCCCCAACCGAACCCCGCGCGACGCAGCCTGCTTTCCGAGGCGCGTCCGAAGCGGAAGATGCCCGCCGTCCCCCCTGGCGGGCCTGCGCCGCCGGTTCCCCCACCGGCGGCGCTTCCGTTTCCCGGCTGCCCACAGCCTTTCTGAAAAACAGCAAGATCCTTTTCAGGACTCTCATAGATAGGTTGAATCCCGGCCCGAAAAGGCTAGGTTATCGCCAAAAAATAGCGAGGAAATCCCATGGTCGGTGCAAAAATTGACCTCAAGGCATCAGGCGCTCTGGACGGACCGCTGGCGAAAGCCTTCGCCGAGGCGCTCGGCCAGTCGGTCGATGCCCTGCCCGCAGAGGCGGCCGCCTTCGTCGTTCAGGCCCAGGATGACTGGTCGGCCGACGAGCTGCCGGGAGTCGATGCCGCCGACACCGCCCACGCCCTGGCCGATTTCTGGCGCTACGGGGTCGAGGCCTCCGACCTGTCCGATCCCGCCCTGCGCCTGCGCCGGGCCCGCAAGCCGGACGGCACCGACCTCTCCAGCGACATTCTCGAAATCGTCCAGCCCGACCGGCCCTTCCTGGTCGACAGCATCATGGGGGCCGTGGCCGAGGCCGGCTTCTCGGTGCGGGCCCTGTTCCACCCGGTGGTGGTGGCCGACGGCCAGCGCCGGTCGATGATCCAGATCTACCTCGCCCCGGTCGGCGAGGACCGGGAGGCGGCGCTGATGGCGGCCGTGACCGAGGCCCTTACCGATGTGCGCCTGGCCGTGCAGGACTTCGAAGCCATGCGAGGCCTGATGCGCCGCACGGTCGCCGACCTGCGCGACACCCAGGTCGACATTCCCGCCGAGGAGCGGGCCGAGGACATGGACTTCCTCGAATGGCTGGCCGCCGATCACTTCGTGTTCCTGGGCGCCCGGGTCTATGAATATCCGCGCACCGCCGACGGCGGCTATGCGGCCGAGGAGCCCCTGTACCAGCCGGAAGGCAGCCTGGGCGTCCTGCGCGACCAGAGCCGTACGGTGCTTCGCCGCAGCAGCGAGCCCGCGATCCTGTCGCGCGCCGTCCGCACCCATATCGAGATCGGCGAGCCGATCGTGGTGGCCAAGTCCAACCTGCGCTCGCGCGTGCACCGCCGCGGCTACATGGACTATGTCGGCGTGCGCCGGTACGGAGCCGACGGCAAGCCGTCGGGCGAGGTCCGTTTTGTGGGCCTGTTCACCGCCGAGGCCTACGAAACACCGGCCCACGACGTGCCGCTGATCCGCCGCAAGGTGGCCCATGTTCTCGACAGCGCCGGCAAGGATCCCGACAGCCACAACGGCAAGCGGCTGCGCAACATCCTGGAAACCTGGCCGCGCGACGAGCTGTTCCAGACGGACGAGGACGTGCTGCTGGCCATGGCCCTGGGCGTGCTGCACCTCTATGACCGCCCGCGCGTCAAGCTGTTCACCCGCCGCGACCCGTTCGACCGCTTCATCTCGGCCCTGATGTTCATTCCGCGCGAGCGCTATGATTCCGGCGTCCGCGAGCGGGCCGGCCAGCTGCTGTCCGACGCCTTCGGCGGGCGGGTCTCGGCCTACTATCCCAGCTTCACCGACGCGCCGCTGGCGCGGGTACACTTCATCATCGGGGTCACGCCGGGCGACCATCGCGAGCCGGATCTCGCCGCCGTCGAGGCCGCCATCGCCGAAACGGCGCGCACCTGGGAGGACCGGTTCGAGGCCGCGATCCGCGACAGTGCCGCGCCGGGCACCGTGGCCGGGATTCTGGGCCGCTATGCCGGTGCCTTCCCGCCCGGCTATCGCGACCAGTACGACGCCGCCGAAGCCCTGGCCGATCTGGCGGTGATCGACACCCTCGCCGCAGACGAGGCCGTCCGGGTGCGGGCCTTCCGTCGCCCTGACGACAGCGCGGTGACCTTCCGCTTCAAGCTCTATCGTCCGGGTGCCGCGGCGCCCTTGGCCGACGTGCTGCCGATCCTGGAACATATGGGCCTGAAGGCCCTGATCGAGGACGGTCACAAGGTCTCGCCGACGGCAGAGAGCGGCGAACGCGCGCCGGTCTGGGTGCACGAATTCATGCTGCGCGACGACCAGGGCGAGAACCTGGCCTTTGCCGACGTCAAATCCGCCTTCGAGGCCGCCTTCGTCGCCATCTGGACGGGGCGGACCGAGAGCGACGGCTTCAACCGCCTGGTGCTCGAACTGGGGGTCGGCTGGCGCGAGGCGGCCCTGATCCGGGCCCTGGCCCGCTATCGCCAGCAGTCGGGCCTCGACCCCAGCCAGGGCGTGCAGGAACAGGCCCTCGCCGACCACCCGGCCGTGGCCCGCCTGATCCTGGATCTCTTCCAGACCAAGTTCCATCCGGCGGTCGCCGCCGATCTCAAGACCCGACAGGAGCAGGCCAGGGCCGTCCAGGCGCGGATCGACGAGGCCCTCCAGGCCGTTGAAAGCCTCGACGCCGACCGCGTCCTGCGCCGCATCGCCGCCCTGGTCGGGGCCATCCAGCGGACCAACTTCTACCAGCCGGGTCTGGATGGTGAGCCCAAGCCCTATATCAGCTTCAAGATCGCCTCCCGCGAGCTGGAAGACCTGCCGGCTCCCAAGCCCTATCGCGAGATCTTCATCTCGGCCCCGCATGTCGAGGGCGTCCACCTGCGCTTCGGTCCCGTGGCCCGCGGCGGCCTGCGCTGGAGCGACCGTCGCGATGACTTCCGCACCGAGGTCCTCGGCCTGGTGAAGGCCCAGCAGGTCAAGAACGCGGTGATCGTGCCGGTCGGCAGCAAGGGCGGCTTCTATCCCAAGCAGCTGCCGCGCGGCGGGGATCGCGATGCGATCCAGGCCGAGGCAATCCGGGCCTACAAGACCTTCCTGTCGGGCCTGCTGGACCTGACGGACAATATCGACGCCGACAACAAGGTCGTGCCGCCGCCTTCGGTGGTCGTGCATGACGGCGAGGATCCCTATCTGGTCGTTGCGGCCGACAAGGGCACGGCGACCTTCTCCGACATCGCCAACGGCGTGGCCGAGGACTACGGCTTCTGGCTGGGCGATGCCTTCGCCTCGGGCGGTTCGGTCGGCTACGATCACAAGGTCATGGGCATTACCGCCCGCGGGGCCTGGGAAGCGGTCAAGCGCCACTTCCGCGAACTAGGCAAGGACATCCAGACCCGCCCCTTCACCGTCGTCGGCGTCGGCGACATGAGCGGCGACGTGTTCGGCAACGGCATGCTGCTGTCCAAGCAGACCAAGCTGCTGGCCGCCTTTGACCATCGCCACATCTTCCTCGATCCCGATCCGGACGTTGCCGTTTCGTGGGCCGAGCGCGACCGGATGTTCAAGCTGCCGCGTTCCTCGTGGGACGACTACGACCGCAGCAAGATCTCGGCCGGCGGCGGCATCTTCGCCCGCAGCCTCAAGAGCATCCCGCTGACCCCCGAGGTCCGCGCCATGCTCGACCTCAAGGCCGAGGCGGTCTCTCCGGCCGAGCTGATGACGGCCATCCTGTCGGCCCGGGCCGAGCTGCTCTATCTGGGCGGCATCGGCACCTATGTGAAGGCGCGGGGCGAGAGCCAGGCCGACGCCGGTGACAAGGCCAATGACGCCATCCGCGTCAACGGTGCGGACCTGCGGGTCAAGGTGGTCGGCGAGGGGGCAAACCTTGGTCTCACCCAGGCCGGCCGTATCGAGTTCGCGTCAGTCGGCGGTCACATCAATACCGACGCCATCGACAATTCGGCCGGCGTCGACAGCTCCGACCACGAGGTCAATATCAAGATCCTCACCGGTCTGCTGGAGCGGTCCGGCCAGCTGACCCGGGAGTCGCGCAACCAGCTGTTGCCGACCATGACCGACGATGTGGCCAGCCACGTCCTGGCCGACAACTTCGACCAGACCCTGGCCCTCACCCTGCTGGAAAGCGATGCGGTCTCGGAAGTCGACAGCCACGCCCGCTATATGGCCGACCTTGAAAACCGCGGCCGTCTCGACCGCAAGGTCGAGGGGCTGCCGGGCAATACCGTACTGCTCGAGCGCGGAGCCTCGGGCCGGGGCCTGACCCGGCCGGAACTGGCGGTCCTGCTGGCCTATGGCAAGATCGACCTGTTTGACGACATCGTCGCCTCCGACGCGCCCGATGATCCCTGGTTCGAGGCCACCCTGCGCGGCTACTTCCCGCCGGCGATGGACCGCTATGCCGACCAGATGCAGAAGCACCGCCTGAAGCGCGAGATCATCGCCACGGTGGTCTGCAACCAGATGGTCAACATGTGCGGCCCGACCTTCGCCTCGCGCCTGAAGGCCGCCGCCGGCTGTGATGTCGATGCCCTGGTCACCGGCTTCACCGCCGCGCGCCAGATCCTCGGCATCGATGCCCTGTGGGACCAGGTCTCGGCCCTCGACAACCAGGCCTCGGCCTCGGGCCAGACCGCGCTCTACAAGGCCCTGGCCTATGCCCTGCGCAGCCTGACCTTCTGGCTGGCCCGCCGGGCCCAGCGTGACAAGGCCTCGGTCAAGGCCCTGGTCGACAACTACGGACCCTCGGTGGCCGAGCTGCGCACCCTGACGCCTGCCGTCCTGTCGACCTACGAGCAGAAGGCCGTGGCCAAGCGGGTCAAGGCCTATGTGGCCGAAGGCGCGCCCGAGGCCCTGGCCCTGGCGGTGGCCAGCCTGCAGCCCCTGACCACGGCGGCCGATCTGGTCGACCTGGCCAATGCCTCCAGCTGGACCGTGAAGAATGTCGCCCGGCTCTATCACCAGACCGGGGCGGCCTTCGGGTTCGACCGACTGCGCGGCGCGGCCGGGGCCTTCGTCGGCGGCGATGCCTTCGAGCGGCTGGCCGTCCGGCGTCTGATCGAGGACCTGCTCAGCGAGCAGACGGCGATCACCCAGACAGTGCTGAAGTTCGCGGCCAATGCCCAGGCCGGGGATGACGACATCTCGGCCAAGGCGGCGGTGACCTCGTGGTCGGCCCTGCGGACCGATCGCGTCCGGGCCGCCCGGCGCACGGTCGAGGATATCGAACAGGCCGGCGGGGGCTGGAGCTTTGCCAAGCTCACCATCGCCAATGCGGCGTTGCGCGAGCTGGCCAACGCTGTCTGATTTTGCCTGCCTTTCCCCCGGTCCCGTGATTTAAGGCTCGGGTACCGGGGGAGAGTTCATGGACCAGGGTGATCGGCGACGCGTGGCCTGGGCCGCCTATGAATGGGCCCAGCAGCCCTATTGGGCCCTGATCGCGACCTTTATCTTCACGCCCTATTTCGCGGCGGGCTTTGTCGGCGATGCCGCCCGGGGCCAGAGCCTGCTGGGCTATGCCGGGGCGATCTCGGGCCTCGCCATCGCCATCTTCAGCCCGCTGGTCGGTGCCGCCGTCGACGCGCAGCGCAATCCCCGCACCTGGCTGGTCGTGCTGGCGGTGCCGTTCGTGATCGCCAGCGCCGGCCTGTGGTGGGCGGTACCGGGCCAGACGGCGATGATCGTTCCGGTCCTCGCCTGTCTGGTCGTCGCCGGGGTGACGGCCGAGCTGGGCGGGTCGGTGATGAATGCCCTGCTGCCGATCGTCGCTCGCGAGGGCGAGGTCGGGCGGCTGTCGGGCACGGCCTGGGCCATGGCCTATGTCGGGGCGCTGATCTCGCTGTTCATCGTACTGTTTGCCTTCTCCCTGCCCAGGGAGCCCCTGCTGGGCCTGTCCAAGGCCCTGCACGAGCCCGACCGGATCGTCGGCCCGATGGTGGCCTTGTGGTTCCTGCTGTTCAGCTGGCCGCTGATGCTGAGCGCGCCCAAGCCGCCGCCGGCCAGCGGCACCCGACCCCTGGCCGAGCTGTGGGAGACCATTCGTGGTCTGCCGGCCAAGCCGCACATGCTGAAGTTCCTGATCGGCCGCATGCTGCTGGGCGACGGCATTTCCAGCTTTATCGCCTTCGGTGGCGTGCTGGCCGCCGGCCTGTTCGGCTGGACCACGACCCAGTTGGGCCTCTACGCCATCGCCCTGTCGGTGACGGCGGGGATCGGCACCTTCATCGGTGGCCGCATCGACCAGAAGATCGGCAGCAAGGCGACGGTGCTGATCGCCGTGGCGGTGGTGCTGTTCGGGGCGGCCGGGATCGGCTGCGTCGGCCGCGACAGCCTGTTCTTCCTGTTCCCGGTGCCGCCGGCCGTGCCCGGCGGAGCCCTGTTCGCCAGCCTGCCCGAGAAGGTCTATCTGGGCTTCAGCCTGTTCGTCGGCCTCACCTTCGGTCCGGCCCAGGCCTCGCTGCGGGCCTGGATGGCCGAACTGGCCCCGGCCGGCGAGACCGGGCGGTGGTTCGGGCTCTATGCCCTGTCGGGCAAGGCCACGGCCTTCATGGCCCCGCTGGTCATCGCTTTCGGCACCACCCTGATCGGCGACCAGCGGATCGCTGTGGCGGTTTCGGCCCTGTTCATGATCGCCGGGGCCGCTGTCCTCGTCCGGGTGCCTGAGCGCCGTCCCTGAACCCCCGGTTGCCGCCCGCAGCGCTTTGGGTCACTCTGGCAACGGACATTGCCGGGGGGCTCCATGACCAAAGCGCGCATTACGCTGCTCGACTCGCTGCGGGGGCTGGGCGTCCTCGGCATCCTGATCTGTAACGTGCCGGATTTTGCCGCCTCGCCCGGCATTGCCGAGTCGGTCCGCCACTGGCCGCACGGAACGGGTGCCGACACGGTGTCGGTCTGGTTCGCCACCCAGTGGCTGTTCCAGCGCAAGTTCGTGAGCCTGTTTTCGATGCTGTTCGGGGTCTCGATCTTCCTGGTGGGCGGCGAGCGCTCCGAGACCGAAAAGGGTGCCATCCTGCGCAAGCGCCTGATGTGGCTGCTGGCCTTCGGCCTGCTGCACGGCTTTGCGATCTGGTACGGCGACGTCCTGCTGAGCTATGCCCTGGCCGGTTTTGCCCTCATGTTCGCCCGCTCGTGGACCCCGCGCCGGCTGTTTACCGTCGGCATCAGCATCTGGGCGCTGTTCTCGCTGCTGATCGCCGTGGGCATGGCGTTCATGATCCTCGGACCGGACGATGCGGCCGCGCGGGCCACCGAAATGGCGGCTTTCAAGGCCAAGGCCGCCCTGGCCGAGGTCCAGTATTCGGGAACCTTCCTTCAGTCCCTGATCCAGAACGCGAAGGACCGGCTGGAACTGCTGCCCAACGAGCTCATCATCTTTTTCTTCAGTTTCAGCCTGATGCTGATCGGACTGGGCTGCTTCAAGACCGGTGTGTTCACGGGCCAGGCCTCCACGCGCACCTATGTCGTGCTGACGGTCGTCGGACTCCTGGCCCTGGCCGGGACGGGCGCGTTCCTGACCGGCGTAGTGGTCAATGGTCTCTCGCGGGACTGGCTGCAGGCGACAGAAGCCTTCCAGATGGCGACCGCGCCCCTGACCACCCTGGCCTATGTCAGCCTGATGGTGTTCGCCGCCCGCGCGACGGGCCTGTGGAGCGCGATCCCCCGGGTTCTGGCCCCGGTCGGGCAGATGGCCTTCACCAACTATCTGACCCAGTCGCTGATCATGACCGCGATCTTCTATGGCGGCCGTGGCCCGGGCCTGCATGGCGAGGTCGACCGTCCGGGCCTTGCCCTGATCGTGGTCGCGGTCTGGATCGTCCAGATCCTGTGGTCGAAATGGTGGATGGACCGCTTCACCATGGGCCCGCTGGAGTGGCTGTGGCGGCGGCTCTATCGCGGCCCGACCCCGCTCCGTCGGGATCGTGACGAGGCCGTGGCGGCCTAACCCCTCAGGGCTTCGGTCAGCGCCTTGGCGAAATAGTCCCGGGTCTGGCCGAACAGGTCGGGCCGGTACTTCGCCCGCGGGTCATTGGCCCGGTCGTCGTCATAGGCGTGGGTCGCATCGGGCAGGAAGACGGTGTCCACCGCCAGGCCGTCGCCGGACAGACGGTCCAGCGCCTTTTTGGGGTGTTTCCAGCCGACCACCTGGTCCTTGCCGGCCAGCACGGACCAGACCCGGGGCACCGGCCCGCTCCAGCCCCGGCTCGAGGTCAGGGACGGGTATCCCGCATAGGGATAGACCAGCAGAACGCCCCGGACGCTGGCGCGCAGGCGGGCCGGATCGGCGTCGGCCAGGCCGGTGGCCCGGGCCGCGCCCGAGCCGACCGCATAGCCGTCCATGATCGTCCAGCCGCCATGGCTCCAGCCGGCCAGGAAGACCCGCGAGGTGTCGGCCCAGGCCTGCCCCTCCAGCCAGGCCAGCATCGCAAAGAGATCGGCCGACCGCTTGAGGCCCTGCAGGGCCACCCCGGTGCAGACGAACAGCTTGGCGTCCAGGGTCGACATGCCACGCGGCTTCAGCGAGTCGACGACCACGGCCGCATAGCCGGCCTGGACCGCCACCTGGGCATAGGTTTCGAGAAACGGCGTCTTGCCGCCGCAGCCGTGCAGGATCAGCGCCACCGGGAAGGGACCGGGCCCTGAAGGCTTGAAGACCTTCGAGGCGGAAGCGACCTTTTCGCCCCAGGTGGCGCTGTCCATCGGCTTTGGTTCCCTGACTCTTGTATCTCCGCTCTCCCCGGCGAAAGCCGGGGCCCAGATTCAGACCGAGCGTCTGGCGATGCGCGACTTTGGACAGAGCCATAAGCCGCCATATCTCATGGGTTCGATCTGGATCCCGGCTTTCGCCGGGAAGAGCGGAGGGGGTTGGTCCAGACTAAGGCGCGCGTCTTCTAGTGGCGGAACACTCGCACACCGGTGAAGGCCATTGTAAGGCCAAGCTTGTTGGCGGCCTCGATGACCTCGCCGTCGCGCATCGAGCCGCCCGGCTGGATGATTGCCGTCGCTCCGGCCTCCGCCGCCTGGATCAGGCCGTCGGCAAACGGGAAGAAGGCTTCTGACGCACAGGCGCAGCCCTTCAGATCCAGCCCGAAGTCGGCAGCGCGCAGCGCCGCGATCCGGGCCGAGTCCTTGCGGTTCATCTGGCCGGCCCCGACCCCCAGGGTCTGGCCCGCGCGGGCATAGACGATGGCGTTGGACTTGACGTGCTTGCCCACGGTGAAGGCAAACAGCATGTCGCGGACTTCTTCATCGGTCGGCTGGCGGTCAGTGACGATCTTCAGGTCCGACGCCTTGATCCGCGCGTCATCGCGCGATTGAACCAGGAAGCCGCCGGCCACGCTTTTGAACGTGTCGCCGGTCGACAGGGCGTCGGGCAGGCCGCCGGTGACCAGCAGGCGCAGGTTCTTTTTGGCCGCGAACACTTCGATGGCGTCGTCATCGGCCTCGGGGGCGATCACCACCTCGGTGAAGATCTCGACCATGGCCAGGGCCGCCTCGCGGGTCAGGCGGCTGTTGACGGCGACGATGCCGCCGAAGGCCGAGGTCGGATCGCAGGCCAGGGCCCGCTCATAGGCTTCGCGCTGGCTGGTGCCGACCGCCACGCCGCAGGGATTGGCGTGCTTGATGATCGCCACGGCCGGACCGTCGGCGGGGTCGAACTCGGCGATCAGCTCGAAGGCCGCGTCGGTGTCGTTGATGTTGTTGTAGCTGAGTTCCTTGCCCTGCAGCTGGGTGGCGGTGGCCACGCCCGGACGCGGGCTCGGGAAGGTGTAGAAGGCCGCCTTCTGGTGCGGGTTCTCGCCATAGCGCATGGTCTGGCGCAGTTCGCCGGCGATGCTCTTGCGGGCCGGGAAGTCCTGGCCCAGCGCGGCCGAGAACCAGGCCGAGATCGCCGCGTCATAGGCCGCCGTGCGGGCATAGGCGCGGGCCGCCAGGGTCTGGCGCAGGGCCAGGGTGGTGCCGCCGGCCTTTAGGGCGTCCAGCACCTCGGCCAGATCGGCCGGATCCGTACAGACGGCGACATAGCCGTGGTTCTTGGCCGCCGAACGGATCATGGCCGGGCCGCCGATGTCGATGTTCTCGACGCATTCGGCATAGCTGCCGCCCTTGGCCACGGTGGCCTCGAACGGATAGAGATTCACGTACAGGATATCGATGCCGCCGATGCCGTGATCGGCCATGGCTTGCGCATGTTCGGGAGCATCCCGAACCCCGAGAAGCCCGCCGTGGACGATGGGGTGCAGGGTCTTGACCCGGCCGTCCATCATTTCCGGAAAGCCGGTCAGGTCCGACACGTCCTTGACCGGCAGGCCGGCCG
>NZ_QAII01000050.1:13855-19491 GCF_003060965.1 Caulobacter sp. HMWF025 | reverse complement strand
CTTCTGGAGCGCAAGGGCGAGCCGACGGTGCTGGCGATCACGGGCGGGCACGCCGACGCCCTGCGGATCGGCTACCAGGCCCGGCCCAGGCTGTTTGACCGCCATATCGTCAAGCCCGAAGCGCTCTACGATCTGGTGGTCGAGATCGATGAGCGGATCAGTGTCGAGGGCCAGGTGCTGCGTCCTCTCGATGAAGCCGCCGCACGGACCGGTCTGCAGACGGCCTACGATGCCGGCTTCCGGGCCGTGGCCATCGTGCTGCTGCACGGCTTCCGTTTCACCGACCATGAGGCCCGGGTCGCCAGCATCGCCCGGGAGATCGGCTTCACCCAGGTCTCGGTCAGCCACGAGGTCAGCCCGCTGATGAAGCTGGTCGGGCGTGGCGACACGACCGTCGTCGACGCCTATCTCTCGCCGATCCTGCGCCGTTATGTCGACCGCGTGGCGAGCGAACTGGGTGAGGATACCCGGCTGCTGTTCATGCAGTCGAACGGGGGACTGACCGACGCCCGGGCCTTCCGGGGCAAGGACGCCATCCTGTCGGGTCCGGCCGGCGGCGTGGTCGGCATGGCGCGGACGGCGGGGGAGGCGGGTTTTGACCGCGTCATCGGCTTCGACATGGGCGGCACCTCGACCGACGTCTGCCACTATGCGGGCGAGTATGAGCGGGCTTTCGAGACCGTGGTCGCCGGCGTGCGGATGCGCGCGCCGATGATGAACATCCACACCGTGGCGGCGGGCGGTGGCTCGCTCTGCAGCTTCGACGGGGCCCGCCTGCGAGTCGGCCCGGCCTCGGCCGGCGCCGTGCCGGGGCCCGCCGCCTACCGCCGGGGAGGACCGCTGACGGTCACCGACTGCAACGTCATGCTGGGCAAGCTGCGCCCCGCGTTCTTCCCGGCCGTCTTCGGGCCCGGAGCCGACCAGCCCCTGGACGTCGAGGCGGTGAAGCTTGGCTTTGAAACCCTCGCTGCGGATATACTCGCCGCCACCGGCGAGGCGATGAGCCCGGAAGCCATCGCCGAGGGCTTCATCACCATCGCCGTCGAGAACATGGCCAAGGCGGTGCGACAGATCTCGATCCAGCGCGGCTATGACGTGACCCGCTATGTGCTGGCCTGTTTCGGTGGGGCCGGCGGTCAGCATGCCTGTTTGGTCGCCGACGCCCTGGGCATGACCAGGGTGATGATCCACCCCTTTGCCGGAGTGCTCAGCGCCTACGGCATGGGGCTGGCGGACCTGCGGCTGATCCGTGAAGCGACAGTGGAGCGGCCGCTGGCCGAAGCCGCCGCTGAACTGACCGAGCAGGCGCGAGCGCTGTCGGTCGAAGCCGAGGCTGCGCTTCTGGCCCAGGGCGTGCCGGTGGCGTCGGTCGAAGCCCTCGCCACCCTGCGGGTGAAATATGCTGGGACGGACACGCCGCTGGTCGTGCCGCTGACCGACGAGGCGGGCGTTCGGGCCACGTTCGAGACGCTGCACCAGCGACGCTTCGGCTTCATCTCGCCGACCACGGCTCTTGTCGTCGAGACCCTGTCGGTCGAGGCTGTGGGGCATGCCGATGCCGGTGCCGAGCCCGCCCTCGGGGCCGCCCGGAGCGGTGAGGTCGAGCCCTTGGCCACCGTCGAGGTCCGTATGGCCGGACAGGTTCAGTCAGCGCCGGTGTTCGACCGCGAAGTCCTGGCCGTCGGCACCGACGTCAAAGGCCCCGCCATCATCCGGGAAGCCACCGGCACCACCATCGTCGAGCCCGGCTGGCGCGCCACTGTGGATGCCCACCTGAACCTGATCCTCGACCGCATCGAAGCCCTGCCGACCCGCCGGGCCATCGGTACCAAGGCCGATCCGGTGATGCTGGAAGTGTTCAACAACCTCTTCATGGCGGTGGCAGAGGAGATGGGCTTTGCCCTGCAGAACACGGCCTATTCGGTCAATATCAAGGAGCGGCTCGACTTCTCCTGCGCCCTGTTCGACCGCGACGGCAATCTGATCGCCAATGCCCCGCACATGCCGGTGCATCTGGGCTCAATGGGCGACAGCGTGCGGGCCATCCGCGAGGCCCGCGCGGCCGACGGCCGAGGTATGAAGCCCGGCGACGTCTACATGCTCAACGCGCCCTATAACGGCGGCACTCACCTGCCGGACGTTACGGTGGTCATGCCGGTGTTCGACGCCGAGGGAGGCCTGCTGTTCTACGTCGCCGCGCGCGGCCACCAGGGCGATATCGGCGGGATCACGCCCGGTTCGATGCCGCCCAATAGCCGTACGGTCGAGGAAGAGGGGGTTCTGATCGAGAATTTCCTGCTGGTCGAAGGCGGGCGGTTCCTGGAAGCCGAGACCCGCGCCCTGCTGGCCTCGGGCGAGTGGCCGGCCCGCAATCCGGACCAGAACATCGGTGACCTCAAGGCCCAGATCGCCGCCTGTGCGCGTGGGGCGGAAAGCCTGACCGGCCTCGTCGCCGAATTCGGCCAGGAGGTCGTAGAGGCCTACATGGCCCATGTGCAGGACAATGCCGAGGAGGCGGTCCGGCGGGTGTTGGCCACCCTGAGCGACGGATCTTTCGCCTATGAACTGGACGACGGCTCCGTCGTGAAGGTGGCGGTCACGGTCGACCGGCAGGCCCGCACGGCCCGGGTCGATTTCGCGGGCTCCAGTGACCAGGTCCCGAGCAATTTCAACGCCCCGGCCTCGATCTGCCGGGCGGCGGCGCTGTACGTCTTCCGGACCCTGGTCGACGACGAGATCCCGATGAACGACGGCTGCCTGCGGCCGGTCGAGCTGGTCATTCCGGAGGGTTCGATGCTGCGGCCGCGCTATCCGGCGGCGGTGGTGGCGGGCAATGTCGAGACCAGCCAGGTGGTCGTGGACGCCCTTTATGGCGCGCTGGGCGTGATGGCCGGGGCCCAGGGCACGATGAACAACTTCACCTTCGGCGATGAGCGCCGCCAGTACTACGAGACCATCTGCGGCGGCTCTGGGGCGGGACCGGACTTCGACGGCACCGACGCCGTCCAGACTCACATGACCAACAGCCGCCTGACCGATCCCGAGGTGCTGGAGACCCGCTATCCGGTGCTGGTCGAGGCCTTCTCGATCCGGCGCGGCTCTGGCGGGGCAGGACAGCATCGTGGCGGCGACGGGGTTGTGCGCCGGATCGGCTTTCGCGAGCCGATGACCGCTACGCTGCTGTCGAACCGCCGCCGGGTGCCGCCGTTCGGACTGGCGGGTGGTGAGGCCGGGGCCCTGGGTCTGGCCCGGGTCGAACGGTCCGACGGCTCGGTTCAGGCGATGGCGGCCACCGATCTGGTCGAGGTCGCGGCCGGAGATACCATCGTCATCGAGACGCCCGGCGGCGGCGGCTGGGGGGCAGCCTGATGCGCCCTTCGGTCCTGTTCGTCTGTCTCGGCAATATCTGTCGCTCGCCCCTGGCAGAAGGGGCTTTCCGGCATGAGGCCCGGGCCATCGGTCTCGAGGTGGTGGCGGACTCGGCCGGGACCGGTGGCTGGCATGCTGGCGAACCGCCCGATCCCCGCGCCATCGCCGCCGCGCGTCGCCAGGGTGTCGATATCAGCGGCCAGCGCGCCCGGCAGGTGAAGGCCGAAGACTTCCGCCGCTTTGACCTCGTCCTCGCCCTCGACCACGACAACCTGCGTAACCTGCGGGCTCTGATGCCCAAGGGCGCCGCCGCACGCCTTGACCTGCTGCTCGACTACGCACCGGGTCTGGAAAGGCAGGCCGTGGCCGATCCCTACTATGGCGACGATGCCGGATTTGACCTGACCTGGCAGCAGGTCAGCCTGGCCGCGCGCGATCTGGCCCGCCGGCTTCGCCACGGCGAGATCTGAACGCCCGACCAGCCCTTTCCGGAAACCGTCTCCGGCCTGCCAACGGGGCAGCTTGCAAGGTTTGGCGGCCCGAAACGCCAGATTTCCGCATCTGACCATCGGGCAACAAGCCGGACACGCCCCGGCCACCCGGCATCGCTAGGCCTGCGCAGGTTCTCCTGAAGGTCCTTACATGCTGCGCAAGATCCTCGTCGCCACGGCCGCCGCCGCGCCCTTCGTCGTCGCCTCCGGCGGGGCCCTTGCCGAGGTGGAGGTCACCAGCAGCACCCGGACCACACCGATCACCACGTCTTCGGCCAGTGGCGGGTCGGCCAGTGACGTCAAGATCACCTCGGACGGCGTCATCACCCTCAGCGCTACTGGCCCGATCGTCACCCTCGACAGCGATAATCTCGTTACCAACAACGGCAGTCTGGTCAGTGTCGGGGTCAATGACTCGGTCGGCGTGCTGGTGCTCGGCGGCCATACCGGCACGCTGCTCAGCGCCGGTTCGATCAGCCTGACCGAGGACTACGCCGATACCGATGATGACGACGACGGGGACCTTGACGGACCCTGGGCTGAGGGATTCGGGCGTTTCGGCATCCGCCTCACCGGCCTGGAGCCCTTCACCGGGACGATCACGAATGAAGGCTCGATCCTGATCGAGGGCAACGACTCGGCCGGGATCAGCCTCGAGGCCCCTCTTGTCGGGAGCGTGGTCAATTCGGGAACGATCAGCGTCACCGGCGACCGCACCTACGGGATCAAGGTCAGCGCGCCCGTTACCGGCAAGGTCTCCACCACCGGATCGGTTCTGGCCATCGGTGCCGGCGCAACGGGCGTGGCCGTCGATGCGGAGATCGACGGAGCCCTCGTCGTCCAGGGTTCGGTCACCGCCTATGGCTACCGCTATACCAGCCGCCTTTCCGATCCGGATGACCGCGCCCTGCTTGATGCGGACGATGTCCTGGAAGGGGGCTCAGCCGTCCGGGTCACGGCCGATGTGTCGGGCGGGGTCCTGCTGGACGCGCCCCCGACCGACACCAATGACGACACCAGTGACGACGAGGACGGCGACGGCGTCACTGACAGCAGCGAAGGCACAGCCTCGGTCACAGTCTATGGCGGGGCCCCGGCCCTGAAGATCGGGTCGGACAGCCAGACCGTCACCCTCGGCGCGGTCGGGACCGGCGATCTGGCCTATGGCCTGGTCATCAAGGGTTCGGTCGGGGCCTATGGCTCGTTGGACAATGTCGAGACGACAGCGGTGCAACTGGGCGGCTCGGCGGGCTATTCCACCCTGGTGACCGGCGGCGTGCGACTGGACGGTTCGCTCGGCACGACGGCCTATGAGGCCCAGACCACGGGCCTGCACCTGATGGCCGGAGCCAATGCCGACACGATCTGGAACACGGGTTCGATCAGCGGTTCCACGATCTCTGAAGGCGACTATGCGGCGCGCGGCATCGTCATCGAGGCAGGGGCCTCTGCAACCCGCCTGATCAATGCCGGAACGCTGAGCGCGACGGTGGCCGGCGAGGCCGGCAGCGCCTATGCCGTGCTCGACAGGGCCGGCACCCTGACCTCGATCACCAATACCGGCAAGATCCTCGCCTCGGTCACGGCCACGGACGATGACTATGACCTCGACGATGACAATGATGACGCGTCCGACGAGACCGTGACGGGTCAGGCTGTCGCCATCGATGTGAGCCGGAACACCTCCGGCGTGACCCTCATCCAGTCGGGCATCAATGACGGCGACGACGGCGAAGACGATGTGGCCGATACCGATACGGACGGCGACGGCGTGGA
>NZ_QAII01000050.1:0-13845 GCF_003060965.1 Caulobacter sp. HMWF025 | reverse complement strand
CGGTGACGGAACTGACAGCCTGATCATCGATGGAGGGGCATCGGTCTACACGACTCTGTCTGACCAGGATGGCCGCCTGGATGTTTCGGTGGGGTCAGGGACCCTGGGCCTGACCAATACCGGCGACCTCAAGCTCACCAGTCTGTCCCTGGGGGCGGAGAGCAAGCTGATCCTCAGCGTCGACCCGGACGCCGGCACGGCGACGCGACTGATGGTCGACACGGCCAGCATCGCCTCGGGAGCCAATCTGGGCCTGGTCCTCAACAACCTGCTGACCGACACGGCGACCTATGAGGTGATCCGGGCCGGCACCCTTACAGTCGGCACAATCAGCCAGGACCTGCTGGGCGATGCACCCTATCTCTATCTGGCGGAGGCCTATGCGGCCGATAGCAGCGTCTATGTCGACGTGCGCCGGCGTTCGGCGGCCGAGGCGGGGATGACCGTCTCGCAGAGCGCGGCCTATGACGCGGTCTTCGCGGCGCTCTCGGCGGACGACGATATCGCCACGGCCTTCCTGAACCAGACCTCGAAGGACGGGTTCTACAACCTTTACAATCAGATGCTACCCAGCCAGGGCGCGGGGCTGTTTTCGGCCCTGCAGGCGGTCAACCAGCAGGTCTCCGCCGCGACGGCCATCCGCCCGGATCGCGGCGAACGGTACGGACCCGACAGTGTCTGGGTGCAGCAGATCAACACCCTTGTGCGGCGCGAGAGCAGCGACACCCTGGGTTCCGACACCCAGGCGCTGGGCTTTGTCGCGGGCTATGAGGCCATGGGCGATGCCGGCGGCGCGCTGGGCGTAACTCTGTCGATGGTCAATATCGAGGAGCATGACACGGTCGCCAAGGTCGGGGAGCGGACCAGCGCCTCCCTGGTTCAGGGCGGACTCTACTGGCGACGCTCGGTCGGCGGCTGGCGGTTCAACCTCGGCGGCGGCGGGGGCTATGGCTGGATCGCCGGTGACCGCAGCTTCATCAGCGAGGACGTCGACGGCGACAGCGTGGCTGATGTCATCCGGACCAATACCGCCCACTGGACCGGGGCGACGGGCCATGCCTTTGCCGGTGTCGCCTACGAACAGCCGCTTGGGCGCTTTTACGCCCGGCCCGAGATGCGTCTGGACTATGTCTATTTCAGTGAGGGCGAGCGGGTCGAGAGCGGCGGCGGGGATGGCTTTGACCTCACCGTCGCCGCGCGCGCGTTCAGCAATCTGAGCGGCGATGCCGGACTGGTCGTAGGGGCCAATCTTGGTCAGGAGGTCTGGTGGCGACCGGAGGTGCGGGTCGGCTATCGCCAGACCCTGGCTGGCGACATCGGCGACACGGTCGCGAGCTTCAGGGGCGGCACGCCCTTCACCCTGACCTCCGTCGACGACAGGCAGGGGGCGGTCACGCTCGGTTTTGCGCTGCGGGCCGGCTCCTCAATGTCCTATGTGGCCCTCGAAGGGGGCGCGGAGGCCTCGCGCAAACAGACCCGCTACAATCTGCGCTTTTCGGGGCGGGCGATGTTCTAGCCATCGGGCCCCCGAACCCGGACTCTGGTCAGGCCGCGCCATATTCCGGCCATTGTCTCAAGCCGATTTCATTACAAAGCCGTTAGAAATGAAATCATCCGGCCAAGCTGCACTGATACCCGAGGGTTCTCCCAGGTTATCGGAAGCCACTAGACTGTGCGTCAAAGAATTCTCATCCTCGATTCTGACCAGAGTGCTCGTTCAGCCTTGAGCGAGCTGCTTTCACGCCATGAATACGAAGTCTTCAATGCATCGTCCGGAAGACAGATGGACGGGATCATGGGTGAGGTCGATGTCGACCTCGTGATCCTCGACATCATGCTGCCCGATGAGAGCGGCCTTTCGATTTGCGGGCGTCTGCGCAACCGAAACCCCGCCCCCGGGCTGGTGGTCGTCAGCGCCTTTGCGGAGGAGAGCGACATTGTCGTGGGCCTTGAGATCGGGGCCGACGACTATCTCGCCAAACCCTACCGCCCCCGTGAACTGCTGGCCCGTATTCGTGCAGTCCTGCGGCGTCGCCGTGAAGCCGGGCGGGCAGGGCAGGATGACGACCGCTCGCTGGTCTACCGCTTCAACGGCTGGCGCCTCAGCGTGGCGACGCACCAGTTGCTCGACCCCTATGGCCGGACCGTGGACCTTTCTTCGGCGGAGTTCACGCTGCTGTGGACCCTCGTCTCGCGACCCCAGCAGATCCTGACCCGGGAACAGCTGACGCAGGGGCCGCGCGGTAGTGGGCCCCGGGCTGGTTCACAGCAGATCAATGTGACGATGAGCCGACTGCGCTCAAAGCTCAGTCACGTTGAGGGCGGTCCGCAACTGATCCGGACCGTGCGCTACGAGGGCTATATTCTGGCTGCGGCCGTTGAGCGGATCTCGGCCGACTGAGCAAGGTCGAAGGTGCGGGAAGACTTGGGGCCCCGCCGAATCATTTTGAGCCGAAGTCTTGTGAAATGGAAGTTTTGCTGTCTTCCGGTTCTGGGTCCCGCCCCCGTGCGCCTGTGAAATTCGTAAGACAGCGCCCGACCGGAAATTCCCCAACTTGGCCTATAAAATACTGAAAAAGTTGATTTTTCTAAGTTTGAAGGGGGCCCGCTTCCGGGATGCTACCAAGCTTTCCGGTGCCCCGGCGCGCTGCGTCCGGATGTCCCGTTGAAACCTGTTGGAAAGAAATTAAGGTTACCGGAACCTGATTAGGTCAGGTTGTCGTAAAGGCTTGCCTATCGTCTGGGGGTGAGCTGGCCTTTACGCCGCTAAGAAGTCGCCCAAAGAGTCGCGCGCAAGGTGCGAGCCTTCGATCAGGACGGTCAAATGTCGATCTCGAGCCTTTCCGCCGCTCAAATCTCGGCTTTGCCGGCCACCGCCATCCAGGCGCTGTCCACGACCGATATCCAGTCGCTCAGCACGACCCAGGTCGGGGCGATCAGCACCAGCGGCATCGAGGTCCTGGACGCGACCCAGGTCGCGGCGCTTTCGACGACCCAGATCAAGGCTCTGGCCACCACCCAGATCCCGCGCTTCTCGCCGACGGTAGTGTTTGATGTCAGCCAGCTGACCACGCTTAGCGGCCAGCAGGTTCAGGCCCTGACTTCAACCCAGCTCGCGGCGCTCGATACGTCACACATCGCCGTGCTCAGCGCGACCCAGGTCTCGGTCCTGTCGGCGACCAATTTCTCCGCCCTGGCCGACACCCAGATCGCCGCGCTCAATGCCACCCAGATCAAGGGGATCAGTGCGTCCCAGTTGAAGGGACTGAGCACCACCGATATCGGTGAGCTGGCCGACACCCAGGTCGCGGCCCTGACGGCCGCCCAGCTGGGCTCGCTCACGGCCACCAGCGTTTCGAATTTTGACGCCACCCAGGTGGGGGCGCTCAGCACCACCCAGATTTCAAGCCTGTCGGCCACCCAGATTCGGGGCCTCACGGCCACCGATATCGGTGAACTGTCCAGCACCCAGGTCGGTGCCCTGACGGCGACGCAGATCGGGTCGCTGACCACCACGGGTGTCGCGGCGCTCGCCGATACCCAGGTCGCAGCGCTCAGCACCACACAGATCAAGGGTCTCGTCGCCTCGCAGCTGACGGCCCTGACCACCACGGACGTCGGCAAGCTGGCCGGGACCCAGGTCGGGGCGTTGACGACGGCCCAGTTGGCCTCGCTGTCGGCGACCAATGTGTCGGCCCTCGACAGCACCCAGACGGCGGCGCTCTCGACGACCCAGATCAAGACCCTGTCGACCACCCAGGTTAAGGGCCTGAACGCCACCGATATCGGCGAGCTGTCCACCACCCAGGTCGGGGCCCTGACAACGGCGCAGTTCGCAGCGCTGGACACGACCAATCTCAAGGCTCTGTCGACCACCCAGATCACGGCCGTGGCGGCCACCCAGATCGCGGCCCTGAGCGCCACCGGAGTCTCGGCGCTTGACGGCACCCAGGTTGCGGTTCTGGACGCGACCCAGATCAAGGGCCTGACCACCTCGCAACTGGCCGCCCTGACCACCACCGACATCAGCGAGTTGGCCGATACGCAGGTGGGGGCCCTGACGGCCACCCAGATCGGCGCGCTGTCGGCCACCAACATCTCGGCACTCGACGCGACCCAGACGGCGGCCCTTAACACCACCCAGATCAAGGCTCTGACAGCCACCCAGCTGAAAGGGCTGACCACCACCGACATTGGCGAGCTGGACGTCACCCAGGTCGGAGCTCTGAGCGCAACCCAGATCGGCGCGCTCAGCAACACCAGCCTGTCGGCCCTGGACGCGACCCAGACCGCCACCCTGTCGGCCACCCAGATCAAGGGGCTGACGACCAGCCAACTGAAGGGTCTGACGACCACCGACATCGGCGAGCTGTCGACCACCCAGGTCAGCGCCCTGACGGCGGACCAGCTCAAGGCTCTGACGGAAACCAATATCTCGGCCCTGGCCGACACCCAGGTGGCCGCGCTCAGCACCACCCAGGTCCAGGCCCTGTCGACCACCCAGCTTAAGGGCCTGTCGGTCACCGACATCGGCGAGCTGTCCGGCACCCAGGTCGGGGCGCTGAGCGTCGCCCAGGTTGGTGCCCTGTCCTCGACCAACCTGCAGCAGCTGTCGACCACCCAGGTCCAGGCCCTGTCCTCGACCCAGATCGGCGCCATCAGCGCCACCAATGTCACCCTGCTGGCCGATACCCAGTTCGCGGCGCTCAGCACGACCCAGGTCAAGGGCCTGACGACCTCGCAGCTGGCGGCTCTGACCACGACCAATATCGGCGACCTGGCCAATACCCAGGTGGCGGCCCTGACCGCGACCCAGATCGGGGCTCTGAGCGCCACCGGCGCTTCGGCGCTCGACGGCACCCAGGTCGCCGCTCTTTCCGACACCCAGATCAAGGGTCTGACGGCGACCCAGCTGAAGGGCTTCACCACTACCGATATCAGCGAGCTGGCCGGTACCCAGGTGGCGGCCCTGACCGCGACCCAGATCGGGGCGCTGTCCAACACCAATGTCTCGGCGCTTGACGCCACCCAGTCGGCGGCCCTGACCGCGACCCAGATCAAGGGTCTGACCAACTCGCAGCTGGCGGCCCTGACGACCACCGACATCGGCGAACTGTCCGGGACCCAGGTCGGGGCCCTGACGGCGACGCAACTGACGGCGCTTTCGGCGACCAATGTCTCGGCGCTGGATGCGACCCAGACGGCGGCGCTGAGCACCACCCAGATCAAGGCCTTGTCGATCACCCAGGTGAAGGGCCTGAACAGCACCGACATCGGCGAGCTGTCCGAGACCCAGGTCGGGGCCCTGACGGCGGCCCAGTTCGCAGCGCTGGACTCGACCAACATCAAGGCTCTGTCGACCACCCAGATCGGCTCGGTCAGCGCGACCCAGATCGCAGCCCTGTCAGCGACCAATGTCTCGGCGCTTGAAGGCACCCAGGTTGCGGTGCTGAACGCGACCCAGATCAAGGGTCTGACGACCTCACAACTGGCCGGCCTGACGACCACCGACATCAGCGAACTGGCCGATACCCAGGTCGGGGCCCTGACGGCGACCCAGATCGGTGCCCTCAGCGCGACCGGCGTTTCGGCCCTGGACGCCACCCAGACGGCGGCCCTGAACGCCACGCAGATCAAGGGCCTGACGGCCAACCAGCTGAAATCCCTGACCACCACCGACATCGCTGAACTGGCCGATACCCAGATCGCAGCCCTGACGGGAACCCAGCTGAGCTCGCTCAGCGCCACCAATATCTCGGCCCTCGACGCGACCCAGACGGCGGCCCTTTCGACTACCCAGATCAAGGCCCTGACGGCCACCCAGGTGAAGGGCCTCTCGACCACCGACATCGGCGAGCTGTCGACCACCCAGGTCAGCGCCCTGACGGGCGATCAGCTGAAGGCCCTGTCAGAGACCAATATCTCGGCCCTGGCGGATACCCAGGTTGCAGCCCTGAGCAGCACTCAGGTCCAGGCCCTGACGTCGACCCAGCTGAAGGGTCTGTCGGTTACCGATATCGGTGAACTGTCCGGAACCCAGGTCGGCGCGCTGAGCGTCGCCCAGGTCAGCGCCCTGTCCTCGACCAACCTGCAGCAGCTGTCGACCACCCAGGTCCAGGCTCTATCGGCGACCCAGATCGGGGCGATCAGCGCCACCAATGTCACCCTGCTGGCCGATACCCAGTTCGCCGCCCTCAGCACGACCCAGGTCAAGGGTCTGACGACCTCGCAGCTGGCGGCTCTGACCTCCACCAATATCGGTGACCTGGCGGATACCCAGGTGGCGGCCCTGACTGCGACCCAGATCGGATCGCTGTCGGCGACCAATGTCTCGGGCCTCGATGCCACGCAGACGGCCGCCCTCAGCAGCACCCAGATCAAGGCCCTGACGGCCACCCAGCTCAAGGGTCTGACCAGCACCGATATCGGTGAGCTGGACACCACCCAGGTCGGGGCCCTGACGGCGACCCAGTTGGGCTCGCTGACGGCGACCGGCGTCTCGGCGCTGAGTGCCACCCAGACGGCGGCGCTGAACGCAACCCAGATCAAGGGCCTGACTGCGACCCAGCTGAAGGGCCTGTCGGAAACCGACATCGGCGAGCTGTCGACCACCCAGATCAGCGCCCTGACGACGGACCAGCTCAAGGCCCTGTCAGAGACCAATATCTCGGCCCTGGCCGACACCCAGGTGGCTGCCTTGAGCAACACCCAGGTCCAGGCCCTGTCGACCACCCAGCTTAAGGGCCTGTCGGTCACCGACATCACCGAGCTGTCCGGCACCCAGGTCGGTGCACTGAGCGCCGCCCAGGTCAGCGCCTTGTCCTCGACCAACCTGCAACAGCTTTCGACCACCCAGGTCCAGGCCCTGTCGGCGACCCAGATCGGTGCGATCAGCGCCACCAATGTCACCCTGCTGGCTGACACCCAGTTCGCGGCCCTCAGCACGACCCAGGTCAAGGGCCTGACGGTTTCGCAACTGACCGCCTTGACCACGACCAATATCGGCGATCTGGCCAACACCCAGGTGGCGGCCCTGACCGCGACCCAGATCGGGGCCCTGACCGCTACCGGCGTATCGGCGCTCGACGGCACCCAGGTCGCCGCCCTGTCCGACACCCAGATCAAGGGCCTGACGGCAACCCAGCTGAAGGGCTTCACCACCACCGACATCGGCGAGTTGGCCGGCACGCAGGTCGCGGCCCTGACCGCGACCCAGATCGGGGCGCTGTCGACCACCAACGTCTCGGCCCTGGATGCGACCCAGACGGCTGCCCTGACGGCGACCCAGATCAAGGGGCTGACCACGTCGCAGGTCTCGGCCCTGACGACGACCGACATTGGCGAGTTGTCCGGAACCCAGGTCTCGGCCCTGGCCGCGACCCAGATCTCGGCCCTGTCGGTGACCAATGTCTCGGCGCTCGATGCCACCCAGACCGCCGCCCTCAGCACCAGCCAGATCAAGGCCCTGACCACCACCCAGGTGAAGGGGCTGACCACCACCGATATCGGCGAGCTGTCCGAGACCCAGGTCGGTGCCCTGACGACGGCCCAGTTCGCCGCGCTCGACTCGACCAACATCAGGGCCCTGTCGACCACCCAGATCGGTTCGGTCAGCGCCACCCAGATCGCGGCCCTGTCGGCGACTAATGTCTCGGCGCTTGACGGCACCCAGGTCGCGGTCCTCAACACAACCCAGATCAAGGGCCTGACGACCTCGCAACTGGCCGGCCTGACGACGACCGACATCAGCGAGCTGGCCGATACCCAGGTTGGTGCGTTGACGGCGACCCAGGTCGCGGCCCTGTCGGCGACCAACGTCTCGGCGCTCGACGCCACCCAGATGGCGGCGCTGAGCACCACCCAGATCAAGGGACTCACCGCCAGCCAGATCAAGGGTCTGACGACGACCGACGTCGGCGAGCTTTCGACCACCCAGGTCGGAGCCCTGACGGCCGATCAGCTCAAGAACCTGTCCGAGACCAATATCTCGGCCCTGGCCGATACCCAGATCGCGGTGCTGAACAACACCCAGGTTCAGGCGCTGAGCACGACCCAGATCAAGGGCCTGTCGATCACTGATATCGGTGAACTGTCGGCCACCCAGGTCGGTGCCCTGAGCTCGGCCCAGGTCGGTGCTCTGACGGGCACCAACATCCAGCAACTGTCGACGACCCAGATCACGGCCCTGTCGGCGACCCAGATCGCCGGCATTTCGCCCGCGAACGTGACGCTGCTGGCCGATACCCAGCTCGCGGTGCTGAACGCCACCCAGGTCAAGGGTCTGACTGCATCGCAAGTCGGAGCCCTGACCTCCACCAACGTCACCAACCTGGCCGACACCCAGATTGCAGCCCTGACGATCCTGCAGCTGGCGGCGCTCTCGGCGACCAACATCTCGACCCTCAACGGCACCCAGGTCGCGGCCCTGGCCGATACCCAGGTCAAGGCCCTGACCAGCACTCAGCTGAAGGCCTTCACGACCACCGACATCGGTGAACTGTCGGCGACCCAGATCGGCCAGCTGACGGCGACCCAGATCGGTTCGTTGACCCCGACCGGTATCTCGGCCCTCGACGCCACCCAGACGGCGGCCCTGAACGCGACCCAGATCAAGGGCCTGACCACCTCGCAGGTCTCCGCTCTGACGACGACGGACATCAGCGAGCTGGCCGGCACTCAGGTCGCGGCCCTGACGGCGACCCAGCTGGTGGCCCTCTCGGCGACCAACGTCTCGGCCCTCGACGCGACCCAGACCGCTGCCCTGACGACGACCCAGATCAAGGCCCTGACCACCACCCAGGTGAAGGGCCTGACGTCGACCGACATCGGCGAGCTCAGCGAAACCCAGGTCGGTGCCCTGACGACGGTCCAGTTCGCAGCGCTCGACTCGACCAACGTCAAGGCGCTGTCGACCACCCAGATCGGTTCGGTCACCTCGTCCCAGATCGCGGCCCTGTCGACGACCAATGTCTCGGTCCTCGACAGCACCCAGATGGCCGTGCTGAACGCGACCCAGATCAAGGGTCTGACGACTTCGCAGCTGGCCAGTCTGACGACGACTGATATCGGCGAGCTGGCCGATACCCAGGTCGGTGCCCTGACCACCACCCAGCTGTCGTCGCTGTCGGCGACCAACATCTCGGCCCTGGATGCCACCCAGTCGGCGGCGCTCAGCACAACCCAGATCAAGAGCCTGACCGCCACCCAGGTGAAGGGCTTGTCTCAGACCGACTTCGGCGACCTGAGCGGGACCCAGATCGCGGCCCTGACCAGCAGCCAGCTCGGCGCGCTGACGACGACGGTCATCGGGGCCCTGACCACGACCCAGGTCGGATCGCTGCAGACGACCCAAATCACGGGGCTGTCGACGACCCAGATCGACTATCTGACCACGACCAGCATCCTGGCCATGACCAGCACCCAGGCCAACGCCCTGACCACCACCCAGGTGCAGAGCCTGAACGGCGACCAGACCGTCGCCTACCTGGACGTGACCTGATCCCGCAACGATCGCGGCGTCGCCGGACCTATCCGGTGACGCCCGTCGCCGCCCCCGGGCGGTTGGCCGCGCCATTGGACGTCCAGTCGAGCCATGGCATCGTCTGGCGGTACGATTCGGCCGCACTGACTGTGGCCCGTGTTCGAGATGACCATGGCCGATCCCGACGTCCTCGCCGTTCTCGCCAAGATCACGGCCGGCGAGTTTTCGCTCAGTGACCTGATCAATGCCGCCGGCTCCCTGGCCGGGCAGGGTCAGGCCGGCCTGGCCGAACAGGTCTACAAGGTCTGGATCCAGTTCAATCCCGACCACCCGCAGCTTTTCATCGCCCATTTCAACTGTGCCAGCCTGAATGTCAGCGGGCCCGAGGCCGCTGCGGCGCATCTGGAGCGGGCGATTGCGCTGAACGCCGACTTCCTGCCGGCCTATATCAATCTGGGCGGTCTGCGGGAGCGCTCAGGCCAGCTGGAAGCGGCCATCGGGATCTGGAACGAGGGGGCCAGCCGCCCCATGGCCCTGACAGGGGCCAATGCCGGCTATGCCTTCGGAGCCATGAAGCAGATCGCGCGGGCCCTGCTGGAGGTGCAGCAGAGCCATCGCGCCGAAACCGCCCTGTGGCGTTGCGCGGATCTGGATCCCAGCCAGACCGACACGATCGGTCAACTGGTCGCCGTGCGCCTCAGCCAGTGCAAGTGGCCGCCGGTTGCGCCCTGGGAGCGGGTCGACCGCCGCACCCTGCTGCTGGGCTTTCACCCTCTGTCGATGGCCGCCTATACCGATGACCCCTGGCTGCAGCTGTCGGCGGCGGCCCGGTTCACGGCACGTGAGGCGGGCAGCAATCCTGACGCCATTATCGTGGAGCGGCGGGATGCGCCCATCGATCTGACGGGGCGTCGGCTGAAGGTGGGCTATATCTCTTCGGACCTGCGCGACCATGCTGTCGGCTATCTGATGGCCGAACTGTTCGAGTTGCATGACCGCGAGCGGGTCGAGGTCTTCGCCTATTATTGCGGGCCTGAGGCCAACGACGCGCTCAATGCCCGCACGCGGGCGGCGGTCGAGCATTTCATCGATATCCGCACCATGAGCGACGACGTGGCGGCCCGCCGCATCGCCGACGACCAGATCGACATCCTCGTCGACGTCAACGGCCATACGCGCGATGCCCGCACAGCCGTGTTCGCCCGCCGTCCTGCGCCGATCCTGGTCAACTGGCTGGGCTTTCCCGGCACCATGGGCAGCGCCTTCCATCACTATATCGTCGCTGATCCGTGGATCATCCCGCCCGAGGCCGAGCGCTACTATTCGGAAGCCGTGCGCCGCCTGCCCAGTTACCAGCCCAATGACCGCAAGCGGATCGTGGCGGCCGAGACTCCGACCCGGGCCGAGGCCGGCCTGCCTGAGGATACCTTCGTGTTCTGCTGCTTCAACGGCACCCAGAAGATCACCCCGTTCGTCTTTGACCGCTGGATGGAGATCCTGCGCCGGACGCCGGACAGTGTGCTGTGGCTGTTGGACAGCCATCCGGAGACCAATGGCCGGCTGGCCGAGCGGGCCGAACAGGCCGGGATCGACCGCTCACGCCTGGTCTTTGGGCCCAAACAGCCCAATCCGGTGCATCTGGCCCGCTACCCCCTGGCCGACCTGTTCCTCGACACCGCGCCCTACGGGGCTCACACGACGGCCTCGGACGCACTCTGGATGGGGGTTCCGGTTCTGACCCTGTCGGGGCGCAGCTTCGCCTCTAGGGTCTGTGGCAGTCTGGTTCGCTCGGCCGGGCTTCCCGAACTCGTCTGCGAAGACGCCGGTCGCTATGTCGAGCTGGCTGTCGAACTGGGCCAAGACCGCACCGCGGCACGGGCTCTGCGCGAGCGCCTGCAGGCCGGCCGCGATACCTGTGTCCTGTTCGACATGGACCTGTTGACCCACAGCCTGGAGGACCTGTTCCACGCCATGGTCGGGGAGTACCAGGCGGGCGCGCGGCCAAGGCCCGATCTGGCCAATCTCGAGGACTATCTCGAGGTCGGACTGGCGGCGGACCATGATGCACGGGACATGATGGTCGAACCCGATCTCGACGGCCTGTATCGCCAGGGTCTGGCGCGTCGCCACCAGATGCGGCCCCTCACCCCGGACGGACGGCTCTGGCGTCCCGAGGACGTCGCGGCGGCTGAGGGGCAGGGCGCTTGACCGGGCCCGGGTCCGGCGAGGCCGTCCTCGACCTCGCCGACCGGCTGCTGGCCGAGGCGCGCGCGGATGACGCCCTGACCCTCTATAGCCACCTGCTGACGGGACAGGGTGAACGGACCCGGGCCTGGGCCGGCTTTTGCCAGGCCCTGATCGCCCGGGGCGACGTGCTGGGCGGGCTTCGGGCCCTGGACGCGGCCCGCAATGATCTCGGGGATCTCGAGCCCCTGACCGCGCAGATCCAGGCCCTGATCCCGGCCGGGGCCACGGCCTTCAATGCCTGCGTCGCCCGGGGCGATGTCGCGGCCGCCGCGCCTCTTGCCTCGGCGCTTGCGATCCTGACGCCGCAGAGCGCCCCGCGCGTGACGGCCGCCATGGCCTGCCACCAGACCCTCGGCAACACCGAAGAGGCCGTGCACTTTGCCCGGATCCTGCACGAACTCGAGCCCGACCACATCACCGCCCTGACCCTGCTGGCCGACCAGGCCCGCGATGACGGCGATGTCGAGACCGAGATCCGCCATCGCGTGACCCTCGGCTTCTCGCCGGATCCCGGAATGCATCCGCTGATGCGCCTGCGGGAATTGCATGACGGCATGAGCCTGCTGCTGTGCCGGCCGCTGCTGTCGGACGCCGATCTCGACCTGCTGGCCCGCATGGAGGCCGCCGCCCGGGCCTTTCAGGGCACGGTGCCCGAGGACTCCGAGTGGTGGGGCTGGATCAAGGCCTACAAGCTGCTGACCGATGCCCTCGATATCGCGTCGATCCGCGCGCCCACGCCCGCGCGTCCGATCGATCCGGTCCAGCGCTATGTCTCGGCGACCGGGCAGGAGCTGGACGATGCCGGTCTGGCGGCCCATGCCGCGCGCCTCGGCGCGCAGGCCGTGTTCTTTGCGGCGGCGGACGTGGCCTATGTCGCCCTCTATGCCCGCTGGTACGCCCTGTCGGTGCTGCGCCACTGCGACGTGCCGTGTCTGGTGGTCATCCATGTGATCGGCGGGGCCGACCGGCTGGCGGCCGCGATCGCGACGGTCGGCATCACCGATGAGCGGGTGGTGTTCGTCGGGGATGGTTTCGATCCCGCCCCGGTGACGATCAAGGTCTATGACTCGCCTCCCAAGGGGCTGATCGCCCTGCCGGTGGCGCACTACCAGTCGGTGCGTTTCCAGCGGCTGGGCCCATTGCTGGACGTGCTGAACCGCCCGGTCTTCGTCTCGGACATCGACCTGCTGCTACAGCGCGGGGTCGCTGACCTGCTGGAGCAGCATGTCGGGGTTGACGTGGTGTTCAATGAGAACTTCTCCAACACCTCGGTCGCCTCGCGCCTGACGGCCAATCTGGTCCTCGTGCAGCCCTCAAGGGGCGCAACGGTTCTGCTCGACTATCTGCGGACCTATCTCGACCGGCATCTGGCTAGGCCCGAGGTGACGCGCTGGATCGACCAGGTGGCCCTGACCGTTGCCCGTCATCACTTGCGGCGGCAGGTTCCGGACGCGCGTCTGGCCCTGTTCGACACCACCAGCGACATCAACAATGTGATGTTCGGCAGCTATCAGGAGCACCCGTTCCGGTTCCTGTCGCTCTATCACGGCTTTGATACGTCCAGCCTCGAGAACGACCCCCGGGTTCTGGGCTAGGCCATGTCCGGGGTCAGGCCCCGATCGCCTCGATCAGGCCTTCGATGGTGGCCGCGCAGCGGCGGCGCTCCTGCAGGGCCTGGGCCAGCACGGCCTTCAGGGCCGCGTCATAGGCGGGCGGATCGCCGCGATGGCGCATGACGTCGCGGATGTCGGCGATTGGCACATCGACGCTGCGCAGCAGGGTCACCGCTTCCAGCAGTTCGACCGCGTCGCGATCGTAATAGCGGACACTACGGGTGCCCCGGCGGGCCGCCACCAGGCCGATGGCCTCATAGTGGCGCAGGGCTCGCGAGGTGACGCCCAGCCGCTCGGCCAGGACATTGATCGGGGTCAGCACCGACAGGGCCTCGCCGGTCGGGACCCGGGCGGGCAGGCGAACGGCTTCGACAGAAGACTGGGCGTGGGCGAAGGTCATCAGGCAAACTCCACAAGGACCTGATCGGCGGCGACGGGGTCACCGGCCCTGGCGTTGACGGCCTTGACGGTGCCGTCGCGCTCGGCGCGGATGATGTTCTGCAT
>NZ_QAII01000049.1:4020-29459 GCF_003060965.1 Caulobacter sp. HMWF025 | reverse complement strand
CATCCTCCCCCGCTTCACGGGGGAGGATGAGACCCCTCAGTCCTCAGGCCGCCTTGCGACGGCCCATCATCAGGGTGCCGAGGATCGAACCCAGCACGGCGGGCAGCTCCTTGCGCGGGGTGACCCGGTCGACCATGCCCTTTTCGACGAGGTACTCCGACCGCTGGAAGCCCGGCGGCAGGGTCTCGCGGATGGTCTGCTCGATGACGCGGGGACCGGCGAAGCCGATCAGGGCCCCTGGCTCGGCCAGGTGGACATCGCCCAGCATGGCATAGGACGCGGTGACGCCGCCGGTGGTCGGGTCGGTGAGGACCACGACATAAGGCAGGGCCGCTTCTTTAAGCTCATTGATGGCCAGGGTGGTGCGGGCCATCTGCATCAGGGACAGGGCCCCTTCCTGCATCCGCGCACCCCCGGCGGCGGTAAAGACCACCAGCGGAATTTCGCGCTCGAGGGCGGCGCGGGCCGCGGCCACAAAGCCTTCACCGGCCGCCATGCCCAGCGAACCGCCCATGAAGGCGAAGTCCTGGACCAGCACCACCGTACGGGCACCGCCGACCAGACCCACGCCAATCGCCATGGCGTCGGGCTCGCCCGTCGCCTTGCGGGCCGCGATCAGGCGGTCCTTGTAGGGCTTGCCGTCGGAGAAATGCAGCGGGTCTTCGGGCACGGCCGGAGTCGGCAGACTCTCATAGACGCCGTCGTCGAAGGTGAACTTGAAGCGGGCCTCGGGACCGATCCGCATGTGACGGCCGGCCGGGGTGACCCAAAGGGCCGCCTCCAGGTCGGAGCGGAAGATCATCTCGCCCGTATCGGGGCACTTGACCCAGAGGTTTTCCGGCGTTTCGCGCTTGGCAAAAGCCCCGCGCACACCGGGTGCGATCCGCGAGAGCCAGCCCCCGCCACGACGACCTTCGGCCGAGGCCTTTGATTTATCGCCCTTTTTCGGGTCCTGGGGTTCAGCCATAGCCATAGCCTTAAAGCCTCACTTCGTGCCCGACGCGCGCAGAACGCACAGCCTTAGCCAGCTCTGACGCCTTGAGAAGAACCTTCTCAGTCACATTTTCGTTCAACTGGGCCGCCGATTCGATTTCATCGACAAGGGCCGAGCCCACCACCGCTGCATCGGCGATGCGGGCCACAGCAGCGGCCTGGTCCGGTGTGCGGATGCCAAAGCCGACCGCAACCGGCAGGCCGGAGGCCTTGCGCAGGCGCTCGACGGCCGGGGCCACATCGGCCGCATCGGCCGACTTGACGCCCGTCACACCGGCGACCGAGACGTAATAGACAAAGCCCGAGGTCCGGCGGATGACCATCGGCAGGCGGGCATCGTCGGTGGTCGGGGCCGCCAGGCGGATCAGGGCGATGCCTTCAGCCTCAAGGGCGTCCGACAGGGGATCAGCCTCCTCAGGCGGGCAGTCGACAATGATCAGCCCGTCGACCCCGGCCGTGTTGGCGGCGGCGGCGAAGCTGTCAAAGCCCCGATGCAGGACCGGATTGAGATAGCCCATCAGGATGACCGGCGTGTCCTGGTCGCCTTCGCGGAAGGCGGCGACCAGGTCGAGCGTGCCCTGCAGGGTCATGCCCGAGCGCAGGCCGCGCTGGGCGGCGCGCTGGATGGTCGGGCCCTCGGCCATCGGGTCGGAGAAGGGAAAGCCCAGCTCGATCAGGTCGGCGCCGGCACCCGGTAGGCCCTTGAGCACGGACAGGGTCGTGGCGGCGTCAGGATCGCCGGCCATGATATAGGTCACGAAACCGGCGCGGTTCTCGGCCTTCAGCGCCGCAAAGCGGCGGTCGATACGGTCTTTGGTCACGCTGGATAGGTCCTAGATCTTGCGCCCGAGGGCTTCGGCCACCGTGAAGATGTCCTTGTCGCCGCGACCGCAGAGATTCATCACCACGATCTTGCCCTTGCCCAGCTCCTGGGCGATCTCGCCGACTCGCGCCAGGGCGTGGGCCGGTTCGAGGGCCGGGATGATGCCTTCGAGGGTCGAGCACAGCTGGAAGGCCGCCAGGGCCTCCTCGTCGGTGGTCGAGACATATTCGGCCCGGCCGATCTCGTGCAGGAACGAGTGCTCCGGCCCGATGCCCGGATAGTCGAGACCGGCCGAGATCGAGTGGGCGTCGATGATCTGGCCGTCGTCGTCCTGGAGCAAGTAGGTGCGGTTGCCGTGCAGCACGCCGGGGCGGCCGCCGGTCAGGGAGGCGGCATGCTTGTCGGTGGAGACGCCGTGGCCGGCCGCCTCGACGCCGATCAGGCGCACGCTGTCGTCATTCAGGAAGGGATGGAACAGGCCGATGGCATTGGAGCCGCCGCCGATACAGGCCACCACCGCGTCGGGCAGACGCCCTTCCATCTCGAGCATCTGCTGGCGGGCTTCGGTGCCGATCACGCTCTGGAAGTCGCGGACCATCACCGGATAGGGGTGCGGGCCGGCGGCCGTGCCGATCAGGTAGTAGGTGTCATGCACGTTGGTGACCCAGTCGCGCATGGCCTCGTTCATGGCATCCTTCAGGGTGCCAGTGCCCGAGGTCACCGGGCGCACTTCGGCACCCAGCAGGTTCATGCGGAACACATTGGGCTTCTGACGTTCGACGTCGGTGGCGCCCATATAGACCACGCAGGGCAGGCCGAAGCGGGCGCAGACAGTGGCAGTGGCCACACCGTGCTGGCCGGCACCGGTCTCGGCGATGATCCGGGTCTTGCCCATGCGCATGGCCAGCAGGATCTGGCCCAGCGCATTGTTGATCTTGTGAGAGCCGGTGTGGTTCAGCTCGTCGCGCTTGAAATAGATCTTGGCCCCGCCGAAGTGCTCGGTCAGGCGCTCGGCGAAATAGAGCGGGCTGGGCCGGCCGGCATAGTGGGTGTTGTAGCTCGTCAGCTGGGCCTGGAACTCCGGATCGGCCTTGGCGGCGGCATAGGCATCGCCCAGTTCCAGCACCAGCGGCATCAGGGTCTCGGCCACATAGCGGCCACCGAAGTCGCCGAACCGACCGTTGGCGTCGGGATAGGCCGAATAGTCATTGGGCTTGGAGGGAGCGTTCACGGGGACTTCCTAGGGACTTCCAGGGGCTCAGGCGCGTTTGACGGCGTCGAGAAAGGCCGAGATCAGAGCCGGGTCCTTTAGGCCGGGACCGCGTTCCACGCCAGAGGAAACGTCCAGCAGGGGCGCGCCAGAGGCTTTTACCGCCTCGGCCACGTTCCAGGGATCCAGTCCTCCGGCCAGAAAGTGCGGCCGCGCAAAGCGGTGGCCCTGCAGCAGGGTCCAGTCGAAGCGGGCCCCGGTGCCACCCGGCAGGGCCGAGCCCTCGACGGGTCGCGCATCGAACAGGAACTGCTCGGCGACCGCTTCAAAGGCCCGCGATTGGTCCACGTCGGACGCTGCGGTCACCGAAAAGGCCTTGATGACCCCGGTGCCGGCCCGTTCGGCGATCTGCCGGACCCGGGCGGGAGTCTCCTTGCCGTGCACCTGGATCAGGTCCGGCTTCATCGTCGCCATCAGGCGGTCGACGAGGGCATCATCGGGATCGACCGTGACCGCGACGGTTCTGACGTCGCCATTGCCCCGCAAGGGCTCGACCAGCCGGGCGGCGGCCTCCGGCGTCAGGTTGCGCGGACTCTTCTCGAAGAAGACGAAGCCCAGATAGGCCGCGCCACCGTCGAGCGCGGCACGAACGGTCTCCGGCGTTGAAAGCCCGCAGATCTTGGCCCTGGTCATGGCCGGGGACTTAAGGCCCGGGGCCTGCGGGAACAAGCGTTCAGTGCAGTGTCGATACCGTGCGAGGCTTCAGGCCGATGAATTTCGCTGGCCGGCGGCGCCCAAGCCGGCGGCCGGATGCTAGACAAGGGTCATGACCCTGCCCCGCGCCCTGCCGATGCTTCTGCCGCTATTTCTGCTCGCCGCCTGCGGGCCAGCCGGAAAGACCGACGATGCGGCCGGGCCGCCGCCGCCCTCCGCGTCGGGAACCCGACAGTCGGTCGCCGTAACGATAACCCCCTATACCGACGGTCCGCTGCAGGTTCGCGCTGACGGCGTCGGGCCCGTCAGCAGCGCCACGGCCTATGATGAGGCCACGCTGAAGGCGCTGTTTCCCCGCGCCCGGATCAAGAGCGCCTTCCTTCACTTCGGCCCCGGTCCGGCCCAGCCGATCCTGGTCGTCGAACAGAACCAGATCCCGATCCTGGAAATCAGCAAGGGCGAGGAGGGCGGGCTGGGCGCAATCCGCCTTGAGGGCGGCGATGTGCGGGGCCCGAGGAACGAGACCCTGCTGACCGCGTGGCCGGCGCTCGACCTCGACATCCGCCATTGCCGGGCCGGCGAGGGCCGCGACGTCAACGCCCTAGTCTGCGTTCGCCCCGAAGCGCCCAATGTCCGCTATCTGATCGGCGTGCCGGGCTGGACCCATGGCGGCATCCCGCCCGTCGAAACCCTCAAGGCCAAAGGACAGCTGAACGGCCTCGTCTGGCGCCCCGCCGAGGGTGCGGCGGTCGGCTCGGCCTGATACGAAGCGCTCATGATCCTGTCTCTTGATACCTGCCTGGGGGCCTGTTCCGTCGCCGTGGTCGATGACGGACGCGTGCTGGCCAGCCGCACCGAACCGATGACGCGCGGCCATCAGGAGCGAATCGGCATGCTGGCCCGCGAGGTCGCCGCCGAGGCCGGCATCGCTTTCACCGACCTGACCCGGATCGCCGTCACCATCGGCCCGGGCTCGTTCACCGGCCTGCGGGTCGGCCTGGCCTTTGCCAAGGGCCTGGCCACCGCCCTGTCGATCCCGTGCATCGGCATCAACACCCTGGAAGCCCTGGCCGCCGGGGTCGGGGGCCGCGACCTTGTCGCCGCCGTGCTCGATGCGCGCATGGGGCAGGTCTATCTGCAGATCTTCGACGGCGGCGTGGCCCTGATGGCCCCCGACGCCCTCGACCTCGGATCGGCGGCCGCGCGGCTGGCCGAACTGCATGGCGGCCAGGCCGTGACCCTGATCGGTTCGGGCGCACCCCTGCTGGCCGACACCCTGACCGGCGCGACGATCCTGACCCCCGTCTCGCCCGATCCGGTGGCGATCGCCCGCCTGGCTGCCGCCCGGCCCGCGCCAAGCCATTCCCCCCGGCCGCTCTATCTGCGCGCGCCCTATGCCACCCTGCCAACCGCGGCGACGGACGCATGATCCTTCGCCCCGTCGGCCTCGAGGCCTGTTTCATCCTGGCCGACCTGCATGACCGCGCCTTCGAGCGGCCATGGACCGCGCTGGAGTTCGAAGACCTGCTGAAGTCGCCCGGCGTCTTCGCCGTGCTGGGCGAGGCCGGCGAGCCGGCGGTGGAAAAGGGCTTCATCCTTTGCCGCTCCATCGCCGGCGAGGCCGAGATCCTGACCCTGGGCGTCGATCCGGCCGCCCGGCGGCGGGGCTGGGGCGCGGCCCTGGTCGAGATGGCCGCAGGCCTGGCCACCGAAACGGGGGCCGAAGCGATGTTCCTTGAGGTTGCGGCCGACAACCTGGCCGCCATCGGCCTGTACGCCGCCACCGGATTTGCCCGTGTCGGCGTCAGAATGGGCTATTATCCCCATCCAGATGGGGCAAAGGACGCGCTTGTCATGCGTCGGACGCTTAACAGTTAGAGGCCGATTGCCTATCGTGCCGCGACTCAGACGGAGGCGCCGCCTTGGATCGACTTGAAAAAGCCTGCATCGATAAGGGCATGCGCATGACCGACCAGCGTCGGGTCATCGCCCGCGTGCTGTCGGCCGCCGACGACCATCCGGATGTGGAAGAGCTGCACCGCCGCGCCCACGCCGTCGACCCGCATATCTCGATCGCCACGGTCTACCGCACCGTTCGCCTGTTCGAGGAAAGCGGCATCATCGAGCGCCACGATTTCCGCGACGGCCGCTCGCGCTACGAAGAGACCCCCGATCACCACCACGACCACCTGATCGACATGAAGACCGGCAAGGTCGTCGAGTTCGTGGACGAGGAGATCGAGGCCCTGCAGAACGCCATCGCCCGCAAGCTGGGCTACAAGCTGATCGACCACCGTCTGGAGCTGTACGGGGTTCCGATCGAGGAGTGATCGCCACTCGCCCCCACCGGACCGCTCCGCGGTCGTCCGCCCCCTGAGGGGGCGGATGATCTCATCTTCCTCCTCTGGGGGAGGAGGGCCGCAGGCCCGAAGGGGGCAAGTGTGACTTCCATGTCCTTGCATGGCGGCCCTCACGCCCCCATAACCTCGCCGCATGAGCGAGACCCCGCAAAAGCGCCTCTATATCAAGACCTACGGCTGTCAGATGAACGTCTATGACAGCGAACGCATGGCCGATGTCCTGCGTCCGCTCGGCTATGGCGTGGTCAATGACCCGGAAGGCGCCGATCTGGTGGTGCTCAACACCTGCCATATCCGCGAGAAGGCCACCGAGAAGGTCTATTCGGAACTGGGCCAGATCAAGCTGATGAAGGACCGCAAGGCGGCCGATGGCGGCGGCCGCATGACCATCGCCGTGGCCGGCTGTGTCGCCCAGGCCGAGGGCCAGGAGATCATGAACCGCCAGAAGGCGGTCGATCTGGTCGTCGGTCCGCAATCCTATCACCAGTTGCCCGAGCTGATCGCCCGCGCCCACCGGGCCACCGGCGAGCGCCTGGCCGCCGACTTCGCCGCCGAGGACAAGTTCGACGCCCTGCCGGCGGAGCGCCAGGTCAATGGTGTCACCGCCTTCCTGACCGTACAGGAGGGTTGCGACAAGTTCTGCACCTTCTGCGTGGTGCCCTATACCCGCGGTGGCGAGTGGTCGCGGCCGGTCAACGACATCGTCGAGGAGGCCAGGCGCCTGGCCGACCAGGGCGTGCGGGAGGTCACCCTGCTGGGCCAGAACGTCAATGCCTACGACGGCGACGGCTCGACCCTGGCCAGGCTGGTTCGCCGGCTGGCGCAGATCGATGGCCTGGATCGCATCCGCTATACGACCAGCCATCCGCGCGACATGGGCGATGACCTGATCGAGGCCCATGGCGAGCTGCCCGAGCTGATGCCCTATCTGCACCTGCCGGTTCAGGCCGGTAGCGACAAGATCCTGAAAGCCATGAACCGCGACCACACGGCCGAAAGCTATGTGCGCCTGATCGAGAAGATCCGCGCGGCGCGGCCCGATATCGCCATGAGCGGCGACTTCATCGTCGGCTTCCCCGGCGAACGCGACGGCGATTTCGAAAAGACCCTCGAGCTGGTCCGCGAGGTCGGCTTTGCCTCGGCCTTCTCGTTCAAGTATTCGCGCCGCCCCGGCACGCCCGCCTCGGCCATGACCGGCCAGGTCGACGAAGCCGTCAAGGCCGAGCGTCTGGAGCGCCTGAACCAGCTGTTGGACGAACAGCAGAAGGCCTTCAATGCCGGCCAGGTCGGTAAAGTCCTGCCGGTGCTGTTTGAAAAGGCCGGCCGCCACCCGGGCCAGGTCGTCGGCCGCAGCCCCTATCTGCAGGCGGTCCATGCCGAAGGCCCGGAAAGCCTGATCGGCACCATCGTGCCGGTCCGTATCGAATCCGCCGCCAAGATGAGCCTGGGCGGCGTGCTGGAAACCTCTTCCGCCCTGGAGACCGCTTGAGTCGCACCCCCGAGTTCCTGCCGCTGTCGGATGACGCGGTCCACGCCGTCACCGGTCCGAACGGCCGTCACGCCGCCCTGATCGAGGACGCCTTCAAGGTGCTGATCGAGACCCCCGGCGGCGGTGTCACCATCACGGGCGACGTCAAGGGCCGCACGGGAGCCAAGCGGGCGCTGAACGATCTGGCCCACCGCGCCGACGCCGGCGAAGAGGTGGTCGAGGCCGATGTCCGGATCGCCGTGGGCGAGGCCCAGAGCACCGGCGGCCAGGCCTCGGCCCGCACCGTGCGCAAGGGTTCGGTCTCGCCCAAGACCAAGGGCCAGGCCCGCTACATGGAAGCCATGGGCAGCCACCCGCTGTCGTTTGGCCTGGGTCCCGCCGGCACCGGCAAGACCTTCCTGGCCGTTGCCCACGGCGCGGGCATGCTGCTGCGCGGCGAGGTCGACCGCCTGATCGTCACCCGCCCCGCCGTCGAAGCCGGTGAAAAGCTCGGCTTCCTGCCGGGCGATCTGAATGAGAAGGTCGACCCCTATATGGCCCCGGTCTGGGAAGCCCTGACCGACATCATGGGGGCCGACCAGCTGCGCCGTCGGCGCGAGAAGCTGGAGATCGAGGTCGCCCCGATCGCCTTCATGCGGGGCCGCACCCTGGCCCACGCGTTCGTCATCGTCGACGAGGCGCAGAACTGCTCGCGCCTGCAGATGAAGATGGTCCTGACCCGCCTCGGCGAGGGCTCGCGCATGGTGGTCACCGGCGATCCGACCCAGGTCGACCTGCTCAATCCGCGCGACTCCGGGCTCGCCCACGCCGTCTCGATTCTCGAGGGCGTCGAAGGCGTTTCGGTCTCGCGTTTCACCACCGCCGACGTCGTGCGCCACCCGCTGGTGGAGCGTATCGTCAAGGCCTATGACGCCGACGCCCTGCAGAGCACCCCGCGCTGATGACCATCACTGTCGATATCGAGATCGAGGATCCGGCCTGGCTGGCGGCCGAGCCCGAAGCCGAGGCCCTGGTCTGGCGCGCCGCCCAGGCGGTACTGGACGCCCATGAAGACATCGAGGGCCAGGGGATTGTCATCCTGCTGGCCGACGATGACAGCGTGCAGGCCCTGAACCGCGACTTCCGCCAGAAGGACTATGCGACCAACGTGCTGTCCTTCCCGTCCCCCAAGGGGCCGGAAGCCAATCCGGAAGGCCAGATCGGCGACATTGCCCTGGCCTTCGGGGTTTGCCGGCGCGAAGCTGAAGAGCAGGGCAAGCCTTTGGCGCACCACCTGCAACATCTGGTGGCGCACGGGGTCTTGCATCTTCTAGGATACGACCACGAAAGCGACGAAGACGCCGAGGTGATGGAAGCCCTGGAACGCGAGCTGCTCGCGGGCCTGGACATTCCCGATCCCTATGCCGGCGAAGAAGGACACTGACCCCAGGCGATGCCCAGCGACGACTCTAGTCACAAGCCCGCCGTTCCCGAGCGACAGAGCCGGGGCGTGCGGGCGTTCTTTCGCAAGTTGCGCCAGCGACTGGTACCGCCCGGCGAGCCGGAACGGTCGCCCGATCCGGTCGAGGCCGGTGCCGACGACATTGTCGATCAGGCCGAGGCGTTCAAGAGCCTCCGCGTCGCCGACCTGATGATCCCCCGCGCCGACGTCGTGGCGGTCGAGCTGTCTACCCCGTTCGAGGCCCTGGTCGCCCAATTCACTGAAGCCGAAAACTCGCGCATGCCGATCTATCGCGAGACCCTGGATGAGCCGGTCGGGGTGGTCCACGTCAAGGACGTGTTCCGCCTGCTCGCCGCCGGGGCCGCCCGTCCCGGCCCTGACGACCAGGTGCTGCAGTCCGTGCGCCGCGAAGCCCTCTATGTGCCGGCCTCGATGCGGGCCGCCGACCTGCTGCTGCGCATGCGGGCCGGCCGCATCCATATGGCGCTCGTCATCGACGAGTTTGGCGGCACCGACGGTCTGGTCACCCTTGAAGACCTGCTCGAGGCCGTCGTCGGCGAGATCGATGACGAGCACGACGACGCCACCGTCGCCGGTATCGTCGCGCGCCCGGGCGGCATTTTCGACGCCGATGCCCGTGCGCCGCTGGAAGAGCTGGAAGCGGCTCTCGGCCAGGAGCTGGCCCCGCCGGATCTGGACGAGGAGATCGACACGGTCGCCGGCCTCGTCGTGGCCCTGGCTGGTCGCGTCCCGCAGCGCGGCGAGGTGATCCCCCATCCGGACGGCTACGAACTGGAAGTGGTCGAGGCCGATCCGCGCCGTGTCCTCCGGGTTCGGGTCCGGCCGGTCGCCCTGGGCTCGTGACCCTGTCCCTGACATCGCCCTGGGCCAGGCGGGGCTTCGCCCTGCTGGCCGGCCTCGCCGCCGCCCTGGCCCATCCCCCGTTCGGGGTCCTGCCGGGTCTGCTCGGCTATGCCCTGCTGCTCTGGAGCCTGGACACCGTCGAGGCCATCCGCCCGCTGCGCTCGGCCTTTTTCCGGGCCTGGCTGGCCGGTCTGGCCTATTTCGGCCTCGGCACCTGGTGGATCGGCGAGGCCTTTCTGGTCGATGCCGCCAACCAGGGCTGGATGGCCCCGTTTGCCATGGCGGCCATGGCGGCGGGCCTGGCCCTGTTCTGGGGCCTGGCGGGTCTGCTGTACCGACTACTGCGCCCCGTCGGCATCGGCCGGGTGCTGGTTTTTGCCGGGACCCTGGCGCTCATGGAGTGGCTGCGCGGTCACATCCTGACCGGCTTCCCCTGGAATCTGCCGGGAGAGACCTGGAAAGCTGGCTCGGCACCCTCCCAGGCCGCGGCCCTGGTGGGGGCCTATGGCCTGACCTGGATCACCCTGGCCATCGCCGCCGCCCCGGCCGTCTGGCGCGAAGGCCTGGCCGGGCGCAAGGCCCTCGCGGCGGCGGCGGCCCTGCTGGCGGCGCTCTATCTGAACGGTCTGATGCCGCCCCGCCCCGGCCCCGGGGACTCTGCGTCGACCTCCGTCCGCATCGTTCAGGCCAATATCCGGCAGGAAGCCAAGTGGGACGCCGGCCGATTTGCCCAGATTGTCGGGGCCTATACCAGCCTGACCGCGCGGCCCTATTCCGACGGCAAGCCCGCCGACCTCGTCGTCTGGCCCGAAGGGGCCCTGCCCGCCGCGATCAACGACTACCTGGCTCCGGGAACCTGGGTACGCCAGGCCATTGTCGAGTCCCTGCAGCCCGGTCAGCTCTTGCTGATCGGCGGCTATCGCTATGACGGAGCCCCGGACCAGCCGGTCTATTTCAACAGCCTGATCGCCCTCAAACGCGGCGCGAGCGACATCGAGGTCGTGGGCATCTATGACAAGCACCGGCTGGTGCCCTTCGGCGAGTATCTGCCGCTGGATGCCCTGCTGACCCGGATCGGGGTCAAGAGCCTCGCCCACCTCGGGGACGGCTTCGCAACGGGACCGCGACCGGCCCCCTTGCGCGTCGGCCCGAACCTCATCGTGCAACCCCTGATCTGCTATGAGAGCCTGTTTCCGGGGCTCGCCCGACCGGCGCCCGGCGTGCGGGCCATCGTCAATGTGTCCAATGACGCCTGGTTTGGTGTGACATCCGGGCCGCTACAGCATCTGAATCTGGCCAGCTACCGGGCCATCGAGACCGGTATTCCGATCCTCAGGGCGACCCCTACCGGGGTGTCCGCCCTGATCACCGGTCAGGGAAAAATCGTGCCGGGAAAGCAGCTCAATCTTGGGGATACCGGTATCATTGACGGCACCATCCCGGAGTTGAGCAATTCTACACCCTTTTCAAAAGTGGGCGATATCCCGTTCTGGCTGATGATCGCCATATCCGCGTTCGCCGCCCGTCGTTCGAAAACGGCTTAGGGGCTTTTAAATATTACGGTTTTGTTAGACACAGGCTGAATTAAAACCGCAATTTCAGCTATCAAGCGTAGGCATGAGCGCTCTCAACGACACCGACCGCCACCCCAATCCCATCGACCTTCATGTCGGGGCCCGCATCCGAATGCGGCGCAAGATCCTCGGCGTCAGTCAGGAACGGCTGGCCGATGACCTGGGCCTGACCTTCCAGCAGGTCCAGAAATACGAGCGCGGCGCCAACCGCGTCAGTGCCAGCAAGCTCTATGAGATCGCACGCAGCCTGCAGTCGTCGGTGTCATACTTCTTCGAAGGCCTGGCCGATCCGACCGATGCCGAAGGCCTTTTCGATGCCGGGGCCGAGCAGTTTGTGCATGACTTCCTGATGACGCCGGAAGGCCTGGAACTGGCGGGACTGTTCCCGAAGATCCACAAGGCCAAGGTCCGTCGCCGTATCCTCGACCTGGTCCGGTCCATGGCTGACGAGGACGTCGCGGCAGACACCGCCGGTGACGCAGACTAGGCCAGGTTCAATCCCAGCGAGGTGAGCCGTCGGGTCGGAGGAACGTCCGGCCTGCGGCCTCGCACCGCTTGCAGATATAAACATATCTTTATATGGTCTCCTGCTATCTCGGAGGACGTTTCGTCCGCCCGGGCGATTTCATGGCCGGAGCTGTCCCTTGAGCCGTTCGTCCTACATCTTCACCAGCGAAAGCGTCTCCGAAGGCCACCCCGACAAGGTTGCGGACCGGATCAGCGACACCGTGGTCGACGCCTTCCTCAGCGTAGATTCCGAAGCGCGCGTGGCCTGCGAAACCCTGGTGACGACCAACCGCATCGTGCTGGCGGGCGAGGTTCGCGCCGGCAAGCCTGATGGCGACAAGGCCGCCAACAAGGCCCTGACCAAGTCGATTCTGAAATCGCTGGAGCCCAAGGTGCGCGCCGCGATCAAGGACATCGGCTATGAGCAGAAGGGCTTCCACTGGGAGAAGGCCAAGTTCGCCAACTTCCTGCACGGCCAGTCGGCCCATATCGCCCAGGGCGTCGACGCCACAGGCAAGAAGGACGAGGGCGCGGGCGACCAGGGGATCATGTTCGGCTATGCCAGCACCGAGACCCCCGAGCTGATGCCGGCGACGCTGCAGTACAGCCACAACATCCTCAAGCACCTCGCCGAGCTGCGCCACAGCGGCGAACTCTCGGCGCTGGAACCCGACGCCAAGAGCCAGGTGACCCTGGAGTATGACGGGGCCGGCCGCCCGCAGCGGGTCGTGTCGATCGTCGTGTCGCACCAGCACAAGAAGAAGATCGACGGCAAGGCCGCCACGTCCAAGCGGGTGCTGGACCTGATCCGGCCGCACATCCTGCCGATCTTCCCCGAGGGCCTGATCACCAAGAAGACCCAGTGGCTGGTCAATCCGACCGGACGCTTCGAGATCGGCGGCCCCGATGGTGATGCCGGCCTGACCGGCCGCAAGATCATCGTCGACACCTATGGTGGCGCAGCCCCGCACGGCGGCGGTGCCTTCTCGGGCAAGGATCCGACCAAGGTCGACCGCTCGGCCGCCTATGCCTGCCGCTACCTGGCCAAGAACGTCGTGGCCGCGGGCCTGGCCGACCGCTGTACCATCCAGATCGCCTATGCCATCGGCGTGGCCCAGCCGGTGTCGTTCCACGTCGACCTGCACGGCACGGGCAAGGTCGATCCGGCCGTGCTGGAAAAGCTGCTGCCGACCCTGATCGGCGGGGCCACCCCGCGCGGCATCCGCGAGCACCTGCAGCTGAACCGCCCGATCTATGCCCGCACCGCGGCCTACGGCCACTTCGGCCGCACCCCCGACAGCGAGGGCGGCTTCTCCTGGGAAAAGACCGATCTGGTCGATGAACTGAAGGGCCTGGCCTAAGGAACTGTCATCCCGGGTGGCCTAAAGCCGACCCGGGACCACGGCAAACCCTGCGCGTCCTGCGGTCCCGGCTCGACGCTTCGCTTTGGCCGGAATGACAGCTATTAGGCCCCCATGACCAACGCCCCCATCCCTCACGGGCCGCTGCGCTCGTTCGGCCGCATCAAGGCGCGCCCGGTGAAGCCGCGCCAGCAGGCCCTGCTCGACACCCTGTTGCCGGAGATCGCGATCCCGGCCGCGCCGTTCCAGCCGCTGGACCTGATGCCCGAGGCCACCGAGGTGTGGCTGGAGATCGGTTTTGGCGGCGGCGAGCACATGGCCACCCAGGCCGGCCGCCATCCCCACGCCCTGATCCTCGGGGCCGAGCCCTTCATCAACGGCGTGGCCAGCGCCGTGCGTCACATCGAAGAACAGGCCCTGAAGAACGTCCGCATCCACGAGGGCGACGCCCGCGACGTGCTGTCGTGGCTGCCCGACGCCTGTCTGAGCCGGGTGTTCATCATGTTCCCTGACCCCTGGCACAAGGCCCGGCACAACAAGCGACGGCTGATCCAGCCGGCCGTGGTCAGCGAACTGGCGCGGGTTCTGAAGCCCGCCGGCCGCCTGCGCTTCGCCACCGACTGGGCCGACTATGCCGAATGGACGACCGAGCGGGTCCTGGCCGATCCGGCTTTCCGCCTCGAAAGCGAGACGGCCGACCGTAACGCCCCGCCGGCTGACCACGTGACCACGCGCTATGAGGAAAAGAAGCTGGGCGACTGCGCGCCGGTGTTTCTCGATTTCGTGAGAGCCTGAAGCGCTATAGGCTTCGCCCAAGGCCCGCGTTGACGGGTGACAGGGGGGCTTCAATGGCTTGGCTAGCGAGCAATTTCCACATCGTCCTGACGGTCAGCGGCCTGCTGACCCTGACCATGCTGCAGTTCGTGATCGCGCCGGGCCGCTCGATGAGCTCGACCTATGGCGAAACCCTCGAGGGGCCGCTGGCGGATGTGATCGTGCGCGGCTGGGGCCTGCTGATCGGCCTGACCGGCGGCATGCTGATCTGGGCGGCCTTCCACCCCGAGACCCGCGACCTGGCGGTCGGTGCGGCGGTGATCAGCAAGGTCTTCTACATGGGCTCGCTGCTCGCCAAGGGCGGGCGCTTCATCAAGGGCTTTTCCGGCATCACCATCGTGATCGACGTGGTGATGGTGGCCCTGTTGATCGCCGGACAGTTTCTCTAACGGCCTCCCTCCCCGCCCCGGGGAGGGAAGCGCCCGTCCGTCTCAGTAGTTCTCGTCGTGGCGCTTGATCGCCGTGCGGATGATCTCGGCGGTTTCTTCCAGATCGGCCCAGCCGGTGATCTTGGTCGACTTGCCCTTTTCCAGATCCTTGTAGTGCTGGAAGAAGTGGGCGATCTGCTCGGTGAGGATCACCGGCAGGTCGCGCCAGCTGTTCACGCCTGTATAGAACGGGTGCAGCTTGTCGACCGGCACGGCCAGGATCTTTTCGTCCGAGCCCGCTTCATCGACCATCATCAGGGTGCCGATCGGACGGCAGCGGATGATCGCGCCCGGCACCACCGGGGTCGGGCCCACCACCATGATGTCGGCGGGATCGCCGTCGTCGGCCAGGGTGTGGGGGATGAAGCCGTAATTGGCCGGATAGAACATCGCGGTGTGCAGGAAGCGGTCGACCATCAGGGCCCCGCTTTCCTTGTCGATCTCGTACTTCACCGGCTCGCCGCCCTGCGGGATTTCGATGATGGCATTGAGGTCGTAAGGCGGGTTCACGCCCGTGGCGATCTTTGAGAGGTCCATTGTGACTCTTCTTGAGGAGAGGCCCGAGGAGGCGGCCCTGCGCGGGCGTCTGTATAGGCTACAAATGTTGCAATGCGGAAGAGGCGGCGCAATCGACTTTGCTTTACCCAGGCCGCATTACCCTAATTGCGATCAGAAAATGCCGCAGGGCAGGCCCTCGACAGGGGGCTTCCAACCGCCCGAACATCGCGCTATAAAGCCGTCACATCGTCCGTCAGCGCTGCTAGCGCTTTCGAGCGGCGGCCCGAAAGGCTGCCGCTTTTTCTTTGGCTGTTTGGCGCCCGCGCCCGATCGCCCCCAGTTTCGAGTAGAGAACAGCCCGTGCGCGGCAAGACGCAGGAAGACAAGGATCTGATCGAGCTGCTCGATCCCGTGGCCGAGTCCGTGGGGTACGAGATCGTCCGTCTGCGCTTGATGGGCGGGGCCGAGACGCGGCGACTGCAGATCATGGGCGAGCGCCCGGATGGCGATATGAACGTCGAGGACTGCGCGCGGCTGTCGCGGGCAATCTCCGAGGTCATGGACGCGGCTGACCCGATCACCGGCGAATATACGCTGGAGGTCTCGAGCCCCGGCGTCGACCGCCCCCTGACCCGCCTGAAGGATTTCGTCACCTATGCCGGCCTTGAGGTCCGCATCGAGCTGGACCGCGTGGCCGAGGGCCGCAAGCGCTTCAAGGGCGAGCTGGCCGGGGTCGAGGACGGCCAGGTGGGCCTCAACCTCGAGGGCGAGGACGACGTCACCGTCTATTTCCCGTTCGAGTGGCTGGTCGAGGCCAAGCTGGTCCTGACTGACGCCCTGATGAAGCGCGGCGCTGAACAGCGTGCCGCCCGCGTTGCGGCCGACGGTGAGATCGCTGACGAAGACGATTTCGGCGACGACGCCGAAGACGAAGATTTTGACCTGTCCGAAAGTGAAGAGGACTGACCATGGCCATCGGCATTTCCGCCAACCGGCTCGAGCTGCTGCAGATCGCTGACGCGGTCGCACGTGAAAAGGGCATCGAGAAGGAAGTCGTCATCGAAGCGATCGAGGACGCCCTGCAGAAGGCGGCCCGTGACCGCTACGGCAAGGAACACGACATCCGGGTGAAGATCGACCCCAAGACCGGCGAAACCTCGCAGAAGCGGGTGATCGAGGTCGTGGCCGACGACACCGAGCTGGAAGGCGAGATCGGCAAGGTCCAGATCTCGATCGCCAAGCGCACCTGGCGCGACGCCGAGATCGGCAAGGTCTACGAAGAAAACCTGCCGCCGTTCGAGATCGGCCGCGTCCAGACGCAGATGGCCCGCCAGGTCGTCATGCACAAGGTTCGCGAAGCCGAGCGCGAGCGCCAGTACGACGAGTACAAGGACCGTGCCGGCGAGATCGTCAACGGCAGCGTCAAGCGCGTCGAGTACGGCAATGTCATCGTCGACCTGGGCCGTGGCGAAGGCATCATGCGCCGCGACCAGTCGATCCCGCGCGAAAACTTCAATGTCGGCGATCGCATCCGCGCCTACATCTACGACGTCCGTCGCGAAACCAAGGGCCCGCAGATCATGCTGAGCCGCGCCCACGGCGGCTTCATGGCCAAGCTGTTCGCGCAGGAAGTGCCGGAAGTCTATGACGGCGTCATCGAGATCCGCGCCGTGGCCCGTGATCCGGGCTCGCGCGCCAAGATGGCCGTGATCTCCAATGACGGTTCGATCGATCCGGTCGGGGCCTGCGTCGGCATGCGCGGCTCGCGCGTTCAGGCCGTGGTCGCCGAACTGCAGGGCGAAAAGATCGACATCATCCAGTGGTCGGAAGACGAAGCCACCTTCATCGTCAACGCGCTGGCCCCGGCTGAAGTCTCCAAGGTCGTCATGGACGAGGAAGACGAGCGCGTCGAAGTCGTTGTGCCCGACGAGCAGCTGTCGCTGGCCATCGGCCGCCGCGGCCAGAACGTCCGCCTCGCCTCGCAGCTGACCGGCTGGCAGATCGACATCATGACGGAAAGCCAGGAGAGCGAGCGCCGTCAGAAGCAGTTCGTCGAGACCACGGCCCTGTTCCAGGAAGCCATGGACGTCGACGAGGTCATCGCCCAGCTGCTGGCCACCGAAGGCTTCACGACCGTCGAGGACGTGGCCTATGTCGAGCCGCACGAAATCGCCGCCATCGAAGGCTTCGACGAGGAAACCGCCGAGGAACTGCAGGCCCGGGCCCGCGAATTCCTCGAGAAGGAAGCCGCTGCCCTCGACGCCAAGCGCGTCGCCCTGGGTGTCGAGGACGCCGTGCTCGAGATCGAGGGTGTCACCCTGGCCATGGCCGTCGCCCTGGGCGAAGGCGATGTGAAGTCGGTGGAAGACCTTGCGGGCCTGGTGCCCGACGACATGCGCGGCTGGTTCGAGAACAAGAACGGCGAGCGCGTGCGCGAAGCCGGCATCCTCGAAAGCTTCAACCTGTCGCCGGAAGACGCCGAAGCCCTGATCATGCGGGCCCGGATCGTCATGGGCTGGGTCGAGGCCCCGCCCGAGCCGGAATATGACGAGCTCGAACTGGACGGCGACGAGGCTGAAGTGGAGGCCGACGTCGAAGCCGAAGCCGAAGCCGTCGAAGAGACGCAGGAAGGCTAGATCGTTGGCCGGCCCTCCGGATCCGATCCGGGAGGCCGGCCGTTCGAACACGGTATGACCGACCCCGTCGCCCCCAGAACCCACGCCGAAGCCTCCCGCCAGCGCAAGGACGTCGTGCTGGGCGAGGCTACCGACGAGTCGCGCCTGATCCGCTTCGTCGAAGGACCCGGCGGGATCGTCGTGCCGGACCTCGCCCGCAAGCTGCCCGGACGGGGTATCTGGGTCGGTGCCGACCGGGCCTCGATCACGGCCGCCGCGAAGAAGGGCCTGTTCTCGCGCTCGGCCAAGACCAAGCTGACCGCGCCGGCCGATCTGGCCGACCAGGTCGAGGCCCTGCTGGCCCGCCGGGTTCTGGACGGCCTTGGCCTTGCACGGCGGGCCGGAAACATTATCTCCGGCTTCGAAAAGGTCGTCGCCGCGCTCAATTCCGGCAAGACGGCCTGGCTGATCGAGGCGTCCGACGGCGCTGACGACGGTCGCCGCAAGATGCTGACCGCCGTCTACAAGGCCCCCAACACCCCCCGAATCCTCGGGATGTTCACATCCGACGAATTGGGTTTGGCCTTGGGCGGGGAGAATGTGATACACACGGCCCTTCTTGCCGGGCGTGGCACTGATCGCTGGACTTTGGACGTCGAGCGGTTATCAGGCTTTCGTCCGCTACTCCCCCCGACCTGGTCGGCGAGTTGGCGCGAGGAAGCCTAGGGTCTTTCGATTACACCGGCACAGCCGGTCTGATCGCAAGGCTCTAGAATCTTTAAGGTGGCATGCGACCTGAACGGGCCGCTGCCGTGAGTGAAGGGTCGGGAAACGCGCTTCCGTTCAGGAGGTACGTCCGGGCCCCTTTCTCACATGGAATGAACGGTTTTTGGCCAGACACGTCTGGCGGAAGTACAAGCGAGCGCATGAGCGACGAGAACGAAAACGGTCGGCCTGGCAACCCCGGCGGGCGAGCGCCCATCACACTGAAGCCCCGCCAGGGCTCGGTGAGCGCCGGTGTCGTGAAGCAAAGCTTCAGCCACGGCCGCACCAAGACGGTGGTGGTCGAAACCAAGCGGACCCGTCCGCACGCCGCACCGTCCGGCAATCTGGCCGCGCCGTCTTCGGCCGAGCGCCGCCACAGCAACGATCCGCGTCCTTCGCAGGGCTCGGGTGGCGGCTCGGCCGGTGGTCTGTCGCAGGACGAAATGCGCGCCCGCCAGCGGGCCATCGAGGCGGCTCGCGAAGCCCAGGACCGCCAGGCTGCTGAACGCGCTGCGACCGAAGCCCGCACCCGCGCCGCTGAAGCGGCTGCGCGCGACGCCGCCGCCAAGGCGGCCGCTGCGGCCAAGGCCGCTGCGGAACCGGCTCCGGCCCCTGCCGCGCCGACCCCTGCTCCGGCCCCGGTCGCTGCAGCCCCCGCGCCACAGGCTCCCGTGACGCCGCCGGCTCCGCCGCCCGTGGCCCCGACGGTGGCTGCTGCGCCGCCGGTCGCGCCTGCGCCGCGGACCGAGGCCCCGCGCCCGGCCCCGACCAACCAGACCCGTACCTACGAGCCCAGCCGCGAACGTCGCGACGACCGCTCGTCGACCACGACCTATCGTCCGCCGGCCGGCGAGCGCCCGCCCCAGGGAGAGCGCCCCCAGGGCGACCGTCCGCAGGCCGATCGTCCGTTCAACCAGCGCGCCCCGCGCCAGGACGGCCCCTACAACCAGCGCGCCCCGCGTCCGGAAGGTCCCGGTGGTCCGCCGCGCGGCCCCCGTCCCGAGGGCGGCTTCCGCAACGACCGCCCGCAAGGCGACCGTCCGCAGGGTGATCGTCCGCAGGGCGACCGCAACCAGGGTGACCGGCCCAGCCAGACCGTCCGTTATTCGGCCCTCGCGCCGCGTCCGGCCCCCGGTGCCCGTCCGGGTCCCGGTGGTCCGCCGCGCGGTCCGCGTCCCGGTGTTCCGGCTGCGGCTCCAGCCACGCCGGAAGTCCAGCGCGCCATGCGTTCGGCCCCGCGTCCCGGTGGCGAAGTCAGCCGCCGGCCCGATGACGAGGACGATCGCCGCAAGGCCGCCGCCCCCGGCAAGGCCGTCTCGCGCGCCAAGGGTGCGCCGGTCCGCCGCGAAGGCCGCCTGACCATCCAGACCGTGGCCGGCGACGGAGATTCCGCCGACCGCATGCGCTCGCTCGCCTCGGTTCGCCGGGCCCGCGAACGCGAAAAGGAAAAGCGCCGCGGCGGTCCCGCCGAGGTGGTCAAGGTCAGCCGCGAAGTCGTCATTCCCGACGTCATCACCGTGCAGGAACTGTCCAACCGGATGGCCGTGCGTGGCGTCGAGATCATCAAGTTCCTGATGCGTCAGGGCGTGATGCTGAAGATCAACGACGTCATCGACAATGACACCGCCGAGCTGGTGGCGACCGAATTTGGTCACACCGTCCGTCGCGTGTCGGAAGCCGACGTTGAAGAAGGATTCATCGGCGCTGAGGACATCGACGATCACCTGGAGACCCGTCCCCCGGTGGTTACGGTCATGGGTCACGTTGACCACGGCAAGACCAGCCTGCTGGACGCGCTGCGCAAGGCCGATGTGGCCGGCGGCGAACACGGCGGCATCACCCAGCACATCGGTGCCTACCAGGTTCGCCTGGAAAGCGGCGAGAAGGTCACCTTCCTCGACACCCCCGGCCACGCCGCCTTCTCGCAGATGCGGGCCCGCGGTGCGAACATCACCGACCTGGTGATCCTGGTGGTCGCCGGCGACGACGGCGTCATGCCGCAGACGGTCGAGGCGATCAAACACGCCCGCGCCGCCAACGTGCCGATGATCGTCGCCGTCAACAAGATGGACAAGCCGGGCTCGGATTCGACCCGCGTGACCAACGAGCTGCTGCAGCACGAGATCGTAGTCGAAAGCCTGGGCGGCGAAACCCAGATCGTCGAAGTCTCGGCCAAGACCGGCCAGGGCCTGGACGAACTGATCGAGCGCATCCTGCTGCTGGCCGAGGTCATGGACCTGAAGGCCAACCCCGACCGCACCGCCGACGGCGTCGTGATCGAGGCCAAGCTGGACAAGGGTCGCGGCGCGGTGTCGACCGTGCTGGTCAATCGCGGCACACTGAAGCGCGGCGACATCGTCGTGGCCGGCAGCCAGTTCGGCCGGGTTCGTGCCCTGCTGAACGAGCGTAACGAGCAACTCACCGAGGCCGGCCCGGCCACCCCGGTCGAGATCCTCGGCCTGGACGGCGTTCCCTCGCCCGGCGAAGCCTTCGCCGTCGTGGAGAACGAAGCCCGCGCCCGCGAGCTGACCGAGTACCGCATCCGCCAGAAGCGCGAGAAGACCATGGCCCCTGTGGGTGCCGGGGCTTCGATGGCCGAAATGATGGCCAAGCTGCAGGACAAGAAGCTGAAAGAACTGCCGCTGGTCATCAAGGCTGACGTGCAGGGTTCGGCCGAAGCGATCATCGGCTCGCTGGACAAGATGGCCACCGACGAGGTCCGCGCGCGGATCATCCTGTCGGGTGCCGGCGCGATCAGCGAAAGCGACGTCATGCTGGCCAAGGGTGCCGGCGCACCGCTCATCGGCTTCAACGTCCGGGCCTCGGCCCAGGCGCGGGCGCTGGCCGAGCGCGAAGGCGTCGAGATCCGCTACTACGCGATCATCTACGACCTGCTGGACGATATCAAAGGCGTGCTCTCGGGCATGCTGGCCCCGATCCAGCGCGAAACCTTCCTGGGCAATGCCGAAGTGCTGCAAGCCTTCGACATCTCCAAGGTCGGCAAGGTCGCCGGTTGCCGCGTCACCGAAGGTGTCGTGCGCAAGGGCGCCAAGGTCCGGATCATCCGTCAGGACATCGTGGTGCTCGAACTGGGCACCCTGCAGACGCTCAAGCGCTTCAAGGACGAGGTCAACGAGGTCCCGTCCGGTCAGGAGTGCGGCATGATGTTCGCCGGCTTCCAGGACATCAAGGTCGGCGACACCATCGAGTGCTTCACCGTCGAGGAGATCAAGCGCCAGCTCGACTAGGGCTTGCAGCTTGACCTAGACTATCGGAAGGGCGCGGATCGCAAGGTCCGCGCCTTTTTGGTTTGGGGGGTGTCGGTGGAAGTTTCGGGAGAAGTCGGCTTTGCAGAAGTCCAGCGCGCGTGCGAACCGCTTGCTAGGCGTCTCTACGGGTGGAAGCGATTTGCCGGTTTGCTCAGCTTGATCGCGCCCCTGATCGGCGGCCTTGTTCTTCAAGCGATCATTGACTCGTTCTTCGAAGGTTTTGGGATTTTTGCCTTCCTAATCGCTATGGGCGTTGGCGTTGTCCTGGCCATCAAAGCAGGGAAAGGCGTTGTCCTGAAGTCTTGGTCAAAACGCGGTGTTCCTGAGCGTTCGACGGTGAACTACCAGCTGTTGGACGATGGAATTTTGTTTGAAACGCCCTTGGTCGCAACCAAGGTGAAATGGGAGGGGCTTACCGAGATCGCTCCTGGGCGTGACGCGTGGCTTTTCATCGCCCAGAGCAATGCGCACGTCTTGCCTAAGCGGTTGGTGGCGACCGCCAACGTCGAGGCGGCCTTTCTCGCAGAGTGTCTGAACAGGATGACGCCAGAGGCAAGGGCGCGAAGTGTGGAAGCCGCATCGCTTGTCGCAAAGTCACCTTAGTAGGTGCAATGCCCTGGACTGACGGTCGGACACCGTCCGGACTGGAAATCGCCCAATTCCGGCGCTACGCCTTGCCCATGCGTATCAAAGCCCTCCTCGTTCTGACCGCCGCGACCCTGTCGCTCAGCGCCTGCGCCACGGCCGACCGCTATGATGCGGCCGGCGATGTCCACGCCCTGCTGACCGCGATCCGCGATCGCGACCGGGCCGCCTTTGACGCGCGGGTCGACCGTCAAGCCCTGAAGGGCCAGATCGAGGCGCGGCTGATGGCCGAGGCCCGCAGCCGCAAGGCCGACAACAGCCTGCTGGCCGTGGCCGCCGTGCTGGCCGGCCCCGTCGCCGACGTGGCGGGCGAGGCCCTGATCCGCCCCGAGACCTTCCGGGCCGCCGCCAACTATTACGGCTACACGCCCGACAAGCCCCTGCCCGGCCGCATCGCCATCGCCGCCGCCCTGCGCCCGGCCGGCGACGGCAAGGTCTGCGCCGCCAAGAAGGACGGCCCCTGCCTGCTGACCTTCACCCGCGAGGGCTCGGTCTGGCGGCTGAGCGGCTTCGACGCCTCGGCCGCGACGCTGAATTTCAGGCGATAAGATCTTGGCTCCGGTTTGCCGAAACGCCGCTCTCCCCGGCGAAAGCCGGGGCCCAGATCGCACCCCAGAGCGCTCGCGGTCCCGGCCCGGGCTGTGGGCGCGAAATCCCAAAGCAGCACGGATGACTCTGGGCCCCGGCTTTCGCCGGGGAGAACGGGTGTGGGGGATCGCGGCTTGTCTACTCTTGGCCGGCCTCGCCACGAGCGCCCAGGCCGAGCGGCGGATGTTCTCGTATGATCCGATCTCGCCCGACGCCAGGCGGCTGACCGGGGCGGGCCTGACGGTGCTGTTTGATCAAGGCCTGCTGGGCGCGCGGCCGATCAAGGTGCTGGCCACCGGGGTTCCCGCCCAGGGCCTGCTGATGAAGGCCCGCGACCGGGATCTGGGGCCCCGGGGCCTTGCGGGCCTTTCCGGGGTCGACGCCGACGCGGCGCTATACGAAATCGACCCCAAGGCCGAGCAGGGCAAGATCTATGTCCGCGCCTTCTGCCCCGGAGCCACGCGCCTGTGGCTGAGCTTCAGCCCCATCGCCCTGCGCCGCGACCTGCGCGTCCAGGCGCTGGGCGATGATCCCAAGGCCCCCGGCCAGATCCGGGTCTGCGGCACGCTGGACTTCTCATGGCGTGGCGAATGGAAACTGCCCGGCGGCAATCGCCCCGATCCGATGGAAGACTGGACCGACAATTTGAACGGCGTGCGGTAGCCGGCGCCGCAATATCTTGTCATCCCGGAAGCCTCAAAGAGGCTATCCGGGACCCAGGGGCAACCGCAGTGAGGCGGCCCCTGGGTCCCGGCTCTCCCCCCGGCTTTCGCCGGGGTCAGGCCGGGATGACAACGCGCGGGATGTCGGCCAAGCTCGCGCCCACAACAAGGGGGCGGGAACGACATGACCAGTGCGCTGGACGGCTTTACGAGGTTCGAGTTCGACGACGGCCGCTGGACGCGTGAGGTCTACCGGATCGGCAGCGGTCCCGCCGTGATCGTCATCCACGAAATGCCCGGCCTGCATCCCGGCGTCCTGGCCTTTGCCCGCGACGTGGCCGCGGCCGGCATGACCGTCTTCTGCCCCAGCCTGTTCGGGACCCCGGCCAAGACGGCCAGCCTCGGCTATGCCCTCGGCGAGATCGCCAAGACCCTGTGCGTGCGGCGCGAATTCAATGCCTGGGCCACCGACCGCACCAGCCCGATCGTCGACTGGCTGCGGGCCCTGGCCCGTCAGGTCCACCAGGAGTGTGGCGGCAAGGGCGTCGGGGCGGTGGGGATGTGCTTCACCGGCGGCTTTGCCCTGGCCATGATGACCGAACCGTCGGTAGTAGCGCCGGTGATGTCGCAGCCCTCACTGCCGTTCGGCAAGAAGGGCGCGGGGTCGATCGGCTGCTCGGCGGCCGAGATCAGCTGCGCCCGCACCCGGTTCGAAACCGAGGACCTGTCGCTGATGGCCCTGAGGTTCACCTCCGACAAGCTGGTGCCTGACGCCCGGTTCGAGACCCTGAAGCGCGAGTTCGGCGACCGCGTCGATCTGGTCGAGCTCTCGGATGCCGATGCGGCCAAGGGTGTACCGATGGCCCCCCACTCGGTCCTGACCCTGCACCTCGACCGCGCCGATCCGCTGGGTCCGAGCATGCAGACCCGTGACCGGGTGATCGCGTTCTTCCGCGAGAGGACGGGGGCTTAGGTCCGTCTATATCCCGCTCTCCCCGGCGAAAGCCGGGGTCCAGATCGAACCCCAGACGGTGTCGGCCTGGCATGGCCAGAAGGCGCGTCATCCCCAACCTCCCCGGCTGAATCTGGGCCCCGGCTTTCGCCGGGGAGAGCGGGGTTTGTAAGTGTCGGCTGATGCTCAGGTCACCCCGCACTGGACTTATCCCCCCCACAGGCCTAGACACCGCGCCTTGCTTTTTTCCCCGCGTCCCGGTGTTCGATCCGCCGGCCGGGCCACAAGGATATCCGCGCCATGAAGCGCCATGCCGACAAGTCCCAGAAGGGTGCCCTGGCCGGGCCGTCCCAGCGCCAGCTCCGCGCCGGCGAACTAATCCGCCACGCCCTCGTCGAGATCCTGCGCGAGGAAGAGCTGCTGGACCCCGCCCTGGTCAATATCTCCGTCACCGTCTCGGAAGTGCGGATGAGCCCCGACCTGCGCCACGCCATCTGCTTCGTCGAGCCCCTCGGGGCCGGCATTGCGCCGAAGATCGACCGCGAGCCCTCGTCGCCGTCGCGTATCGCCGTCCAGCCCGGCAGCCCCGAACTGGTGGTGGCCGGCCTCAACCGGATGGCCAAGTTCCTGCGCGGACGCCTCGGCAAGTCCATCGCCATGAAGTTCACGCCCGACCTGAAGTTCATCCACGACGAGAGCTTCAACTCGGCCGCCTACATGGACCGCCTGTTCGAAGACCCGAAGGTGGCCCAGGACGTGCGCCGCCTCTCCGACATTGTCGAGGATGAGGAAGACTGAGCATGGCCCGCCGCAAGAAGGGCGACGCCATCTCGGGCTGGATCTGCCT
>NZ_QAII01000049.1:0-4010 GCF_003060965.1 Caulobacter sp. HMWF025 | reverse complement strand
CAAGACGGTTCCGTTCCTGATGGATGCCGACAAGGCCTATCGCTTCACCATCCAGTGGGGCCGCAACACCACCACCCTCGACCGCGAGGGCGAGACGACCGGCACCTCGGACGTGCGTCCGAGCCGCGAGCAGGTCGAGGCCGCCCTGCCGGCCTTCATCGGCGAGGTCGACCAGATCCCGCCCAACTTCTCGGCCATCAAGGTGGACGGCGAACGGGCCTATGACCTGGCCCGCGACGGGGTGGAGTTCGAGCTCGCGACCCGCAAGGTGAGCATCCACGCCCTGCGCGTGATCGAGGTCCCCGACGCCGATCACATCGTGCTGGAGATGGACTGCGGCAAGGGCACCTATGTCCGCGCCGTGGCCCGCGACCTTGCGGCGATGCTGGGAACCTGCGGCCATGTCGACCAGCTGCGCCGGACCCGGGTCGGCCGGTTCGCCGAGGATGCGGCGATATCGCTGGAAACTCTTGAGAATTTGAGCTATGAGGCCCGCCTGTCGGAGGCATTGCTTCCGGTCGAGACCGCGCTGGACGACATCCCGGCGCTGGCCGTGACCGATGAAGACGCCTTCCGGCTTGCGCAGGGACGCGCCATCGTTCTGCTCCCAAGGCAGGTTGAAACGTTGAAAGCCGAGCTTCCGCCCGGTGATCGAACCGTTTCCGCCATGTCGGGAGAGAGACTGGTGGCCCTGTGCGAGATGCGCGCCGGAAAGCTCAATCCGGTGCGGGTCTTCCAACTCACCTGAGCGGAGACAACACGATGTCGATCACTGCCGAGCGCAAGACCGCTCTTATCGCCGAACACGCTCGTACCGAGGGTGACACCGGCAGCGCCGAAGTCCAGGTCGCGATCCTCTCCGAGCGCATCGCCAACCTGACCGAGCACTTCAAGACCCACAAGAAGGACAACCACAGCCGTCGTGGTCTGTTGATGATGGTTTCCCAGCGTCGCAGCCTCCTCGACCACCTGAAGAAGTCCGATGCGGCCCGTTATCAGGCCCTCATCGAAAAGCTGGGTCTGCGCCGCTAGGTTTGGCGCAGTCGGCCGCCCCGCTCCCGCGGGGCGGCCGAACGCACTTTTGGACCTCCGTTTCAAGACAGGCTGAAACGGGAGTCGCTGCGGATCCGCCACTGGCGGTCCGATTGTACGCCGGGGATCTCGATCTTCGGACGCCTGTCGAACCTGGATGAGGAAATCTCGGGACCGCCCTTCGGCCGCCCGCCCCTGTCCGTCCGGTAGGAAATGGGTCCTCCGGAACCGAAAGAAGAAAAATGTTCGACATCAAACGCAAGACGATCGAGTGGGGCGGCAAGACGCTGGTCCTCGAAACCGGTCGCATCGCCCGTCAGGCCGACGGCGCTGTTCTGGCCACCATGGGCGAAACCGTCGTCCTGGCCACCGCCGTGTTCGCCAAGAAGGCCAAGCCGGGGCAGGACTTCTTCCCCCTGACCGTCAACTATCAGGAAAAGACCTTCGCAGCCGGCAAGATCCCCGGCGGCTTCTTCAAGCGCGAAGGCCGTCCGTCGGAAAAGGAAACCCTGGTTTCCCGCCTGATCGACCGTCCGATCCGCCCGCTGTTCGTCAAGGGCTTCAAGAACGAAGTCCAGGTCGTCGTCACCGTGCTGCAGCACGACCTCGAGAACGATCCCGACATCCTGGGCATGGTCGCCGCCTCGGCCGCCCTGACCCTGTCGGGCGCCCCGTTCATGGGCCCGATCGGCGCCGCCCGCGTCGGTTACATCAATGACCAGTACGTGCTGAACCCGACGCTCGACGAGCTGAAGGACAGCAAGATGGACCTGGTCGTGGCCGGCACCGCCGACGCCGTGATGATGGTCGAAAGCGAAATCCAGGAACTCTCGGAAGAGATCGTCCTGGGTGGCGTCAGCTTCGCCCACAAGGAAATGCAGACGGTGATCGACGCGATCATCGAGCTGGCCGAACACGCCGCCAAGGAACCCTTCGACTTCCAGCCGGAAGACACCGACGCCCTGAAGGCCGAAGTGAAGAAGGCCGTCGGCGCCGACCTGGCCGCCGCCTACACCATCCGTGGCAAGGGTGAACGCGTTGCCGCGCTCGGCGCCGCCAAGACCAAGGCCATCGAGACCTTCGCCAAGAGCGACGCCAATCCGGCCGGCATCGACCCGCTGAAGCTGGTCTCGGTGTTCAAGGAACTGGAAGCCGACATCGTCCGTCGCTCCATCCTCGACACCGGCATCCGCATCGACGGCCGTACCGTCGACAAGGTGCGCCCGATCCTCGGTGAAGTCGGCATCCTGCCGCGCACCCACGGCTCGGCCCTGTTCACCCGCGGCGAAACCCAAGCCATCGTCGTGGCCACCCTCGGCACCGGCGACGACGAGCAGTTCATCGACGCCCTGGAAGGCACCTACAAGGAATCCTTCCTGCTGCACTACAACTTCCCTCCCTACAGCGTCGGTGAAACCGGCCGTATGGGCAGCCCCGGCCGCCGCGAAATCGGCCACGGCAAGCTGGCCTGGCGCGCCCTGCGCCCGATGCTGCCGGCCAAGGAAGACTTCCCCTACACCATCCGCCTGGTCTCCGAGATCACCGAGTCGAACGGCTCGTCCTCGATGGCCACGGTCTGCGGCTCCTCGCTGGCCATGATGGACGCGGGCGTTCCGCTGATCCGTCCGGTCTCGGGCATCGCCATGGGCCTGATCCTCGAGAGCGACGGCTTCGCCGTTCTGTCCGACATCCTCGGCGACGAAGATCACCTTGGCGACATGGACTTCAAGGTGGCCGGTACCAGCGAGGGTCTCACCTCGCTGCAGATGGACATCAAGATCGCCGGCATCACCGAAGAGATCATGAAGCAGGCGCTGGCCCAGGCTAAGGGCGGTCGCGAGCACATCCTCGGCGAGATGAACAAGGCGATGGACGCGCCGCGGGAAGAGGTCGGTGACTTCGCCCCGAAGATCGAAACCATCACCATCCCGACCGACAAGATCCGCGAAGTGATCGGCACCGGCGGCAAGGTGATCCGCGAGATCGTCGCCACCACCGGCGCCAAGGTCGACATCAACGACGAAGGCACGGTCAAGGTTTCGGCCTCGGACGGCGCCAAGATCAAGGCCGCCATCGACTGGATCAAGTCGATCACGCAGGAAGCTGAAGTCGGCGCGATCTATGACGGCAAGGTCGTCAAGGTCGTCGATTTCGGCGCCTTCGTGAACTTCTTCGGTGCCAAGGACGGCCTCGTCCACGTCAGCCAGATCAGCAACGAACGGGTGGCCAAGCCCTCGGACGTGCTGAAGGAAGGCCAGATCGTCAAGGTGAAGCTCCTCGGCTTCGACGATCGCGGCAAGACCAAGCTGTCGATGAAGGTTGTCGACCAGGAAACCGGCGAAGACCTGTCCAAGAAGGAAGCCCCGGCCGAAGAGGCGTAAGCCTTCTCAGCCCGGACCTTCCGGATCGAATGCAGCGGGCGGCTCCGAAAGGGGCCGCCCGTTTTGCGTTTTTTTTGGGGGGGGGCAGGTTCGGCGAACGGTGCAGGACGGATGCTACCCGAACCAGCGAGACGCCATTGCCTTTAGGAATTTGGGATCGCTCACCGGAAATCCGGAGGCCGCCCCTAGTACGGAGTCGATGCCACAAAGCGGGCAGCATGCAATTGCATGCTCATCGTCGGCCCATTCCTCAATCGCCGTCGGGATGAAAGTCCGGCAGCAGTAGAAACAACCGCAAAGGTCACTCTCTTCCAGCTCCTGCGCGTGGTTTCGGGAGTGACGATGCGCTTCGTCGAGGACTTTTCGGGTGAAGGTCATACGCGGATAGATCTACGCATCGCGCAGGACGGCGCGACCTGCGTCGGTCCAGGCGCCACCTCGCGCCGACGGTGTTACGAGGCCATGCTGGATAAGGACCCTGACGGCCTTCTCGCCAGCGCTCATGCACTGGTGATCGAGTACGCCATCGTTTTCTAGGTACTGAGCGCACATCGCAGCGAGTGCAGTGAGGAGTTCTCGGTCGGCATGGGACATTTC
>NZ_QAII01000048.1:76017-138148 GCF_003060965.1 Caulobacter sp. HMWF025 | reverse complement strand
GCTCTCTGGAAAGCAAGCTCGCCCGGCCAGGGTGGTGGCTTTGTCCGCCCTGCACTTGCCGGGACCAAGGCTTTCCCATAACCCTCCCGCCCCAAGCGACACATGAATCTTTAAAGACGGAGCGGGCCTCATGAGCATCGCCTTCATTTTCCCCGGCCAGGGCAGCCAGACTGTCGGGATGGGCGCGGACCTGGCCGAGGCCTTCGCCGCAGCCCGCGAGGTGTTTCAGGAAGTCGATGACGCCCTGGGACAGAAGCTGTTTTCGCTGATGAAGGAAGGTCCCGAGGGCGACCTGACCCTGACCGAGAACGCCCAGCCGGCCCTGATGGCCGTGAGCCTCGCCGTGGCGAGGGTGCTGGAGAAGGAATTCGGCATCGGGATCGACCGGGCTGCCTTCGTCGCCGGCCATTCCCTCGGTGAGTATTCCGCGCTGGCCGCTGCCGGCTCGATCACCCTGGCCGACACCGCCCGCCTGCTGAAGCTGCGAGGCCAGGCCATGCAGCGTGCCGTGCCGGTCGGCGAGGGTGCGATGGCCTCACTGATCGGTCCCAAGACCGACCTGGCCCTGGCCGAAGCCGCTGCCGCCGCCGGCTCGGCCTTTGGCGTGTGCGTCGTGGCCAATGACAACAACAACGGCAATGTCGTGATCTCCGGCGACAAGGCCGCTGTCGACAAGGCCATCGAGAAGGCCAAGGAACTGGGTGCCCGGGCCATTCCGCTGAATGTCTCGGCCCCTTTCCACTGCCCGCTGATGCAGCCGGCCGCTGACGAGATGGCCGAGGCCCTGGCCGGGACCACCATCATTGCGCCGCGCGCGCCGCTGGTGGCCAATGTCACGGCCGCGCCGGTGCACGATCCCGATGTCATCCGTGGGCTGCTGGTCGAGCAGGTGACCGGCCGTGTCCGGTGGCGCGAGAGCATGATCTGGCTGGCCGGCGAGGGCGGCATCACCCGCTTTGCCGAAGCCGGGGCGGGCAAGGTCCTGTCGGGCATGGCCAAGCGGATCGCACCGGATTCCGAGGCGACCCCGCTCAACAGCCCGGCCGACCTCGAGGCCTTCGCCAAGTCACTCTAGTGACCGTCATCCCGGGCCAGCGCGGAGCGCGCCGACCCGGGACCTCTACAGGCGCCGGCGTGTCCGGCGGTCCCGGCTCTTCGGCCGGGATGACAAATCTGGATTGGGAGACCCAAAACCATGTTTGATCTCACAGGCAAAACCGCCCTGGTGACCGGCGCGACCGGCGGCATCGGCGGGGCCATCGCCAAGGCCCTTCACGCCCAGGGTGCCCATGTCGTGCTGTCAGGAACCCGCGAATCGGCTCTCGCCGAGCTGGCGACCCAGTTCGGCGAGCGGGTCTCGACCGTGGCGGCCAACCTGTCCGACGCCGCGGCCGTGGACGGCCTGGTCGCCAGGGCGGAAGACGCCGCCGGCGCGCCTCTGGACATCGTCATCGCCAATGCCGGCATCACCCGGGACGGCCTGATCGTCCGGATGAAGGACGAGGACTGGGACACCGTGATCAAGGTGAACCTGGAAGGCTATTTCCGCCTGTCGCGGGCCGCCGCCAAGGGCATGATGAAGCGCCGGTCGGGCCGGATCATCGGCATTACCTCGGTGGTGGGCGTTACGGGCAATCCCGGCCAGACCAACTATGCGGCCTCCAAGGCCGGAATGATCGGCTTTTCCAAGGCCTTGGCCCAGGAGCTGGCCAGCCGCAACGTCACCGTCAACTGCGTCGCGCCCGGCTTCATCGCCAGCCCCATGACCGATGCCCTGACCGACGCCCAGAAGGCCGGCATCCTGTCCGGCATCCCGGCCGGCCGCCTCGGCGAAGGCAGCGACATCGCCGCCGCCTGCGTCTATCTCGCCAGCGACCAGGCCGCCTATGTCACCGGCCAGACCTTGCACGTGAACGGCGGCATGGCCATGATCTAGCCACCCACAGGCCTTTTCGGGCGACTGGCTGGTCACCCGAAAAGGAACGTGATAGGCGGTGGCCCGACAATTCCCTTGAATGGTAAAGCTGCGGCTGATCCATTTGCGGGCAACAGAATTCCAACTGAGGGACTAAACAGAATGTCCGACATTCTCGAGCGCGTGCGTAAGATCGTTATCGAGCATCTGGATGCCGATCCCGAGAAGGTCACCGAGAAGGCCAGCTTCATCGACGACCTGGGTGCCGACAGCCTCGACAACGTCGAGCTGGTCATGGCGTTCGAAGAAGAGTTCGACATCGAAATTCCGGATGACGCCGCCGAACACATCCAGACGGTTGGCGACGCCGTGAAGTTCATCACGGAAAAGACCGGCGCCTAAAGGCTCCGGGTTCGCACACTGACGCGAACAGGACTATCACCGCCGCGCAGCACGGGCTCTTGCCATCGTGCGCGCGGCGGTTTTCGTATGTGGCCAGGATTCGCACCAAGCGCTCCGACGGGCTCGCCCGTCCGCAACGCCGGTGCGCGAGAAGGTTGGGAGTGATCCATGCGTAGAGTTGTCGTAACCGGTCTGGGTCTGCTGACTCCGCTGGGCCATGGCGTTGAAGTGTCGTGGAAGAACATCCTGGCCGGCAAGTCCGGGGCCAACCGAATCTCGGCCTTCGACCCCACCGACTATGCCTGCAAGGTCGCCTGCGAGGTGCCGCGCGTTGACGGCCGCGGCGGCGGCGGCCCCGATGTTGAGGGTGCGTTCAATCCCGACCTGACCATGAGCCCGCGCGACCAGAAGCGCGTCGACGACTTCATCCTCTACGGCATCGCCGCCGCCGACGAAGCGGTGAAGGACTCCGGCTGGGTGCCGGAAACCGAGGAAGACAAGTATCGCACCGGCGTGATCATGGGGTCGGGCATCGGCGGTCTCTCGACCATCGCCGACACGGCCGTCGAGATGGAAACCAAGGGCCCGCGCCGGGTCAGCCCGTTCTTCATCTCGTCCGCCCTGATCAACCTGATCTCGGGTCAGGTCTCGATCCGCTACGGCTTCAAGGGCCCCAACCACTCGGTGGTCACGGCCTGCGCCACCGGAGCCCACGCGATCGGCGATGCCGCCCGGATGATCAAGTACGGCGATGCCGACGTCATGGTGGCCGGTGGTGCCGAAGCCGCCGTCTGCAAGGTCGGGATCGCCGGCTTCATTGCCTGCCGCGCCGTGTCCACCGACCGCAACGACGAGCCGGAAAAGGCCTCGCGCCCCTATGACAAGGACCGCGACGGCTTTGTGATGGGCGAAGGCGCGGGCGCCCTGGTCCTGGAAGAATACGAGCACGCCAAGGCGCGTGGCGCGAAGATCTATGCCGAGGTCGTGGGCTATGGCCTCTCGGGCGACGCCTATCACATCACCGCCCCGTCCGAAGACGGCGACGGCGGCTTCCGGGCCCTGTCGGCGGCCGTGAAGGACGCCGGCCTGAAGCCCTCGGACATCGACTACGTCAATGCCCACGGCACCTCGACCATGGCCGACGGCATCGAGGCCAAGGCCGTCGAGCGCTTCCTGGGCGACCATGCCGGCAACGTGGTGATGTCGTCGACCAAGTCGATGACCGGCCACCTGCTGGGTGCCGCCGGCGCGATCGAGGGGATCTTCTCGATCCTCGCGATCCGCGACCAGATTGCGCCGCCGACGATCAATCTCGACAATCCCGACGTCGAGGTCGCCATGAACCTGGCCCCGCACAAGGCCGTGCCGATGAAGATCGATGTCGCGGTGTCCAACAGCTTCGGCTTCGGCGGCACCAACGCCTCCGTCGTGTTCCGTAAAGTCTCGTGAGCCGCAAGGCCGCCCCCCCGCGCAAGACGGGCCGCAAGGCCGAGTCGGCCCCGATCGGCCGTCGGCTGATCGCCATGGTCATGGCCGGTGGGGCGACTCTGGCCCTGATCGGCCTGGTCCTGGTGCTGGGCAGCCTGTGGCTCTATCAAGGCCCCGGGCCAGCGGCGCGCTCCGGCGATGTGACCTCGGTGGTCCTGCGTAAGGGGGCCAGCCTGCCCGAGATTGCCAGCAGCCTCGAGCGGGGTGGGGCCATCCGCTCGTCGTCGATCTTCATTACCGCCGCCCAGGTGACCGGTGCAGCCCGGGCCCTGAAGGCCGGCGAATACGAATTCAAGAGCCGGGCCTCGATGGCCCAGGTGCTGGACGCTATCCGCCACGGTCGCATTGTTCGTCACCAGGTGACGATCCCCGAGGGCGTGACCTCGGAAATGGCGGTCGAGATCCTGATGCGTTCGCCCGTGCTGACCGGCGTGGTCCCGACCCCGCCCGAAGGGGCCATCCTGCCGGAGACCTATCAGGTCGAACGCGGTGAGGACCGCTCGGCTGTCCTGCAGCGGATGATGGACGACCGTGACGAACTGCTGGCCCAGCTCTGGGCCGGTCGCCAGTCGGGTCTGCCGTTCTCGACCAAGGAAGAGGCCGCAACCCTGGCCTCGATCGTCGAGAAGGAAACGGGTCTGGCCTCGGAGCGGCCCCGCGTCGCCGCCGTTTTCGTCAACCGCCTGCGCACCGGCATGCGCCTGGGCAGTGATCCGACCATCATCTATGGCCTGACCCGGGGCCGCCCGCTGGGACGGGGCATCCGTCTTTCGGAGCTGCAGCGTCAGACGCCCTACAACACCTATCTGATCAACGGCCTGCCGCCGACGCCGATCGCCAATCCGGGCCGCGAAGCCCTGGCGGCGGTCATGAACCCGCCCAACAGCGACGAGCTCTATTTCGTGGCCGACGGTACGGGCGGTCATGTGTTCGCCCGCACCTATGCCGAGCACGAGGCCAATGTCGCCCGCTGGCGGCAGGTCGAGCGCGACCGGGCCGCCAAGGCCGCCAAGAGCGGCGGCTAGAGATGGCGCTGTCGGGCATGACCGGCTTTGCGCGGGTCGAGGGCGCGCTCGGGGCCTGGTCCTGGGCGGTTGAGGCCCGCAGCGTCAACGGCCGCAACCTCGATACCCGCTTTCGCGGCCCGCCGGGCTTTGAGGCTCTTGACCGCCAGGCCCGCGACGGGGCCCAGGCGCGATTCCAGCGTGGCCAGCTGACGGTCAACATCCAGGCCAAGCGGGCCGAGTCGAGCGGCCAGACCCAGATCAGTGTCGAGACCCTTGAGCGCTATCTGAAGGCCGGCGCGCCCTATGTCGCCACCGGCATGGTCGCCAAGCCGTCCCTGGACGGCCTGCTCGGCCTGCGCGGTGTCATTGAGGTCCGTGAAGAGGATGACGATGGTGAGACCCGCGCCGCCGTTGAAGCCGCCATGGCGGCCAGCCTCGGCGAGGCCCTCGAGGCCCTAAAGCAGGCCCGTCTCGAAGAGGGCCAGGCTCTGTCGCCGGTCCTGAACGGCCAGGTCGATACCATCGAACGCCTGACCCGCGAGGCCGGGGTCGAGGCCGCCGGTCAGCCGGCCGTGCTCAAGGAGCGCTTCAGCCGCCGGATGAGCGAATTGCTGGGCGAGGCCGCCGCCGAGGACCGTATCGTCCAGGAAGCCGCGGCCCTGGCCATCAAGGCCGATGTCCGCGAAGAACTCGACCGGCTCACCGGCCATGTCGTCGCCGCCCGGGCCCTGCTGGGCGGCGAGGCCGCGGCCGGCCGCCGACTGGACTTCCTGTCCCAGGAATTCATGCGCGAATCCAATACACTCTGCTCGAAATCGGCCCTCAGCAGCCTGACCGCGATCGGTCTGGAGCTGAAGGCCGTGATCGAGCAGTTCCGCGAACAGGTTCAGAACGTTGAATAAGTCCCATCACAAAACCCCCCATTCTCGTCATAGGGGCCTGCTGCTGATGGTCGTGGCCCCGTCCGGGGTCGGCAAGACCTCGCTGACCCGCCGCCTGGTGGCCGATCACGGCGACCTGCACCTGTCGATCAGCGCCACCACCCGCGCGCCGCGTCCCGGTGAGCATGACGGGCGCGACTATCACTTCGTCAGCCGCGAACGCTTCCAGGAGATGATCGAGGCCGACGCCTTCCTCGAATGGGCCGAGGTCTACGGCAACTACTACGGCAGCCCCAAACCGCCGATCATGGCGGCCCTGGAGCGTGGCGAGAGCGCCCTGTTCGACATCGACTTCCAGGGCGCGATGAAGGTGCACAAGCAGGCTGGCCCGGACAGCGTTCTGGTCTATATCCTGCCGCCGTCCCTGGCCGAGATGAGCCGCCGCCTGCATGCCCGCAGCCAGGACAGTGAAGAGGTGATCCACCGCCGCCTGTCGCGGGCCAAGGACGAGGTCGCCGCCTGGGAGCAGTTCGACTACGTCATCCTCAATGATGACTTCGACAAGGCCTATGCCGATCTCGCCCACATCTATCACGCCGAACGCCAGAAGCGGTCTCGCAACCCCTGGATCGGCGATCTGGTCAGCGATCTTCTGAAGGAAGAGATCTAGTCCAGCGTCGCCCGGGCGAGGGCCAGGAAGCCCTCGATCGGCACGTTCTCGGCCCGGATGTCCGGATTGATGCCGGCCTTTTCGCACAGGGCGATGCCGCCCAACGCCTTGAGGCTGGAGCGCAGCATCTTGCGACGCTGACCGAAGGCCGAGGCCGTCACCCGTTCCAGCGCCGCCAGTTCCTCCGCCGGCGGAATCACCGCCCGGGGGACCAGGCGCACCACGGCCGAGGCGACCTTGGGCGGCGGGGTGAAGGCCCGGGCCGGCAGGTCCATCACCACCCTGGCCTCACACACCGTCTGGGCGATCACGGCCAACCGGCCATAGGCGTCATCCTCGACCTGGGCGGCGATGCGCTCGGCCACTTCCTTCTGGAACATCAGGGTCATGGACAGGGGGCGGAACGGACCCGTCAGCCAGTTGATCAGGAGCTGGGTGCCGACATTGTAGGGCAGGTTGGCCACGACATGGGCCGGAACCCCGCCGACGGCCTTGGCGGCATCGACCTTGAGCGCGTCGCCCTGCACGACCTCAAGGCGCTGGTCTGAGGCCTCCGTCAGTTCGGCCAGGATCGGCAGGAAGCGGCTGTCCATTTCGATGGCGACGACGCGCGCGCCGGTTTCCAGCAGGGCCCGGGTCAGGCCGCCCGGGCCGGGGCCGACCTCAACCACGACGTCCTCCGGCTGGATGCCGGACAGCCGGGCGATCTTGCGGGTGATGTTGAGGTCGAGCAGGAAGTGCTGGCCAAAACTCTTGCGAGCCAGCAGGTCGTGCCGCTCGAGAGCGTCGCGCAGGGGCGGCAGGTCAGCCAGGCTCATGGTCGTTCAGTCTCTGCGTAAGGTCAGGCCGCGCGGCGAGCGGCGATCTGCTCGGCCAGCCGGATGGCGGCGATCAGGCTATCGGCTCGAGCGATGCCGCGTCCAGCAATGTCGAAGCCGGTGCCGTGATCGGGTGAGGTCCTGACGATTGGCAGGCCCAGCGTAACGTTCACCCCGCCCCAGAAGTCGAGCATCTTGACCGGGATCAGGGCCTGGTCGTGATACATGCAGAGCACGGCATCGAAGCGCGTGCGCGCTTCTGCATGAAAAAGGGTGTCGGACGGGGCAGGGCCGCTGACCGCGATACCGAGGTTTCGCAGGTCCGCAACAGCCGGTCCGATGATCTCGATTTCCTCGCGGCCCAATGCGCCGCCTTCGCCCGCATGGGGATTGAGGGCGGCCACGGCCAGACGAGGACGTTCCAGACCAAAGTCGCGCCGCAGGGCCTCGGCGGTCACCTGACCGGCCTGGACGATCGCCTCCCGGGTCAGGGCCGCAGGAGCATCCCTGAGCGCCATGTGAATGGTCACCAGGGTGGCGCGCAGGTCGCCGGCCGCCAGCATCATCACCGGCCCCCGGGTGCTCGCCTGTGGGACGGCAGCGGTCAGGTCCGCGAGAAACTCGGTATGGCCCGGGAAGCGGAAACCCGCCGCATAGAGCGGCGCCTTGGCGATCGGTGCGGTGACGATCCCCGAGACCGCGCCTGACAGGGCCAGGTCCACCGCCGTCTCGATGCAGCGGAGGATCTGGCCGGCATGTGCACTGTCTGGCTGTCCAGCGATGACGGGTGACGTCAGGGGGATGTCCAGCACCGGCAGCGCGTCAGCAAAGACGGCGCACGCCTCGGCCGGAGTGCCTACGGCGCGAACCGGAACCTCTGGGTTGGCGGCGGACAGGGCACGGGCGTCGCCCACCACCATGAACGCCGGTCCCTGCAGGCGAAGCGAGGTCCAGGCCCTGGCGATGATCTCCGCGCCGATACCGGCCGGATCACCGGCGCTGAGGGCGAGGGGGCTCGGCGTCACCGGGTTTCGATGGTCGCCGAGTTGCGCAGGTCACGGAGATAGCGCTTGGAGATCAGCGCCAGCTGCTGGCCGCGCAGGCGGTTCTCGATCTGGTCGTGGGTCGGGGCCTTGCCGCCCGACTGTCGCTTGCCGCAGACGGCGATCAGGTGAAGGCCGGCATCGGTGCGGATCGGATCGGAAACCTGACCGATCTGCAGGGCGGTCGCCGCTTCCTGGAAGGCCGGAGCCAGATCCGTGATCTCGGCTTCGCCGAGGTCACCGGCCACCAGGCCATCAATCTTGCCGGCCGCAGGTTCGAGGGTCGAGCAGCTGGTGATCTGTGGCTTCAGGGCCAGCAGGGTCTTGGTGGCCAGCTCGACCTGATCGGCGGGGGCATCGGCCGCCAGCGGATAGGCGACCTGCTTGAGATCGACCAGGGCCGCCTTGGCTCCGGCCCGCTTCTCGCGCAGATAGATGATGTAGACGCCGTCCTTGACCGGAATCGGACGCGATAGCTGGCCCGGGCGCAGCTGTTCCAGGGCGACGTCGACTTCCGCCGGCATTTCGCCGGGGCTGATCCAGCCGGCATCGCCGCCGTTGGCTGCGGTCGCGGCGGCCGAGAACTGCCGGGCGACCGCCGGGAAGGGGGCTCCCTGCTGGATCTGGCCTACCAGCTGGTTGGCTCCGTTGACTGCGGTTTCCATGCCGCCGACGCGGGTGGCGTCGATGAAGACTTCACTGACCTGGTACTGCGGCTTGCTGGCCGACTCGGCCATGCGACGCTCATAGGCCTTGATCTGGTCTTCGCCCACGCGCAGACGCGAGCCGTAACGACCACTGATCCAGTTCTGCCAGCTGCTTTCGGCGCGGATCTGGGCCCGGAAGGTTTCCGCGCCCACGCCCTGCGACGCCAGCTGGGCCAGCAGCTGCTTGCCGGTCATGCTGGCATTGTTGCCCTTGGCGATGTCGTCGATCTGCTCGTCGATTTCGCGATCGGTCGAGATGATCGTGATCTTCTGGGCCTTTTCGACGCGCTTCAGTTCCTGGAACTGGACGCGTTCGTCGATCAGCGACCGCAGGGCCTCCTGCTCCAGCTGGGGCAGGTTCTCCTCGGTCGGCTGCAGGCCCGAGCTGACCATCAGCAGGCGCATGCGCTGCATCAGGTCATAGCTGGAGATGATGTCGTCATTGACGACAGCCGCGACACTTTCCGACAGCGGGTTGGCGTTCGGTGCGGCAACCGTGGGCGCAGCAGCGGTCTGGGCCATGACCGACGAGCCGAAGCCCGCCACTGCCAGGGCGATGATGGACGCGGCGCCAGCCGCGGCAAGGGTCTTCACGCTACGCGCAGGCCGCATGGATAGTGTCGTTCCTCTTGAGCTCGCCAGTCCGGGCGGAAGGACTTCCGGGACAGGGCAGGCTCGGTTCCAAACATTCAAACGCGACCGGCTCAGAAAACGGCGAGCCGTCTTCTGCCGTCACGCATCAGGGCGGATGGGCTGCTCACATGGTGAAAGCCATGTGTCGCAGCGTCGCCGCGAGTAATTTCAGTCGCTGTATCCTGTATCACCCAATGTGGCGAGCGTTAGGCGCAGCACGATGGATTCGTCGGCCTGCAACTTCAGGCCACCTGATGAGGCCTGGCTGTAGCGATCCTCGTTTTGGTAGATGACGTCGATGCGGATGCAGTCGTCGGTATAGGCCACGCCGAGGTCGCGGCGGCGCCAGACACCGGCTTCCAGATCGCGCTGGCCATAGGCTGTCAGGCCCCACTTCTTCGTCAGGTTCAGCTGGCCGCGCATTTCGAAGGTCTCGAGCGGCGCTCCATTGGCATCCTGATTGTCTCGCACATAGCGGGCCGAACCCAGGATGTACTTGCTGTTGGCATCAAGCCCGGCCTCGATGCGGCGCAGCTTGTCGTCGTTGAGGTCCGGGGCATAGCGGGTGCGGACAAAGGCGTTGACGCCGCGGATCGGTGTCACCGTCGCCGCGACAATCCAGTCCGACGACTTGGTCTGCAGGCCTGACCGGGCCGGCAGCAGGGGATCAACTTCCGATCGGAAGCTGCGGCCCACCAGGACGCTGGCCCCACGGCCGTCATCATAGGTCACGGTGGCACGGCCACCGACGTTCATCCTCTGCCCCCCCTCATAGAGGTCGAAGCCCGGCGACTTGTTGGCCCGGAACAGGTTGGTCTCGTCGAATTCGAACGAGGTGCTGTCCTCGTTATAGAGATAGGTCTTCGAGCCCGCCGTTCCGACGGTGACCGGCACCCGGCGACTGTCTGAACCGGCCGCGAACTGGGCCATGGGCTCCAGCACGATCGTCCCGCCCTTCAGGGGCTTCAGAAGCGGCCAGCTGAGGTCGACGCCGGTGACGCCGAGGGTCCGCGAATAGGACCGGGTCTTGTCGGCTCCAGGCAGGTCGGAGATGCGATAGGCGTCGCCCCGGGCCTGGGCGAACGGCGACACACGGACGCCGGACCGCAGCGTCAGGTTGGAGCGCCAGTCGAGGTTCACGCTGCCGCGCTGGCTGTCGACGCCGTCGGTCCCGGCGGCATAGGGCGACTCCGTACGGGTCAGGATGACGCCCGAGCCCTGCAGGCGCAGCCGCCCGCCCAGGATCGGGGTCTCAGGCTGCCAGCGCCCTTCGACCAGCGGGCCGATCAGCGGGAAGACGTCGCTGTTCTCGAAACTGGAAAGGCCCGTCACCGGATCAACCGCCGAAACCCGAAGCCCCTGGACCGTGACCGCCGAGACCGACAGGAACGATCGCGCGTCCTGGCGGGTGGCGTAGATCTGCGAGCTCAAGCGCCTGTCTTCGCTCGTGAAAAGACCGCGCTGTTGATAGACGTCATTGATATCGTAGTTGTCGAAGATCAGCTTGTCCGAGGTCCGTTCGGCGCTGAAGCCCCAGGTCCAGCGGTCATTGATGTCGAACTTGCCCTTGGCCAGGATATAGCTGCGCGCCGTGGCTTCGCCGAACCGCTCGCCCTTGCTGTCGATGTCCTTTTCGTAGGTGAAGCCTGCGCGAACCTCGGTGGTTCCCGAGTAGAACCGCTTGCGCCAGTTCACATTCAGAAACGGATTAACACTCGTGTTAATTTGAGGACTTAGGACAATATCCTGAGACGGCGAGATCACCTGCAGATACGGCTGCTGATACGACATCCCGCGGCGTTTCGAGGCGCCGAGCTTGGGAGTCAGAAAGCCAGAGCTGCGGGTCGCCTGCGGGTCCGGGTGCCAGAACACCGGCAGGTACATCAGCGGCGCGCCCCAGAGGCGGATGACTGCCTTCTTGTAGTAGACGAGCTGGCGTTCCTTGTCCTGGACCACCTTGTCCGCCGACAGCGACCAGGTCGGGGTCGGCTTTTCGGCGCAGACCTCACAGGGCGTGTAGATCGCCTGGTTCAGTTCCTGGATGGTTTCGTTGCGTCGAATGGCCGTGGCCGCCGCGATCTTGACGTTCTCGTCCATGCGGGCCGAGAAGCCCAGGGCGAAACCGGCGCGCAGGTCCTTGTCCAGGGTCAGTTCGTCGGCGAACTGGGCGGTGCCGTCGGCATTGATCAGGGCGACCTTGCCCTTGGCGGTGATCACGCCGGACTTGGTGTCATAGACCACTTCCTCGGCCCGCAGCGTGCGGCCCTGATAGCGAACCTCGACATCACCGCGTGCGGTCAGGACCTCGGACTTGTCGTCGCGGATCAGCAGGTCCGATTCCAGGTAGTAGCCGTCCATGCCGAGCCCGTCGTCCGGGGCCGGCGCGACCTTGGGCACCGGGGGCACGCCGGCGAGGCTCTGGGCGTGCGCAGCCGTGGCCGCCAGCACGAGCCCTGCCACGCTCCCCAGCAGGCGCATGCGCCCTTCGGGCGAAGCGCCTTGGCGCTGATCCTTCATGAACGACCTCGGAAACACGGACTCAACCATCCTCGGTATAGCAAAGCAGGGTGAAGCCCGCCAAAAGCGCAACGAGCGGCGGGGTCCAGGCGGCGAACGCCGGGGACAGAACATCCGCCTTTGCCAGTGCGCTGCAAAGCGCATTGAAAAAGAAAAAGCCGAAGCCCAGGGCCACGCCCGATCCCGCCAGGGCCGCCAGGCCGCCGAGGCGCATCAGGCGCAGGGAGAAGGCCGCCGCCAGCACCGACATGGCCGCAAACAGCAGCGGAGTCGCGAGGATCTGGTGGAAGCGCAACCGGAACGGGGTGGCCGAGAAGCCCGCGGCTTCGGTGCGTCGAATGGTGTCGGGCAGTCGCCACAGCGCCACGGCTTCGGGCGAGGTGAAGCTCTCGGAGGCGGTGCGATCGTCCAGGTTTGACGGAATCGACTGGCTCTCCGACCGAATCGCCCCGGAGCCGGGTGTCGCCTCCCGAACATCGATCAGCCGCCAGAAACCCGGTTCCAGTCGGGCCTCGCTGGCCTCGATCCGGCGGGAGAAGTCCATCACGCCCTTGCTGTTCAGGGTGTAGATGAACAGCGACACGCCGCGCAGCCGGACCGAGCCGTCGACCTGGTCCCGGGCCCGGGCATGGATGACGATCTGGTTGCGGTCGTCGCCCTGCCGCAGCCAGGTGCCCTTGGGCGCGGCCTTCAGATAGTTCTCCATCATCCGGTCGCGGGTGACTTCGTACTGGCCTGTGAGGGCGGTGCTCATCGGGTTGAGCAGGGCGATGGTGACCACCCCCATCGCAAAGGCTGCGAAGGCCGCCGGGAAGATGAAGCGCCAGGCCGAGACGCCCGCGGCCCGCATCGCGATCAGTTCGCTCCGCCGGTTCAGCCCGACATAGGCCCCAAGGGTTCCGAACAGGAAGATGAAGGGCGTGAGCAGCAGGATCGTAGCCGGCGACTGCAGCAGGGTCAGATAGAGGAGCTCGCCAAACCCGACATCGGCACGGGTGCCGACCGTGCGGGCGATGTCGACGAAGGCGATCAGCATGACCATCGAGCCGAGCACGGCGAAGGCCGCACCCAGCGAGGCCAGGGTCCGCTTCAGGACGTAGCGCTCGAGCATGCCGATGCCGAGGCTCACGTTGCGGCTCCCGCAAACGGCGTCGGGCCTGCGCCGCCGATGGCGACATAGCGGGTGATCTTCTGGCGGAAGATCTGTGCCAGGCCCCACCAGATCGCCGCGAGCGGAACGGCATACTGCAGGATATTGAGCCAGGCCGAGTCCTCGCAGGCCGCCTGGACGCCGAAGCCGATGATCCGGACCACAGCGGCGGCCGCGCCGACGGCGGCGATCCGCTTGCCGTAGCCCATGCGGCTGAAGGAGCCGCCGATCACGGCGGCCAGGGCCATGGCCATCATCGCGATGGTGTAGAGCGGACCGGACAGGCGCGAATGCCCTTCGGCCAGCAGCCCGGTCCGGTTCCTCTGTTCCCACTCCTGGGTCAGGTCCGGGAAAAACAGCTCGTGCGGATAGCGGTCGGCGATCTTGTAGTGCAGCAGCTCGTCGCTCTGGAACAGCGAGGACAGGTCGAAGGCATATTCGTCAAACGAGGTGTACTGCAGCACGCCGGTACTCGAGAACTGCTGGTTCGAGCCCTTCAGCATGATCAGGACCGGGGCGCCGTTGCGCGTGGCGATCACGGCTTCGCGCGAAGAATAGGTCGAGGCCCCGCCATCGGGCTTGTCCTGATGGATGAACAGGTTGTGGATCAGGTTGTTGCGGTCGATCGACTGCGCATAGACGGTCAGCCCCGGGCCCGGCTCGGTGAACTGGCCCGGTTTGACCAGGGTCGAGGCGACATCGGTCTTGACGGCAAAGGCCGTCTCACGAATCTGGCGGGCGCTCCACGGCTGGACCCACAGGCCCAGGACCAGCGAGAGCAGGGCGGCGAACACCGACAGACGCATGGCCGGCGAGATGACCCGCCAGCGGCTCATGCCGCCCGCAAAGCACACGACGATCTCCTGCTCGGTGTGCAGCCGGTTCAGGGCGACCAGGGCGGCCACGAACAGGGCAATCGGCAGGATGATGTTGAGGAGCTGGGGCAGGGCCAGCGCGATGATCTTCACGAACACGAGGGCGCTCTGTCGCTGCTCGACCAGAACGTCGAACTCCGACAGGCTTCTGGCCAGCAGGGCAAGCGCCGCCAGGGCCGCCGTCGCCAGAAGCGTCGGTCCCAGGAGCTGGCGGAAAAGGTAACGTTCGATCAGGCGCATCGAAAAGGGGGTTCGGGCGAGCGGATTCGGCTGGATGCGAACCCCCACGGAAGGCGTTCGTTCTACACGCCGCCTCTGCATCGGCACAACCGAAGACCGCGTTCGCGATCGCCGGAAGTCTTTTCTCGCGACAAGGCTTGCACTATGCCGCCACATACAGGTGTTCCGGCGCGCGAGCGGCAGGTGCGCCACGACCGATCAAGGAGCCTGCGATGCGTATCGAGTTTGTTCCCGCCGACGTCCAGGCCGGTGCCACGGCCGCCCTGGCGGTCCTGGCGCACGAGGCTGCCGCCCTGTCGCCCGAAGCGCGGGTGATCGACGAGGCCACCGGCGGTGGCCTGGCCCGCGCCATCGCCAGTGGACGGTTCATCGGGGCCAAGGGCCAGACCCTCGACCTCATCGCGCCGCATGGCCTCGAAGCCGCCCGTGTCGTCCTGGTGGGCGTTGACGGGGTTGGTGCTGTCGAGCCCGAGGCCCTCGAAACGGCTGCGGCCCATGCCTTCCACGCCGTGAAGGCCTCGGGTGTTTCCGAACTGGTGCTGAAGTTCGGAGCCGACGCCGAGACCGCCGCCCGGGCCGCGTTCGGCGTGAAGCTGGCCGCCTATCGCTTTGACAAGTATCGGACAACCGAGAAGGCCGAGAAGAAGCCCTCGGTTGTTGTGGTCAAGATTGCCGCCGCCGATCCGGTCAAGGCGGCCAAGGTGTTCGAAGGGCTGGATGCCCTGGCCGACGCCATCCTGTTCAGCCGTGACCTTGTCTCGGAACCGGCCAACATCCTGCACCCCGAAGAGTTCGCGGCCCGCGCCAAGAGCCTGGAAAGCCTCGGCCTTGAGGTCGAGATCCTTGGCGAGGCCCAGATGGCCGAGCTCGGCATGGGCAGCCTGCTCGGCGTCGGCCAGGGCAGCGTCCGCGAGAGCCAGCTGGTCATCATGAAATGGACCGGCGCGGCAGACAAAGCCGCCCAGCCCATCGCCTTTGTCGGCAAGGGCGTCTGCTTCGATACCGGCGGCATCAGCATCAAGCCGGCCGACGGCATGGAAGACATGAAGTGGGACATGGGCGGCGCGGCCGCTGTCGCCGGAGTCATGCATGCGCTGGCCGGCCGCAAGGCGAAGGTCAATGCCATCGGCGTTCTGGGCCTGGTCGAGAACATGCCCGACGGCAATGCCCAGCGCCCCGGTGACGTGGTCACCTCGATGTCGGGCCAGACCATTGAGGTCATCAATACCGATGCCGAGGGCCGCCTCGTGCTGGCCGACGCCCTCTGGTACACCCAGCAGCGATTCAAGCCGCAGTTCATGATCGACCTGGCCACGCTGACGGGAGCGATCATCATCTCCCTGGGTCATGATTACGCCGGTTTGTTCAGCAATAACGATGGTTTGTCAGAAAAACTTCTCGCGGCGGGCAATGCCGAGCGCGAGAAGCTTTGGCGACTGCCGCTGCCGGCTGCCTACGAGAAGCAGATCGAAAGCCCGATCGCCGACATGAAGAACATCGGCGGCCGCCCGGCCGGTTCGATCACGGCGGGTCTCTTCCTGCAGAAGTTCGTCAATGGCGTGCCCTGGGCCCACCTGGACATCGCTTCGGTCGCCTGGCGCAAGCCGTCGACCGATCCGACCGTGCCCGACGGCGCGGCAGGCTTCGGCGTCCGCCTGCTGAACCGGCTGGTTGCCGACGCCTACGAAGGCTGACGGACATCATGGCCGAAGGCCCCTGCGAGGTCTGGTTCTACCACCTGGAGCGAAGCAGCGCCGAGCAGGTGCTGCCCGAGCTGCTGGAGAAGACCCTCGGCCGGGGCTGGAAAGCCCTGGTCCGGGGCGTTGATGCCCAGCGGCTGGCCGCGCTGGACGAGCATCTGTGGACCTACCGCGAGGAGAGCTTTCTGCCGCACGGCATCACGGGCGAGCCGCTGGCGGACCGGCAGCCGGTTCTGCTTACGACCGGTCTGGACAATCCGAACGTCGGCGACGTGCTGTTTTTGATCGACGGGGCCGAGCCGGGGGATCTGGCGGGCCTAACGCGCTGCATTCTGCTGTTTGACGGGCGCGATGACGCGGCTCTTGGAACCGCACGGGGGCGCTGGACGCTGTTCAAGAAGGGCGGTCACCCGGTGTCCTACTGGCGCCAGGGGGCTGAACGGGGCTGGGAGAAGCAGGCATGAACCGTTGGACGTCATCTCTGCTGGCCGCAGCCGCAATGCTGGTTCTGGCATCCTGCACCAGCGCGCCGCCGCCTGCGCCTCTGCCGCCCCCTGAAACACCCGTGGCACCGCCGCCGGTCGCCATCGCGCCGCCGCAGCCCAAGGATCACTGCGGCATGGCTGAGGCCCAGGGCTTCGTCGGCAAGCTGCGGACCGAGCTGCCGGCCCCGGTGGATCCGACCCGCTGGCGGGTGGCCTGCACGACCTGTCCCGTGACCATGGACTTCCGTCCGGACCGGTTGAACATCCTGTTCGACGCGGGCACCGGCACGGTCAAAGAGGTCAAGTGCGGCTAGCGCCGGCCCCAGGCGGATTGAGACCCTGTAGAACCGTCCAAACGCAAAACGCCCCCGACCTTGGCCGGGGGCGTTCCGTTATCGGGTTCTCAGGCCAGCCTAGTGGTAGCGGCGGATCAGACCCACAAGCTTGCCCTGGACCTCGACCTGATCGGGGCCGAAGATTCGGGTTTCATATTTCGGGTTAGCGGCTTCCAGGGCGATAGAGCCGCCCTTCTTGCGCAGACGCTTGAGGGTGGCTTCCTCACCGACCAGGGCCACGACGATCTCGCCGGAATTGGCGGTGTCGCCCTTCTTGATGATCACATAGTCGCCGTCGAGGATGCCGGCCTCAATCATCGAGTCACCCTGGACTTCGAGCACATAGTGCTCCCCGCCGCCCAGCATGGCCTCAGGCACCGGCAGGCGCTCGCGTTCATGCTGGATCGCGTCGATGGGCGTGCCGGCGGCGATCTTGCCGAGGATCGGCAGGTCGCGGCTGTCATTGGCGGCCGGAGCCGACGCAAGGCTGGGTGAGGGGGCTCCACCGCCCTCGACAACCTGCGGCTTGAACGCGCCGCGACCCTTGGGCGGCGCTGCGGTCGTGGCCTGTTGCGGAAGCTTCACGACCTCGAGAGCCCGGGCCCGATGGGCCAGGCGGCGGATGAAGCCGCGCTCTTCCAGGGCGGTGATCAGCCGGTGGATGCCCGACTTGGACGCCAGGTCCAGGGCTTCCTTCATTTCATCGAAAGACGGCGAGACGCCGCTCTCTTTGATGCGTTCGTGGATGAACATCAGCAGTTCGTGCTGCTTGCGCGTGAGCATGTCGGCCTCGACCCAGACGCGGAACAAACCGCAAACCTTGCGAATGTTCTCTAGGCGTTCTTTCTTAATGTCAAGTTGACGACCCTCGTGGCGGCACCAGTGCGGGAGGCTGGAGGGCTCAGGGCCCGGGTTGGCTCGCGGGCTCGGCCGGGCCCCGTAGCGCTGATCGGCAGCGACCCAAAGTTACGGCCCGATTTCCGTTTTGAATTGGGGGGTTGCGACGGAGGCCTCAGGCAAGGCGGCCTTGATCGCTCCGGCGGCAGAACCTGCCCTGCCGATCGCTGCGACGGTTCAGGATCCCTCGTGAGATCATCGAACGGCGTTCTGGTCTTTTCGGGCCTGGCGCGCGTGGAGCCGGGTCACTGGCCGGCTTCCGCCGGCTAGGCAGCGCGATCCAGGGCGATTCGGCGCGGTCGAGGTTCCGGGCTGTTTAGCCTGCCTTGCCGGTTTGGCTCAGAAGCTGGTCGCGAGTTCCGGGTGCTTGGGGCTGCAGTTGCCGTAGATGGCCGCAAGGATGGCCATGTCCTTGTCATAGTCGCCGGAGGGCATGATCGCTTCGCCCAGCCCGACGACCTTGCGGCGATAGTCCATCATGCCGCAGACCATCGGCACCCCGGCCTGCATGGCGATGTTGTAGAAGCCGGTCTTCCACTGACGGGCCTTGCCGCGTGTGCCCTCGGGCGCAATGGTCAGCATGAACTCGTCGCGTCGGGCAAACTCGTCCGCCATGACCTTGACGGTATCGCGAGACTGCGAGCGGTCGATCGGCACGCCGCCCAGGTCGCGCATCACCCCTGCGAAGGGCCAGCGGAACAGCGAGGCCTTGCCCATGAAGCTGAGGTTGAGATTGAGGGCATCGGCGGCCCCGATGAAATAGACGAAGTCCCAGTTGCTCGTGTGGGGGGCCGCAATGATCACGCACTTGCGGCCTGGCGGGACAGAGCCTTCAACCGTCCATCCGCGAAGGCGAAAAAACACGGCCAGGGCCCATTTCACAAGTCGAGCAATGGGGCTCATCTACGTTTCGTCTCCCTGGGCGCGCTCTCGTCTGCGAACCGCAGCGAGACGTCGTGAGTCGGCAAATTGACTGGCTCCGGAGCTCAGCGCCAGCCCTCACGCGCGCGATCCGGGGCCTGGGACGCTCAGCCCAGCAAAGCCCGGGTGGCTTCGGCCACATTGGCCTGACGCATCAGGCTTTCGCCGACCAGCATGGCCCTGGCCCCGGCGGCCTCCATGCGCACGACATCCGCATGCACGAAGAGACCGCTTTCTGTGACCAGCAGGGCGTCCTGGGGGGCCTGGGCGGCCAGCCGTTCGGTCACGGCAAGGTCGACGACGAAGCTCTTGAGGTCCCGGTTGTTGATGCCGACCAGCGTCGCACCCAGCTGCCCGGCGCGGGCCATCTCGGCCTCGTCATGCACCTCGACCAGGGCGTCCATGCCCAGGCGTTCGGCCTCGGCCATGAGGTCGGCGGCGAGGCTGTCCTCGATCATGGCGAGGATGACGAGAATCGCGTCGGCCCCGAGGGCCCGGCTTTCGGCCACCTGCCACGGATCGACCAGGAAGTCCTTGCGGATACAGGGCAGGCTGACGGCGGCGCGGGCGTCGATCAGATAGGGATCCGCCCCCTGAAAGCTCGGACCATCGGTCAGGACGGAAAGGCAGGCCGCACCGCCGGCCTCATAGGCCCGGGCCAGGGCGGGCGGGTCAAAGTCGGCCCGGATCAGCCCCTTGGACGGTGAGGCTTTCTTGATCTCGGCGATCAGGGCCAGCCTGCCGGGCGCATGGGCCGTGGACAGGGCGGCCTTGAAGCCACGCGGCTTGCTGGCGGATTTGGCAGCGGTTTCCAGCTGCGACACGGTTCGCCGGCGCTTGCGGTCAGCCACCTCGTCGCGCTTGTAGGCGGCGATCTGGGCGAGAATGTCGGTCATGCGCTGGCGGTCTCGGTGTTGGTGGCGGCGACGAGACCGGCCAGGGCTGCCCTGGCCTTGCCGGAGTCGATCGACGCGGCGGCGGCCTCGAGGCCTTCGCTGAGGGTCTCGACCCGGTCGGCGACCAGGAAGGCGGCTGCGGCATTGAGCAGAACGATGTCGCGATAGGGGCCGGTCTCGCCGTCGAGAAGGCGGGTGAGGGCGGCGGCATTGTATTCGGGCTCGCCTCCGGTGATGTCAGCCAGAGAAGCCCTCGGCAGGCCGACGGCCTCCGGGGTGATCTTGAACAGCCGCACCATGCCGTCGCGCCATTCGGCGACCTCGGTCTCACCGGTGGTCGTCAATTCGTCGAGGCCCGAGCCATGCACCGACCAGGCGCGCTCAGCCCCGAGGGCTCCGAGGGCGCGGGCGATGGGCTCGACAAAGCGCAGGGAGGACACCCCCACCACCTGCCGACGGGCTCCGGCCGGATTGGTCAGCGGGCCCAGCAGGTTGAAAATGGTGCGGAAGCCCAGCTGCTGGCGGATCGGCGAGACGTGCCGCATCGCGCCGTGGTGGGCCTGGGCGAACAGGAAACAGATCCCGGCCTTGTCGAGGGCCCGGCGTTGCTGGGCACGGCTGGCGTCGATATTGACCCCCAGGGCGGTCAGGACGTCGGCCGTGCCGGACTTGGAGGTGATGGCGCGATTGCCGTGCTTGGCGACCTTCAGTCCGCCGCCGGCAGCGACGAAGCCCACGGCCGTCGAGATGTTGAGCGTGTGAAGGCCATCGCCGCCGGTGCCACAGACGTCGACGACGTCATAAGGATGGTCCAGCATCACGGCGGCGCGGCGCATGGCGCGGGCGCAGGCGGCGATCTCGCCGACCGTCTCGCCGCGCAGCCGCATGGCCGTGACGGCCGCCGCGACCTGGGCCGGGGTCGGTTCGCCACGCAGGCAGGCGCTGAAGAAGACCTCGGCGTCGTCCTCGGACAGGGTCTGGCCGTCGGCCAGCTTGGCCAGCAGCGGCTTGAAGGCGTCAGACATGGCTTGTCCTAGGCGAAGGCCGAGGCGTCGCGAGCGACACCGGCCAGGTCCAGGAAGTTGGCCAGCATCTGGTGACCGCCTTCGGTGGCGATGGATTCAGGGTGGAACTGCACGCCGTGCACCGGTCGGGTGCGATGCTGCACGCCCATGATTTCGCCATCGGCGGTCCAGGCAGTGACCTCCAGCTCGGCCGGAAGGTCTTCGCGTCGGACGGCCAGGCTGTGATAGCGGGTGGCGGTGAAGGGGTTGGGCAGGCCCTTGAACAGACCCTTGTCAGCGTGATGGATCGGACAGGTCTTGCCGTGCATCACTTCCTTGGCGCGGATGACTTCGCCGCCATAGGCCTGACCGATGGCCTGGTGGCCGAGGCAGACCCCGAGGATCGGCATGTCGTCCGGCGCGCCGCGCAGCAGGGGCAGACAGATGCCGGCCTGGTCCGGGGCCTTGGGCCCGGGCGACAGCAGGATCGCGGCCGGCCGCAGACCCAGGGCCTCCTGGACCGTCAGGTCGTCGTTGCGATGCACGACGGTATCAGCCCCCAGCTCGTTCAGATAGTGAACGAGGTTGTAGGTGAAGCTGTCGTAGTTATCGATGACCAGGATCATGACGCCGCCTTTCGCGGGTTCAGCTTCTAGGGCCAACCGGGCACCACGCCAAGCCTTGGAGGTGCCGGTCACTTGAGGCATATGCGGTTTCAGGGGGCGGGGACGGCTGATTTGCAGACGATCCGGGGCGTCTTCGACGGGTGCGACATCAATGACCTCGCCACAGACGGACGACGCCACCATGCTGCGTCTCATGGCCCTGACTGATTCCGCCCTCGACCCCGTGGCCCTGTCCTACGTCCGGGCCCTTTTGCGCCCGCGCGAGCGGCGTCAGAAGATGGCGCCCGTCCTGGCGGCCGCAGCCTTCGCCGCGATCTGCGCCGTCAGTTTCGCCACCGTGATGGTGCTGGCCCCGGCGACCGTCACCCAGCACATCCCCAACGACCGCCTCGGCTAGCTGGAGGTCAGGCGAAGCGCCAGGCTTCCTCGGCCGCCCGCTTGAGGGCGCGGGACTTGTGCAGGGTCTCGTCATATTCGGCGTCGGCATCGCTGTCGGCCACCACACCGCCACCGGCCTGGACGTACATCATGCCGTCCTTGACCAGGGCCGTGCGCAGCACGATGCAGGTGTCGACCGAACCGTCGGCCCCGATATAGCCGACCGCCCCGGCATAGCCGAGGCCCCGCTTCTCGATCTCCAGCTCGTCGATGATCTCCATCGCCCGCACCTTGGGCGCGCCCGACAGGGTGCCGGCGGGCAGGGCGGCCATCAGCACGTCGACCGGATCGACGCCCTCGGGCGCGACGCCCTCGACGTTCGAGACGATGTGCATGACATGGCTGTAGCGCTCGACCTTGAAGCTTTCGGTCACCTTGACGCGCGGGCCCTTGTGCGGCTTGGCCGGCTCGTTACGACCCGGCTCCTTCAGCATCGACACCCGGCCCACATCATTGCGGCCCAGATCCAGAAGCATCAGGTGCTCGGCCCGTTCCTTGGGATCGGCCAGCAGCTCGGCCTCGAGGGCCAGATCTTCTTCGGGCGTCGCGCCGCGCGGACGGGTGCCGGCGATCGGGCGGATGGTGATCTTGCCGTCGCGCAGCCGGACCAGGATCTCCGGGCTGGACCCGACCAGATGGCAGCCGTCCAGATTGAGGAAATACAGGAACGGCGACGGATTGGTCCGGCGCAGGGAGCGGTAGAGGGCGAACGGATCCAGGTCGAACGGGGCCCGGAAGCGATGGCTGGGCACGACCTGGAAGATGTCGCCGGCCCGGATGTACGCCTTGGCCTTCTCGACCACGACCGCATACTCCTCGCGGCTGACCGGCGTGGTGAACTCGATCGGGGCGTGGCCCCGGCGGGGGGCTTCATGAGCCAGCGGACGGCGCAGGTCGGCCATCACCGCCTCGATGCGGGCGCGGGCAGCGTGATGGGCGTCCTCGGCGGAAACCCCGACGACCGGGCGCACCGTCGTCACCAGGATGATCTCCTGGGCGATGGCGTCGAACACGGCCACGATCGACGGCCGGGTCATGATGCCGTCGGGCAGGCCGCCGAGGGTGTCCTCATTGATGTCGGGCAGGCGTTCGGCCAGTCGCACCATGTCATAGCCGAGCGCGCCGAAGACGCCGGCCGCCATCGGCGGCAGGCCGGCCGGCAGGTCGATGCGCGACCGGGCGATCAGGTCGCGCAGGCTGTCCAGGGCCCCGCCCGCCTGCGGCGTGAACTCGCGACGCGCCACGGCTTCGCCTTCGGCGATCTCGGCCTGGTCCCCCCGGCAGCGCCACACCAGGTCGGGCTTCATCGCCACGATGGAGTAGCGGCCGCGCCAGGCGCCGCCCTCGACGCTTTCGAACAGGAAAGCATAGGGCTTGCCCTGGCCGATCTTCAGATAGGCCGAGACCGGGGTCTCGAGATCGTCGATCAGCCGGGTCCAGACGACCTGGGGGTGTCCGGCCTCATAGGTCTGGGCAAAGGTGTCGAAGGCGGGTTCCAGGCTCATTTGCTGGGCTTGCCGCTCTTGGCCGCCTCGGCCTTGGCCAGGGCCTCGGTATCGACGCCGATGGCCTGACGGGCGAGAGTCAGATTGACGCCGGTCTTCAGCTTGGTGCGAGCGGCGACCCGCGCTGCCTCGCCGAGGTCGCGCATCATGCTGCCGTCGGTCTGCTGGCGCAGCATCTGGACGGTGCGGGCCAGGTCGGCCGTCTTGGCCGGGTTCACGCGCTCAAGCTTGGCGACCACATAGGCCCCCTGACCGGCGCGCGAGGTGAAGACCTCGCCTGGCTTGGCCCCGAAGGCCCCAACCAGCAGGTCACGCCCCAGGGCCTGATAGCGCTGGGCATTCTCGCGACTCAGGCCGGGCACGCGCTGAACGCGCGAGCCGTTGGCCGCAGCGATGCTTTCGAGCGACGCGCCCTTGCGGACCTGGGCGGCCAGGGCATCGGCCTTCTCGCGCATGCGTTCGCTCATCTGGGTCTGCAGCCAGAACTGGGTGAGCTGGGGCTTGATCTCGGCCAGGGGCGGCATGGCGGAGGGGATGACCCGTTCGGCCCGGACCGCATAGTACTCGCCCTTGCCGATTTCGATCAGCTCGCTCTCGCCGCCGGCGGGCAGTTCGAAGGCCGTCTTCAGGACATCGGGGGTCAGGCCGGCAACGGGGCGACCGGTTTCGTCAGCGCCCTGGGCGGTGACCGGAGCCGTGGTGATGACCATGGCTCCGGCCTTGCTGGCGGCGGCCACCAGATCAGCCCCGGCATCATGGGCGTCCTGATAGGCCTGGGTCTGGTCATAGGCCTTGGTCTGGGCGTTCTGGGCCCGCAGTTCGGCCTCGATGGCCGGACGGACACTCTCGAGGCTCGCAGCGGCCCCCGGCGTGATCTTGGTGACCTTGATCACCGAGACGCCGAGATCGCCGACCACGGGGGCGCTGACCTGATCCGCAGCGAGGCGGAAGGCCGCGTCGGCGACCTTGCGGTCGGGCAGGGCGGTTTTCGGCTTGTCGGTCAGGAACACCGGCTTGACGCCGAAGGCCGAGGCCACGATGGCGGGCTGTTCGCCCTTGCCCAGCCGTTGGGCGATCGTCGCCGCACCCTTGGCATCAGGCGCAACGATCTGGACGAGCGAGCGGGTTTCCGGAGCGCTGAGCGTGTCCTTGCGGAAGTTGAAGGTCTTCTGCACCTCGGCCGGGTCCACACTGACGGTGGGCTCCAGGGCCTGGGCGCTGACCCGCATGATCGAGATGACCCGCGTTTCGGGCCGGGTCAGGCGCTCGGCGTTCTGCTTCATGAAGGCGGTCAGCTGGGCATCGGTCGGATTGCCGGGCGGAGTCACCGAGGCCGGATTGACGGCGAAGGCCGCCAGGTCACGGCTTTCCAGGCCATAGGCGGCCTGCAGGGCCGTGTAGATGCGGGGCGCATGCAGGCCGTTGGCAACGCCCGAGAAGAACTGGGTCTGGGCGATCTCGTCGCGCAGTGAAGCCTCATAGGTCTTCGGCGTCAGGTCGTTCTGGGCCAGCAGGGCGGCATACATCTTCGGATCAAACTTGCCGGTGATCGGGTCGAACGGCCGCTGGTTGGGGTGCAGGGCGCTCATCTGCTGCCGCACGACATCACCGATCAGCTTGTCCGACGGGTTGATCCCGGCCCGGCTGATCGCCTCGGCAATGGATTCCTGCAGGGCGATCTCGTCGAGGATCTGACGGTCGATACCGCGTTCAACAGCCTGGTCTGGCGTGATCGCCTCGCCGGTCTGCCGCTCGGTCCCCTTGCGGTAGCTGTCGAAGCGCACCTTGAAGTCCTGCGGGGTCAGGGTCCGGGAGCCGGCCTGGACGACGCCGGACAGGCGCGGGCCCTTGAAGACGTCGCTGATTCCAAACACCGCGAAGCTGACGATCAGCAGGGCGAACAGGATCACCGCGAGGGGCGATTTGGCGAAGGTGCGGAAACCGGCGAGCATAGGCGTTAAAAACCTTCCTGACTTGTCGCGGGCGCGCTTTGCCCTTCGGGCATCACAGCGGACACGAGCAGCGGGTATAGTAGAGCGGACGGCTCAGGGGCAACCCACGCCAGCCTTGACTTCCCAAGCGTCGGGGGGGTCAACAACGTCTTTATGACCCTTTCAAGCCCGACACCCCGGCCGCTGATCGCCGGCAACTGGAAAATGAACGGCCTTTCGCAGGCACTGGACGAGGCCCGAGCGGTTTCCGCCGGCCTTGAAGAGCGCCCCGCGGCGGCTCGCGTGGCCCTGTGCCCACCCGCCACGCTGCTCGATCGTCTGTCGCAAGCCCTTGAAGGCTCAGCGGTCCTCACCGGCGGCCAGGACTGCCATGCCCGGGCCAGCGGAGCCCATACCGGCGATGTTTCGGCCGACATGCTGGTCGATGCCGGAGCGGCCCTGGTCATTCTCGGCCACTCCGAGCGTCGGGTTGATCATGCCGAGACCAGTGCCATGGTCGCCGCCAAGGTCGAGGCCGCGTTGGCCGCCGGACTTGAGCCGATCGTCTGTGTCGGCGAGAGCCTGGCCCAGCGCGAGGCCGGATCGGCGCGCGACGTCGTCACGGGCCAGATTCGCGACTCCCTGCCGGCCAGCCTGGCGGACAACGCTTTCACCGTGGCCTATGAGCCGATCTGGGCGATCGGAACCGGTCGCACGGCAACCGTGGACGACATCGCCGAGATGCATGCGGCGATCCGGGCCGAACTGGTCGTCGCCTTCGGTCCCCACGGCGCGACGGTGCCGATTCTCTATGGCGGCTCGGTGAAGCCCGACAACGCCGCCGAGATTCTGCGCACGCCGGACGTCGGCGGAGCCCTGGTCGGCGGAGCCTCCCTGAAGGCCTCGGACTTCCTGGCGATCATCGCGGCAGCCTGAGAGGGGCGGGCGTGCCAAACGGCCGACGCCGCAGGCCCCCACCTGACCGGCTTTCGCCGGTCGTCCGCCCCCAGCGGGGGCGGATGAGATCATCTTCCCCCTCCGGGGGAAGACGGTCGCGAAGCGACCCGTAGGGGGCAAGTGCGGGGGATCAATAGAGCACCTTCTCCTTGTCATCCCGGACGCGCGCAGCGCGAGCCGGGACCCAGGGGCAACCGCAGTGCGTCGACCCCTGGGTCCCGGCGCTCCCGCCCTCCGGGCGTCCGGCCGGGATGACAAGGATTTTGGGCGTTAGAGAACGGGGATCCAGCCCGCTCAATCCCCATCACCCGCCAAACAAACCCCAACCCGATCAACCCCTTACAAAAATCCCCATCGCGCCAATCAAACGCGCTCAGAACCCCCCGCATAATCACCTCACCTCGTCGCGGGGAAGGGCGCCTGGCCAGCGACCGGAGCGGCGGCGTGGGGTGGTCGAGCGGGAAGCTCAACCGATGGCGGGAGGATCGCTTTGCGGTCCAGGCCGTCAACCCTGTCGTGTCTGGCGGCGGTCGGCCGTGGATCACAGAAACGACGTCACGGCAGGGGTCGGGCGAGCAGCAGGTGGGCCTGGAAGGGTTCACAGTCCGGGACGGGGTCGCGCCCCGGTCCGCCCGCCGGAGGCTTCAAGGCGGCGAGGCCCGAACAGGGCTCAGGCGTCGCGCGCTTCCGACAGAACGATCACGCGGAGCGTTCAGACGTCGTCGAAACGGTAATCATCAATCTTCTTCCGGGCGAGGCCCGGACGCTCCGCAGCCCTTCCCACACCTTCAGCGGCCAAACCGCGTGAGGCGGAGACGCCATGCCTTCCGATTGTCCTGCCGGCGGGCAGGGCGCGTGCCCCAGATTGAAACCCCGTCGCCCGACCAGAATCCTTGACAGAACCGCCCCCCCATGCGCCTTTCCGCGCCTTGCAATTCCTCACCTTTTCTTGCTTTCCAAAGATCCTGCCATGACGACCATGCACGCCTACCGCACCCACACCTGCGGCGCCCTGCGGGCGAATGATACCGGCGCGACCGTGCGCGTTTCGGGCTGGATCCACCGCAAGCGCGACCACGGCGGTCTGGTCTTCATTGACCTACGCGATCACTACGGCCTGACCCAGCTGGTCCTGCACCCCGGCACCCCGGGCTTTGACATTGTCGAGCGCCTGCGCGCCGAGAGCGTGATCAAGGTCGACGGCGCGGTCGTGGCCCGCGACGCCGCGGCTGTGAACCCCAACCTGCCGACCGGCGAGATCGAGATTCACGTCACCGCCGTCGAGGTGCTGTCTGAGGCCGCCGAGCTGCCGCTGCCGGTGTTCGGCGAGCCCGACTATCCGGAAGAAATCCGCCTCAAGCACCGCTACCTAGATCTGCGCCGCGAGACCCTGCACAAGAACATCGTCCTGCGCAGCAAGGTGATCCACTCGATCCGCCGCCGCATGGTCGACCAGGGCTTCCTCGAATATCAAACCCCGATCCTGACGGCCTCGTCGCCGGAAGGCGCGCGTGACTTCCTGGTGCCCTCGCGCCTGCATCCCGGCAAGTTCTATGCGCTGCCCCAGGCTCCCCAGCAGTTCAAGCAGCTGCTGATGGTCTCCGGGTTTGACCGCTATTTCCAGATTGCCCCGTGCTTCCGCGACGAAGACCTGCGCGCCGACCGCTCGCTGGAGTTCTACCAGCTCGACGTCGAGATGAGCTTCGTGACACAGGAAGACGTGTTCGCGGCCATCGAGCCGGTGATGCACGGCGTGTTCGAGGAATTCTCGGGCGGCAAGCCGGTGTCGCCGATCTCGGGCACCCACACCTTCACCAATGATTTCGGCGCGACACTGGAGCACACTGGCTTCGAGCGTCTGACCTATGCCCAGTCGATGGCCTGGTACGGCAGCGACAAGCCGGACCTGCGCAACCCGATCAAGATGGCCGATGTCTCCGAGCACTTCCGCGACGGCGGCTTTGGCCTGTTCGCCAGGATCCTCGGCGCGGATCCGAAGAACCGCGTGTGGGCCATTCCCGCGCCGACCGGCGGCAGCCGCGCTTTCTGCGACCGCATGAACAGCTGGGCCCAGGGCGAAGGCCAGCCGGGCCTGGGCTATGTCTTCTGGTCGGAAGACCAGGGTTCGTGGGGCGGCCCGATTGCCAAGAACCTCGGCGAACCGACCCAGGCGCTGATGGAGTCGATGGGTCTGGGCAAGGGCGACGCCGCCTTCTTCGTGGCCGGCGACCCTGCCGTGTTCGCCAAGTTCGCAGGCCTGGCCCGCACCCGCGTCGGCACCGAGCTGAAGCTGGTCGACGAGAACCAGTTCAAGTTCTGCTGGATCGTCGACTTCCCGATGTTCGAGTGGAACGAGGACGAAAAGCGCGTCGACTTCTCGCACAACCCGTTCTCGATGCCGCAGGGCGGTCTGGAGGCCCTGGAGACCCAGGACCCGCTGACCATCCGCGCCTATCAGTACGACATCGTCTGTAACGGCTATGAGCTGTGCTCGGGCGCGATCCGGAACCACAAGCCGGAGATCATGCTGAAAGCCTTCGAGACCGCCGGCTATGGTGCCGAGGTGGTCGAAGAGCAGTTCGGCGGCATGCTGAACGCCTTCCGTTTCGGCGCGCCGCCGCACGGCGGTCTGGCCCCCGGCATCGACCGGATCGTCATGCTGCTGGCCGAGCAGGTCGCCATCCGCGAGGTCATTGCCTTCCCGCTGAACCAGCAGGGCCAGGACCTCCTGATGAACGCTCCGGCCGAGGCCCAGGACCGGCAGTACAAGGAACTGCACATCCGCTCGGCCCCGCCGATCAAGGTCTAGGACGGGAGCCGGGATCCCTGACAGTCAAAGGCCCCGGTCCTTGCGGATCGGGGCCTTTTTGTTGGGGCCGTTCGGGTCGATCAGTATTTGGGAGACTTCGGGGCCTTCGGCGGTTCCGGTGGCTCCGGCGGGGCCTTGGGCATGCTGCGGATCACGATGACCCGGCGCTCGCGCAGGCTGTTGCAGGGCTTGATGGTCAGGCCGCGCGGCAGCCGGGTGGCACTGTCACCACAGGCCTCGTCCATCTGGTCCTGGTCGAGGCCACGGGCCCCGGAAAGGTCCGCACCGCCCAGCATCGCCGACGAGAAGTCGGCCCCGCGCATGTCCGATCCGTTGAAGACAGCCCCGCGCAGATTGGCTCCGGTGAACTCGGCATTGCGGAAGTCCGCCTGGTCAAAGCGCGCGCCGATCAGATTGGCGGCATTGAGCTCGGCATTGCGGAAGTCGGCTTCGCGGGCGTTGACGGACGCCATGTTGGAGCCGGTCAGCTCGGCGTTCGACAGGTTGGCCCGGCTCAGATTGGCACCGACCATGTGCGCGCCGTGCAACTCGGACGACGACAGGTCGGCCCGTTGCAGGCTGGCGTTCTGGAAGTTCGCGCCGCTGCTCGACACGCCCGACATCCGGGCATCCGCGAAATTCGCATTGGCGAAGTTGGCGCCGCGCATCTCGGCTCCCCGCAGGTCGGCGCGGGACAGGTCGGCATGGGCGAAATTCGAACCGTAGAACGCCGCACCCCGCAGATCGGAACCGATCAGGGTCGCATTGGCAAAGTCGGCCCCATTGAACTTGGCCCCGGTCAGCTTGCGGCCGGAAAGCTCGCAATTGGCGCAGGCTCCGCCGAAGGAAACCAGCCGGGCGACGTCCTTGTCGTCAGGGCCCGCCTGGGCCTGTCCGGCCAGGGCCGTCAGGGCCAGCGTCAGGACCGCGAAGGAAACGCCCATACGGGACATCGTAATCTCCAGTCTGCCGAAAGAGGGACGGCGTGAGATACGATTTGGGCCCGGCGGACCTGCAATGCCACTTAAATCGCCGTAATGACAGATGCTTAACGACAGGTCGGGATGGTCAGCCCACGCGGCAGGCGCGTCGCGCCATCACCGCAGGCGCGGTTAAGTTGAGCCTGGCTGAGCCCTCTCGCTCTGTCCATCTCAGCTCCGGAAAAGTTCACGCCGGACAGGATGGCCCCGGAGAAATTGGCACGCTCCAGAAAGGCCCCGACGAAGCTGGCATTGGTCAGGTTCGCCCGGGCGAAGCTCGCCCCACCGAACACACCGCCATAGGCCTCGACGTCACGCAGGTCGCCGCCCGAAAAGTCGGTCCGGTTCATGACAGCGGCTGAAAGGTCCGCCTGACGCAGTCTTGCCCCGGCCAGATTCTTGCCGTTCAGGGTCCGGTTCGCGAGATCGGCCTGAAAGAGGTTGCAGCCCGGGCAGTGGGCTCCGGCCTGCACCCTGGCGATCTGCCCCGCATTCTGGGCCGAGGCCGGCAGGGCAAGACCCGTAGCGAGCAGGGCCAGGGCGAAGGTCTTGGCGAACGAAGTCATCTCGAGGGCGTCCTGTCGGTCGGGCGACCAGACCCTAGCCGTGCAAACTTAAGGCGAGGCAAACGCTCAGGACCCGGTCCCGGGCGAGGCCCTGTCCGACTGCACCCCACAGCTGTCGCAGACCGTAATCCCGCCGCGCTGGGTCAGGGCCATATCCCCGCAGGCCGGACAGACGTCCGCGAGGGTCTCCTGGACGCGGGCCTCGTCCTCGCCCCGACGGCCTCCGAAGGGCAGGAAGACGAGGTTGTCGGGGGCTGCGCCGCGCGAGAAGCCCTTGGAGATGAACTTGCTGGCGGGCAGGGGCTCGGCCTCACTCTCGGTGTCAGCCTTGCCGTGTCCGAGACCGTCCGCATTGAACTCCTGCGGATCGGCATTGGCGAGGTCGTCGCGTCCCAGATACGAGACGCCGAGTTCCCGGAAAATATAGTCCAGGATCGAGGTCGCCGACTTGATCGAGTCATTGCCGGTCACGGGGCCGGCGGGCTCAAACCGGGTGAATACAAAGGCATCGACAAACTCGTCGAGCGGCACGCCGTGCTGCAGCCCCAGCGAGACGGCGATCGCGAAATTGTTCATCAGGCTGCGGAAGGCGGCACCTTCCTTGTGCATGTCGATGAAGATCTCGCCGACCTCACCGTCGTCATATTCGCCGGTATGCAGGTAGACCTTGTGCCCGCCGACGGCTGCCTTCTGGATGTAGCCCTTGCGGCGATCCGGCAGCTTCCGGCGCGAGCGATCACGCTCGATCACCTTCTCGACGACCCGCTCGGTGACAATGGGCTCGACGGCGCGCTGGCGCGGGGCTTCTGCCGGGGCCTCCGGAAGGTCGAGGCGGAAATCGGCAGCCGGGGCCGCGCGTTGCAGGGTCAGGGCTCGCAAACCGGCCCTTGCCGCTGCTGCCTGCAGTCGGACGGCATCGGCCGGCCGGGCATCGAAGGCCAGGGCCAGCGGCTTGGCCGTTGGCTTGCAGCAGAAGGTCTCGACAGCAGCGATCATGGCCAACTGGTCGGCCAGAACGGGCGCTTCGACTGACTGGAACAGATCCCGGATCGTCGCATCCAGGGCCGGGCAGTCGGAGAGGCGGCCCGCGCCAAGGGCGTAGCGCTCGGCCGATGCAACTTCGGCTTCGGAAAAGCCCGCAAAAGCCAGGGTGTCGAAGTCAGACCTGGCCAGAGCCGCCGCCGGAGCGCCGAGGACATCACCGAGGAAGCCGGCACCGATCACCGCGGGCGCAAAGGCCTGCCGCAAGTCAGGCGTCGACCTGAGACCGTCCTCGACCCGCTCGATTTCGTAAGCCGTGAAACCCCGGGCTTGGAGCGTCATGTGATCAAGGGTCGGGGCGTCAGCCAGGGTCCCGTGTCCGACTGCGTGACGACGTGCCGCGTCAAGGTCTATCCCGGCCTCAAGCAGGCAGGCAAAGGCCGCTGCGCTAAACGCCGGAACCAGCAATCCGTCCGCCGTCTGGGTGACCGAAACCGGGTATGAGACACCGGCCCAGCCGAGAGGGCGGCCGCCCAGTCTCAGACCGGCCTCGGCATCGTCGAAAGCCGCCAACAGGCCTGGAGACCGCAGGCCGTGCTTGCGGGCCAGGCCGTGGGCCATCGCCAGGGCTGTCGCAGCCTCGGTGGCGAGGGGCGACTTCAGCGCCGCCGCCCGGACCCGCCGTTCGGCCAGACTCCGGAGAATGCCCTGGCGGTCCTGGAGGAACGCGGGGTCCGAACCCAGGGCACCTGCGGCCTCCGCGCTGGCGGTCAGGGTCGTCCCGGCAGCGAGGGCCCAAACGGCGGCAGCCGCATCACGCCCCTCCGGCCCGGCCAAGGACAGTCCCTGCGCCAGAAGCCAGTCGCCGACACCGGCCAGGCCGATTGAGGCCGGGCGCTCTTCACGATCGATCTCAAGGGCCGTGGCCCAGAGATGCAGAACATAGGTGAAGCCATCGAGATCGAAGGCGTTCTCGACCTGGAACGCCGAGACATCCACAGCGGCGCGCAGTCCCGCGCCCTGGGCAAGGCTGTCGGCATCCTCGGGCGAAAAGGCGAGGGTCAGGGCGCTGCTTTCCCAGCCCACCAGACCGGCGTGGCCGGCATTGTCGTCTCCGGCCGCGACGGCCTGACGGCTCGCCGTCGCGACAAGGCCTTGCAGACGGTCCAGCTTCGTCACGGCAAGTGTCGGCCGGGGCATGCCGGCCAGGGCTATGGCCTCAAAGATCATGCGATCGTCGGCCCCGAGCTCACGGGCGCGCCGGGCCGCCCTCGCCAGGGCGCTGTTCTTCTGGGGATCGGCGCAGGCTCGGCTATCCCCATGGCAGCGCGCTACGGCATCGCCTACCTGGCCGAGGGCGCCATCCAGGATCGCAGAAGCTTTTCGTGCGAGGGCCTGGCTGCGATGCTGTGCGAGATGGAGATCGACCTCGGTTCGAAACTCGATTTCAGCGATATCGGAAAGGCGGTGCGATGCCGGGCTGGTTCCAGCCGGAGAGGCGACGCCGGCCAGCATGGTCTCGAGAAGAGATGTCTCGAAGGCCCGCGCATCATTTTCGTCGGCGAAAACTCCGTCTCTCAGACCTTTGGACGCCAGTCGTCCGGCCAGGCGGGATGGCCCACCGCCGAGCGGGGCGCTGTCTTCGAATTCCCCATCGTTGAGATCCAGCCACGCCTCGACGCGTGCATCGGTCCAGTCGGCCGGGGCGAGAATGTCGGTGACGCGATCGGCGCATTCAAGGGCACGCATCTCCATTCTGGAGACGGGACCACGATAACGGGACTGAATGCGCATGGGCGATTCCGCAACTGAGCGCCAGGAGGTGTTCAGATTAGAGCGCGGCTGGTTCGCCTTCAATAGATGTTGGGGCTTGGGCGCGACTGTCCACAAGATGTTGAAGTGATCCGCCCAAGGGGCGCGCTGGACGCTAGGAGCGACGAGCCGTATAGTCGCGCCGCTTCGTCACGCAAAGCCGCGTTGCCGGAAGCCCTAGCAAATTCGGGTGCCATCGAGTGCTGAAAGCGATCTTTACGTGGTGGAATGGCGCGACCCTGGGTCAGCGTTTCCATATTGGCCGTCGTGGCGTTTTCGTGGGTCAGGACGATTTCGGTAACCGCTACTTCGAAGCGCGGGACGCCAGTGACAGCTATGACAGCCATAAGCGTCGCTGGGTGATCTACGACGGCTATGCCGAAGCCTCCAAGGTTCCTGCAGAGTGGAGCGGCTGGCTCCACTACACCTTCGACGAGCCGCCGACGACGGCACCGCTCCTGCGCCGTGATTGGGAAAAGGACCATACCCCCAACCTCACCGGGACGGTCCACGCCTGGCGGCCGAAGGGCTCGCTGACACGAGGGGGCGAGCGTGCCGTAGCCACAAGCGACTACCAGCCCTGGAAGCCGGAATAGTCCGGGTGGGAGGGCTCTCGGGTTCGGCCGGCGCTGCGCTTGTTGCAGCGGCCTTTATCGCCGGAGGGGCCTATGCCCAGTCGGCAGCCCCCGCGGGTTCACAATCGGTCTCCGCGCCCGTAGCGACTCCCAGCGATCCTGCTCCGGTTCGCGCGTCGGCACCCGTCGTGCAGGAGGCAGCGGCTCCAGCTCTTTCAACAGCCAAGGTTGCGCCTGCTACGAAACCGGAAGTGGTCGAAACAAAGCCCGCCGAGCCCGCGAAGCGGCCTCGCTCAAGCGTGGCCATCATTCAGGCCCTCGACAAGGTCACGACGGAGACCATGCGGTTCGAGGCCCCCGTCGGCCAGCCGATCCGCTACAAGACGCTTATCTTCACGGTTCGGGCCTGCGAGACGTCGGCTGCCGACGAGATTGCACCCGTGACGGCGGCCTATGTCGTCGTTGATACGCAGCCAAAGGCCGTTTCCGGCCGTATCGCTCCGGCGGGGCGGCAAATCTACAAGGGCTGGATGTACGCCAATGCGCCAGGCGTCCATCCGCTGGAGCATCCGGTCTATGATGCCTGGCTGATTGCCTGCAAAGCGTCTTCGCCCGAAGCCCCGGTCGTCAAGCGATAGAAATCGGCCTGGTCCTGCAGGGCCCGTCGCAGTCTTTTCTGATAGTCCGATCGCGATATCTCGGTGGTCCCGAACTGCTTGAGATGATCCGTGATGAACTGGGTATCGAGCAGGCGGTACCCGCCCTCGATCAGTCGGGCGACCAGATGCACCAGCGCAATCTTGCTGGCGTCCCGCCGGATCGAGAACATGCTTTCACCGAAGAAAGCCGATCCCAGGGAAACGCCATAGAGCCCGCCGACGAGGATTCCGTCCGCCCAGCACTCGACGCAATGCGCTGCACCGCGTGAAAACAGGTCGCTGTACATCTTCTGGATCGGTCCATTGATCCAGGTCTCTATGCGCCCCGGACCTGACGCGGCGCAGGCCTCGACCACGGCGTCGAATGCCGTGTCGATCCTGACTTCATAGGGGTCCGATCGGATCGTCCGGGCGAGGCGACGGGGCAGGTGAAAGCCGTCGAGCGGCAGCACACCCCGTCGCTCCGGGTCGATCAGGAAGATGCTCTCATCTTCCCGGGAGTCTGCCATCGGGAAGACCCCGCGCCGATAGCAGGCCACAAGGTCGTCGACCGTGAAGGCGTCCATCTGCGCGGAGAATCCGCTAGCCCTGGGCCTTGATCCAGCGTTCAAGCCAGTGGATGTCGTAGTCACCGGCCAGGATGTCAGGCTGAACAAGGAGGTCCTGGAAGAGCGGGATCGTCGTCTCAATCCCACCGACGACCATTTCGCCGAGGCAACGCTTCAGACGCGCAATGCACTCGGCACGGTCCCGACCGTGCACGATGAGCTTGCCGATCAGGCTGTCATAGTAAGGCGGGATGGAATAGCCGGTGTAGATCGCCGAATCCAGGCGAACCCCCAGACCACCCGGAGCATGGAAGTCGGTGATCGTCCCGGGCGAGGGCGTAAACGTCCGTGCGTTCTCGGCGTTGATCCGGCACTCGATGGCGTGACCTTCGAAGACCACGTCGTCCTGGGTGAAGGACAGCGGCAGGCCCGCAGCAATGCGGATCTGCTCGCGCACCAGGTCGATGCCGGTGATGGCTTCGGTGACCGGGTGTTCGACCTGCAGGCGGGTATTCATCTCGATGAAGAAGAACTCGCCGTTCTCCCACAGGAACTCGATGGTGCCGACGCCCAGATAGCCGATGGCCTTGACCGCATCGACGACGATCTTGCCGATCTTGGCGCGATCGGCTGCGCCGAGGGCGGGCGAGGGAGCTTCTTCCAGCACCTTTTGGTGACGACGCTGCAGCGAGCAGTCGCGCTCGCCCAGATGCACCACATTGCCATGGCTGTCGGCGATGACCTGGATCTCGATGTGGCGCGGCTTCTGGAGATAGCGCTCCATATAGACCGTGTCGTCGCCGAACGCTGCGCGGGCTTCCGAACGGGCGGTCGAAACGGCCTCAGCGAGATCTTCCCGCGTCTGGGCGACCTTCATGCCACGACCGCCACCGCCGGAGGCGGCCTTGATCAACACGGGGAAGCCGATCATCTCGGCCGCCGCAAAAGCCTCTTCCTCGGTCGCAACGCCGCCGTCGGACCCAGGAACGACGGGAATGCCGGCGTCCTTTACGGCCTGCTTGGCCGTAATCTTGTCGCCCATCATCCGGATGTGCTCAGGCTTCGGACCGATGAAGGTGAAGCCGTGAGCGCCCACGATCTCGGCGAAGCGGGCGTTCTCCGAGAGGAAGCCATAGCCGGGGTGGACCGCCTGTGCCCCCGTGATCTCGCAGGCGGCGATGATCGAGGGGATATTCAGATAGCTTTTTGCTGCTGGAGCCGGGCCGATGCAGACGCTCTCGTCGGCGAGGCGCACCCACATCGAATTGGCATCAGCCTCCGAGTGGACAGCCACAGTAGCAATGCCCATTTCCTTGCAGGCCCGGTGAACCCGGAGCGCGATCTCGCCCCGGTTCGCGATCAGGATCTTGTCGAACATGATCTCTACTCGATAACGACGAGGGGTTCGCCGAACTCTACCGGCTGGGCGTCGCCGACCAGAATTTCAACGACCTTGCCGGCCTTGGGAGCTGCGATCGGATTCATGGTCTTCATCGCTTCGACGATGAGGAGCGTTTGTCCGGATGCAACGGTGTCCCCGACCTTGATGAAAGCGTCAGCACCGGGCTGCGGCGACATATAGACCGTGCCGACCATCGGAGACTTCACGATGTCGCCAGTGGCGCGGGTCGGAGCGGCGGGCGCGGCCTCTGCGGGAGCCTCCGGCATCGGTGCAGGGGCAGAAGCCTGCGGAGCATAGGCCTGAGGTGCCTGGACGTAGTTAGTCGTTGCGGCAGAAACGGTCAGTTCGCGGGCAACGCGGATCTTCAGACCAGCATGCTCGACCTCGATTTCTGTCAGGCCTGTGTCCTTCAGGATGTCCGCAAGCTTGCGGACCAGGCGAGCGTCGATCGACGGAGTTTCGACCGGATCGGCGGGAGCCTTGGGATTGGACATGGAAGCGTACCTTGTTCTCTTGAGCACCGGTCGTTTAAGTCGAACCGGGCCGGGACCTATTTTACGCCGATCAGGCCGAAAGCGGCATCGATCGCCAGTTCATAACTCGCTGCGCCAAAGCCGGAGACAATCCCCGTTGCGGCTAGCGAGACGTAGGTGTGGCGGCGGAAGTCTTCCCGCGCCGCCGGGTTGGACAGGTGGCACTCGATCACCGGAATGCTCAGGGTTTTGAGCGCGTCCAGCAAGGCAATCGAGGTGTGGCCATAGCCGGCCGGGTTGATGACCAGGGCTGAAGCAGACTCACGCGCCTCCTGCACCCAGTCGATCAGCATCCCCTCGTGGTTGGACTGACGAAACACAACGGTGCAGCCATGAGACTCCGCCCGCGCCTCACAGCGCGCCCGGACATCGTCAAGCGTGTCCTTACCGTAGATTTCGGGCTCCCGGGTTCCCAACAGGTTGAGATTGGGGCCACTCAGCACATGGATCGGTTTTACCATTCGGCTCCGCCGTCGATTCCGAAGGTCTTGTATAGCCGGTTCCCTCGGGTCACAAGCACGGCTCGCTTTGGAGGTGAGATGAAGCTTTTCCTGAACGGAGAAGAGCGGGAGATTTCCGGGGTCGCAAACGTTGCTGATCTGGTGACCTCGCTCGGTCTTGACGCACGCAAGGTGGCGATAGAGCTCAACCTCGAGATCGTGCCGCGCTCGATCTATTCGGCGACCTCGCTCGTCGAGGGCGACCGGCTCGAGATCGTGACATTCATCGGCGGCGGTTGAGGTTGCGCATTTGAAACCCGGCTGCCGCAGGCGTAAACCGGCTCCATGACCACATCCGTCTCTCCCGAATCCGCTGCCGCCGTCGAAGACACTTGGACTGTCGCCGGCCGGACTTTCCGATCGCGCCTTATTGTCGGCACCGGCAAGTACAAGGACTACGCGACCAACGCGGCAGCCGCGCAGGCCGCCGGGGCCGAGATCGTCACCGTGGCCGTGCGTCGGGTGAACCTCACCGATCCCAGCCAGCCGCTGCTGGTGGACTACGTCAAGCCTACGGAATTCACCTTTCTGCCCAATACCGCTGGTTGCTTTACCGGCGAAGAGGCCGTCCGGACGCTTCGTCTGGCCCGGGAAGCCGGTGGTTGGGACCTCGTGAAGCTTGAAGTTCTCAGCGACCCCAAGACGCTCTATCCGGACATGGAGGAGACGCTGCGCTCGCTGAAGCTGCTCGTCAGTGAAGGCTTCCAGGTCATGGTCTATTGCTCTGATGACCCGGTCTACGCCCGCAAGCTTGAGGAAGCGGGGGCCGTCGCGATCATGCCGCTGGGCGCGCCGATCGGGTCGGGGCTTGGGATCCAGAACCGGGTCAACATGCGCATCATCATCGAGAACGCCAAAGTGCCCGTCCTCGTTGATGCCGGCGTCGGGACCGCATCGGATGCGGCGATCGGCATGGAGCTGGGCTGTGATGCCATCCTGATGAATTCGGCGATCGCAGAAGCCAAGGACCCCATCAGAATGGCCCGTGCGATGAAACATGCCGTCATCGCGGGGCGTGAAGCCTACCTGGCCGGACGCATGCCAAAGCGCCTCTATGCTGATCCCAGCTCGCCGCTAGGCGGGTTGATCTAACCCGCTTTCAGCTTCGACGCCCTGGCATTGGCGATTGCCAGCGTCAGGGCATTCATATCGGCCCCCGGGATGATCTGGTCCCCAATAATGAAGGCTGGTGTGCCTTCAATCGCAAGGGCTTGGGCTAGGGCATGGGTGTCCGCGAGATGCTGGGTCGTTTCAGCTGACGCGCCAGTCGCCTTGGCCTTCTCCACGTCCAGGCCCATGGCCGCAGCGATTCTTAGGGCACCCGCAGCATCAAGGCTCTTCTCGGCCATCAGGGCCTTGTGGAGTTCGAGGGATTTTCCCTGATCCCGCGCACCGAGGAACAGTCTTGCTGCTGCTTCGGAATCCTGGCCGAAAATCACGAAGTCCTTGAACACAAACCGGACATCCGGGTTCTCATTGATCAGCTTGATGATCTCCGGTGTGGCGAGTTTGCAGTAGCCACAACGGTAGTCAAAAAACTCCGTGACCGTGACGACGCCCTTGGGATTGGCAACAAAGTCGCGGGGATCCCGCTCAATGGCCTGACGGTACTGGTTGAGCGCTGCTCGCCCCTGGGCAGCGGCCTTCGAGGCCTGCTTCTGTTCGAGTTTGGCACTCATCTCGAGCAACACTTCAGGGTGTTCCAGCAGGTAAGCCCTGACCTTCTGGCCAAACGCCTCATCAGGCTTTGACGGGGTGCAGGCGGTCATCAGACCAGAGGCCAGCAGGATTGCAGCAGCGGCGACACCGGAACGGCGGGGCAGGGGCATGATGTCTCGAACTTGATGAGGGGGTGTCAACGGCGCAGGTCGGACTGCGTGGCGCCTTCCTTGGCCAGGTCCTTGAGGTCCTGGTTGCTGGGACGGGAGGCCAGTACGATATCCGTGGCTCGCCGCCATTCAGGCGTATCCTTGGTCAGTAGTTCGCGCGCCCGCATGGCGAAAATCCTCGCCTCCTGCGGCGCACCCAGCGAAAAGTACTGCTCTGCGGTGGCCAGACGCGCATCGCCGTCGCGGCCCTGGGTGTCATAGGCCTGAGCCAGCAGCCGCCAGGTCACAGCATTATCGCCGTCGTTCAGCAGTGAGCGTTTCAGCTCCTGAACACCTTCCTCGACTTTCTTGGGGTCCTTGAGACCGATCAGGGTCTGGCCCAGATTGATTCTGAGAAGCGGCGCGTCCGGCTTGAGCGCAACAGAACGACGTTGGGGCGCTTCGGCCTGTTCAACCCGGTTGAACTCGAACAGCACCTGGCCCTTCAGCTCCCAGAGATACGGGTTGTCTTCGTTCTCGGTGAGCAACTGGTCGATGAGCTTGAGAGCCCGGTCGGGTTCCTTCATCTGATAATAGGCGATCGCACGGGCGTAGCGGGCCGGGAAGCTGCGATCGTTTTCCTTGTACTTCATGAGAGCAACCTGGGGGTTGAGAAACCCCTCCAGCTTGGCCCGCATGATCTGGTGTTCGGCGAGATCCTCGGGGCTGTCCACGGCGTCGTAGTGCGCCTGCCTCACAACCCTGCTCCTGAGGGTTTCGATCCGCTCTGAAGACAGAGGGTGGCTCCGGAAATAGGCGAAGCGCCGGGCCTGGTCGAAGACCTCCTGATATCGGAAGTTGTCGAAAAACTCGACGAGGCCACGACCAGACTGACCCGTCGCCTCCAGAAACCCTGCTGCAGCCTGGTCCGCGCGCGATTCCTGGTCACGGCTGTAACCCAGCGCGCCCAGGGTCCCGAAATAGGAGGCGTTGCCGAGCAGGACGGCTCCGGCGTCCGGAGCTCCCGCCAGAGCCGCAAGGACGCCGAGGCCCATGGTCAGGATCATCGGCTTGAGCCCGGCTCGCATCATTTCCGCCGACCGGATCGGGTGTCCGCCGGCAAGGTGACCGGTTTCGTGAGCAATGACGCCCTTCAACTGATTGGGGGTCTCGGACTGAAGGATGAGGCCCGTGTTGAGGCCCATCTGCAGTCCCTGGGTCGCAAAAGCGTTCAGGGACTTGTCGCCGACCAGCAGGATGCGAACAGTTCTGGAATCCAGCCCGGCGGCTTCGAAGATCGGGTCTGCGTCGCGATGCAGGATCTCTTCGATTTCGGTGTCGCGGATCAGCGAGGGGCCGTCCTGAGCGATTGCCGGCTGGGCGAGGCTGACAGTCGCGACGACGGCGACGGAGCATAGAGCGCGAAACCGGTTTTGCGCCCACCGCGTGCGGGAGGTCATGCACTGTCTCCTGATCGCGCCCCCGCGATAGAGGCCAGACTATGCCGTAAAGGACATCGGTGTGAACCGGCCTGTTTGGCGCGCTGACTCATATAGGTATCGTGGGTGGCCGGGGGAGCCCCGACCACCCACGATCTTAATCAGCTCCGGCGCCACCAGCCGCGACGCGGCTTCGCAGGCGGATCGGAGATTTCGGCAGGATCAGGTTCAACCGGAGCGGCCGGATCTGCGGTTTCAGGTTCCGCTTCGGTGATCGAAACGGCCGCATCGATCTGCGCTGCGGCTTCCGACGTCAACTCGGCCGTGACCGTGGCTTCGGCAACCGGCTCAGCGACTAGAGTGGCCGACTCTTCGGCCACTGCGGCCTCAGGTTCGGCCTGGGCCTCGATGACCACTTCAACGGCGGCCTCGGTGGCATCAGCCTTACGACCACGCGACCGCGGACGACGCGCTTTTTTGGGCGCGTCTTCAGAGGGGGCGGGCAGTTCCACCCAGATATCACCGGGAGGAGCCACGATAACAGCCGGAGCCACAATCAGGGCCTCAGCCTCAACGACTGCCTCGGCCGGTGTGGGGCGGGCCTCGCGTTCTGGACGGCGCTCGTTACGTTCCGAGCGAACCCGGTCCGGGGCGCGTTCCGCAGGCCGGCGAGCATCACCACCCCGTGCATCGAGCGCCGCCGGGTCGTGCCAGGCAAAGGCGCTGTCGCCGAACGGGACCCGCGGGCGAATCCACACGAAGGCATCACTCGGACGATCACCATCCTCACGGCCACCACGACGGCCGCCGCGGCGACCGCGCCGACGCCGGCGGCGGCGAGCCTCCTCGTCTTCGCCTTCGATGGCGAAATCGCCCCGTTCACCATCAACCTCAGCGTCCGAGTCGAGGTCTGCATCCTCATCTGAACCTGCGGCCGTGTCTGCCGGAGCGTCATCGCGACGTCCGCGCCGACGGCGCTTGCGCTTGCGATTCCGATCGCCTTCATCATCGGCGACTTCAGGTTTGGACTTTCCACGGGCGGGCGAGCGCGCCGAAGCCGAATCATCGTCTTCGTCTTCGCGCTCGACGGCCTCTTCGTCGATGAACTCGTCTTCTTCGTCCTCGTCCTCATCGTCGTAGGCGACGTCGTCGGCCAGGTCGGGCTCCGAGAGCGGCGCCGGCGTAAAGGCGATCCGCTCGCCCAACTCGGTTCGCTCGATCTCGCTGTCGGCGGCATGCAGGGTGTCGTCGACCAGGACGGTCACGAACAGACCATGGGTCTGCTGCAGGCGCAGCAGATAGGCGCGCTTCTCGTTGAGAATATAGATGCCGACCGCGCGAGCCACCTTCAGCGTGATGGCTCCGCTGCCCTTCAGGGCCTCAACCTCGACGGCACGAAGGGCGGCGAGGGCGCTGGACTCCACAGAGCGAACCCGGCCCGTACCTTCGCAGTGCTCGCAAACGTGGGTCGTCCCCTCCAGCACGCCGGTCCGACGACGCTGGCGGCTGATCTCCATGAGACCAAAGCCACTGATCTTGCCCATCTGGATGCGAGCGCGATCGTCCTTCAGGGCGTCCTTCAGGACCTTCTCAACGGTGCGGTTGTTCTTGGCTTCATCCATGTCGATGAAGTCGATGACGATAAGACCCGCGAGATCCCGGAGCCTGAGCTGGCGGGCAGCTTCTTCGGCGGCTTCGGTATTGGTTTTCAGCGCTGTCGCTTCAATGTTGCGTTCGCGCGTCGCCTTCCCGGAGTTCACGTCGATCGCCACCAGGGCTTCGGTCTGGTTGATCACCAGGTAACCGCCCGAGCGCAGGGGGACGACCGGCGAATAGATCTGCGCCAGATGGTCTTCGATGCGGTGCTTGACGAAGATCGGGGCCGGGTCCTGGTAGTGGAAGACCTTCTTGGCCTGGCTGGGCATGAGCATGCGCATGAAGTCGCGCGCCTCGCGGAAGCCGGCCTCGCCCTCAACCCAGATGCCTTCCAGCTCCTTGTCGTACATGTCGCGGATGGCGCGTTTGACGAGGTCCTCTTCCTCGTAGATCAGCGCCGGGGCGACCGAGTGAAGGGTCGTCTCGCGGATGTTTTCCCAAAGGCGCAGCAGATAGTCGTAGTCGCGCTTGATCTCGGCCTTGGTGCGCTTGGCTCCTGCCGTGCGAACAATCAGGCCCATGCCTTGCGGCACATCCAGGCTCTGAACCACGCTCTTCAGGCGCTTGCGGTCGGTCACCGTCGTGATCTTGCGGCTGATGCCACCGCCACGCGCGGTGTTGGGCATCAGCACGCCATAGCGGCCGGCAAGCGACAGGTAGGTGGTCAGGGCCGCGCCCTTGTTGCCGCGCTCTTCCTTGACGACCTGAACCAGCATGATCTGCCGGCGGCGGATCACTTCCTGGATCTTGTACTTGCGCATGAGGCGGCGCTTGCGGCGCGCCAGCTCCTCTTCGACGGCGTCTTCCTCGTCATCGACGTGATCGCCATCGTCATCGTCGTCACCGCGACGGCCGACCGGATGGTCATCCTCATCATCGTGCGAGTCATCGCGCATCAGCGCTTCACGGTCAGCGACCGGGATCTGGTAATAGTCGGGATGGATCTCGTTGAAGGCGAGGAACCCGTGGCGGTTGCCACCATACTCGATGAACGCAGCCTGGAGGCTGGGTTCAACGCGGGTTACCTTGGCGAGATAGATATTTCCGCGAAGCTGTTTGCGGGTCTGGCTTTCGAAATCGAACTCTTCAACCCGGGTTCCGTCCACGACGACCACACGCGTCTCTTCGGCGTGTGCTGCGTCGATCAGCATCTTCTTCGACATAAAGGGAATCTCCACGGCGCACGGCGAGCTCTGGGCTCGGGCGCCGATATGAAAGACAGGCGCGCGCGTCACCGCCCGTCGCTCCGCCAGTGCGGTTGCGAGAGGTCGGATGCCAAAGGCGGACGGGTGCGGCGCAGCCCATGAGGTTTCTGTTTTCTCCACCGTGCCGTGAGGCTCGGGCAGGAAGTTTGACCGGGTCGCGCCGGGTTGGCGCGGAACGGATGGCGCGTCGTCGCCAAAAGGCGGAGAGCCCGACGCGGGCTCCGCAGGCCTGTCTCTCTGCAAGCGTCTGGCCTGCGAATGAGGGACTGGCCCTTGAGCAATCATTAGTCCGCGACGCGCGTAAAGAAAGAGGCAAAGGCTTCTGACGATACGGGCCGCCCGCGCGAGCCGCCATGTCGATCACGGCACCCGAGCGCGTTTGAATACTAGCAACATCGCGGGACAAAAGGAAAGCGCTCGACAAACCGACGTGTCTTAACGCTTTTGCTACCGCGCCCGGGCGACATTGATATTTGGTTCACCAACCACGGGGCGCGTGAGCAGGGGATGCGTAGGCTTTTCATCGGTTTGGCGCGGGCGGGTTGGCTGAAGGCGGCATTGATCGTCGGCGGCTTGACTGTGGCCGGCGTCGCCGTGGCTACCGCCCAGGGCCCCGCGCCCGCCGCAGGGGTCCAGAAAGTTCGGTTCGGCGGCGATCGACTTGAAACGCGGATCGTTATCGATCTGGACCGCGCTGCGGCCGGCCGGATGGTCGCTGACGGGGCCCAGGATCAGCGAATTGTGATCGGCCTGCCGAACGTTTCGGTTTCGGGAGATCTGCAGGGGGCAGGTCAGGGCCTCGTAAAGCGCTGGGTCATCGATGAAGCCGCCGGCGGGGCACGCCTGAGCCTTGACCTTGGTGCCCGTGCCGAAGTTCGGCGTCGGTTCCTGCTGCCGCCCGGCGACGGAGCCACGGCTTATCGCTACGTGATTGACCTCAAGGCGATTGAGGCCCCTGCAACGCTTCCAAAGGCGCAGCTCAAGCCTATTCCGGTCAAGGCCGCGCCGCTCCGGCTGAAGCGCGTTATCGTGATCGACGCCGGCCATGGCGGCAAGGATCCGGGCTCTCTCGGCGCTACCGTGTTCGAGAAAGACGTTACCCTGGCTGCTGCCAAGGCGCTCAAGGCCCGACTCGAAAAGACAGGCCGTTTTCAGGTCGTCATGATCCGGGAAACCGATACCTTCGTCCCGCTGGAAGCTCGGGTGCAGGTCGCCCGGCGTGCCGATGCTGACCTCTTCATCTCGCTCCACGCAGACTCTGGTCCTGACGTGGCTACGCGAGGCGCTAGTGTCTACACCCTTTCGGAAAAAGGCGCTGAACGCTTCGCCCGGGTGATGGACAAGGACGACTGGTTGATGAAGGCCAGCATGCCGGGTCGGGATCGGGCCGTCAGCCAGATCCTGCTCGATCTGAGCCAGCGTGCGACCAAGAACCGGTCTGCGGCTTTCGCCCAGATGCTGCTGGAAAAAGTCGGTGCGGAAACGCCCTTGCTGCGTCGGAGCCACCGCGACGCGGGTTTTGTCGTCCTTCTAGCTCCTGATGTCCCTGCGGTACTCCTCGAGATGGGTTTCATTACCAACGTTGAGGACGAGCGGCTCCTCAGCAACCCCACCAGCCGTGACAGGGTCGTCGACGCCGTAGGCGACGCAATCGAGTCCTATTTCGCGCCCCAGCTTCGCAAGTCCTGAACCAAGCAGCGCCGTTGGCACCCGGCACGATGCAGGCTAGACGCTTGTCATCGGGTTGGTTTGTAGCAGGGTAGGCACGAAGCCTCCCCGGCTTCGCTCATTCGGGCATCAATGGATTTGGGCGGGCCATGGTGTCCGCCATGACGGAGGCTGCGTGGATCTGAAACCCACCGAACGATGGATGGCCATCGCGGGCGTGGCGGTGCTTTCCGTCATCGCCGTGGCGGGCTTTGCGATCGCGATCTACGCCGCGTGGTTGTTCCACGACATGCCGGATGCGGGCGAGCTTCAGGACTATCGACCGCCAACCGCAACCCGGGTCTATGCGTGGGATGGGACCCTGATTGGAGAATACTCCAAGGAACGCCGGATCTTTGTCCCCTATGATCAGATCCCGCCGCAATTGGCCCAGGCCTTTATGGCGGCCGAGGACCGTAATTTCTTCCGGCATAGCGGTGTGGATGTGGGCGGCTTCTCGCGCGCCATGCTCAAGAATGTCGGCAATGCCGCCCGCGGCCGGAGGCTTGAGGGCGGGTCGACCATCACGCAGCAGGTCGCAAAGAACGTCTTGCTGACCAGCGATGCGACGGTCGGCCGGAAATTCAAGGAAGCGATTCTGGCCCATCGGCTCGAGCAGTCGCTCGACAAGCAGCAGATCCTGGAACTCTACCTGAATGAAATCTGGCTGGGCTACCGATCCTTCGGCGTCGGTGCTGCGGCCTATAACTACTTCGGCAAGGCCCTTCCGGATCTCACGCTCGCCGAGAGCGCCTATCTGGCCGCGCTTCCAAAGGGGCCGGACAACTATCACCCGGTGCGTAACAAGGCCAAGGCGCTGGCCCGCCGCAACTGGATTCTCGGTCAGATGGCTGAGCTCGGCTGGGTGTCCCAGGCCGATGCCGCCAAGGCCATGGCTGAAGACCTCGTTGTCCAGGCTGCCCCCAAGCGTGCCGCCTATCGCGATGCCGACTACTTCGTCGAGGAAGTCCGTCAGCGCGGCGTGGCAACCCTGGGGCCGCGCCTCAGTGAAGGTGGCTATTACATGCGCACCACGCTGGACCCGCGTTTGCAGACCGCAGCCCGTGTCGCGCTGATGGACGGTCTGGAACACTATGACCGGAGACACGGCTGGCGAGGGGCCTGGGGGCATGTCACCCCGGACGCTCAGGACTGGGAGAAGGCCGCGCGCGCAAAGTCGCCCCCTGCCGAGCGAACCAACTGGCGCGCCGCCCTTGTCCTGTCGGCCGATGGCCGGGTTCGCCTCATCCGGGGTGAAGGCGAGGGCAGTCTTGCGGGTGAAGACGTTTCATGGGCCAGGGCGGGGAAAGGCCTGAAGGCGGGCGATCTGGTGTTCGTCGAGCGCGCAGCAACAACCGGAGCCTACCGCCTCCGCCAGGTGCCCTCGGTGAACGGTGCGCTTGTGGCCATCGAACCCTATTCCGGCCGGGTCGTGGCCCTTGTCGGCGGGTACAGCTTCTCGCTTTCAAACTTCAACCGGGCCACTCAGGCCATGCGCCAGCCCGGATCGGCCTTCAAGCCGTTCGTCTATGCCGCAGCCCTCGAGAACGGCTACACGCCGGCCAGCGTCATCGTCGACAGCGCCATTACGCTGAAGGGCGCAAATGGCGAGGACTGGAGCCCCGAGAACTACCACAAGGAGTTCTATGGCGCTCAGCCCCTCCGTAAGGGCCTGGAGCAATCCATCAATGCCATGACTGTTCGTCTCGCCCAGGGCGTCGGGATGAAGAAGATCGTTGAGTTCTCAAAGCGCACCGGCGTGGTGCGGGACATGCAGCCGGTGCTGGCTATGGCCCTGGGGGCCGGAGAGACGACACCGTTCAAGCTGACGTCGGCGTATGCACCGTTTGTGAACGGCGGCCGGCGCATCGAGCCCCACCTGATCGAACTGGTTCAGGATCGCGAAGGCAAGGTGATCTTCCGCGCCGACAAGCGCGACTGCATCCGCTGCGAGGCTGGCTTCAACGGGGATGAAAGCCCGCGATTCCAGCCGCTGGGGGAACCCGTGATGGATCCGGTGACGGCCTATCAAATCACCTCCATGTTGCAGGGGGTTGTCCAGCGCGGCACGGCCGCAGCCGTGAGTTCGCTGGGCCGGCCCCTGGCGGGCAAGACCGGAACGACGAACGAATATCGCAGTGCCTGGTTTGTGGGATACTCGCCCAACCTCGTTGTGGGTGTCTTTGTGGGCTTCGATGACAATCGTTCGCTCGGCGAAGGTGAAACCGGGGCGACCGATGCGGTGCCCGTGTTCATGGACTTCATGAAAGAAGCCCTCAAGGGCCAGCCCGTGGTCGATTTCAAGCCGCCCAAATCGGCAAAGTTCGCCATGGTCCGAGGCATCCAGGAAGCGTTCCGTCCTGGAACGGAGCCCAAGCTTGAAGTCCCTGCGGTTCCGTCAGGACCTCAACCTTACTCCGAGGCCTGGCCAAACGGCGTGATTCCGGGTGCTGCCGGCACTCCGGAGGCTGCAAAGCCTCCACCCAAGGCACCGGATCCCTTGAGCGGTCTCTACTGATCGATCTGGGGCGTTGCGCCAAGGTTCCACGCGGGGTATCTCCCGCGCCCTTTCACACTGTCACGGAGTAACGTGATGAGACCGGATGTCGAGGCCTCTGCGGCTGACATCGAGCAGTCCGTTGGACTGCTCAGGAGGCGTCTTTGACTGGGATGCCGCACTTCGAAAACTCGACGAGCTGAACGCTCGGGTCGAGGACCCGACCCTTTGGGACCGACCGGCCGAGGCCCAGGCCGTCTCCCGGGAGCGCGCCGGACTTGCTGCCCGCATTGAAGCTGTCCAGGCCCTTGAACAGGGCCTCAGCGATGCACTTGAGTATGCCGAGCTTGCAGACATGGAGGGTGATGAAGCCCTTCTGGAAGATGCTCGGGCCCAACTCAAGGATCTCAAGGAGCGGGCTGGTCGGGCCGAACTGGAGGCCCTGCTTTCAGGGGAAGCCGACGGGAACGACTGCTACGTCGAAATCAATTCCGGGGCCGGTGGCACGGAGTCGTGCGACTGGGCCGGCATGCTGCTGCGCATGTATTCGCGCTGGGCCAATGCCCACAAGATGAGCGTTGAGCTTGTCGAGGAAACCTCCGGTGACCAGGTCGGGATCAAGTCAGCGACCCTCCTGATCAAGGGAACCAATGCCTATGGCTGGTTGAAGACCGAAGCCGGAGTCCACAGGCTTGTCCGCATCAGCCCTTATGACGCGGCGGCCAAGCGTCACACCAGCTTCGCTTCGGCCTGGGTCTATCCGGTGGTCGACGATACGATCGAGATCGAGATCAATCCGTCTGATGTGCGGACCGACACTTACCGCGCCAGCGGCGCGGGCGGTCAGCACATCAACAAGACCGACTCTGCAGTTCGCCTTACCCACATCCCCACCGGCATTGCCGTCGCCTGTCAGGCTGGTCGCTCACAGCACCAGAACCGGGAAGAGGCCTGGAAGATGCTTCGGGCCCGTCTTTATGAGGCGGAGCTGCAGAAGCGTGAGGCGGCCCAGCAGGCGCTTGAGGATCAAAAGACGGACATCGGCTGGGGCCACCAGATCCGAAGCTACGTTTTGCAGCCCTACCAGATGGTCAAGGACCTCCGGACCAATGTCGAGACCTCCGACACCCAGGGGGTGCTGGACGGCGATCTGGACGAGTTCATGGGCGCATCCCTGGCCCAGAGAGTTGGCGTCACGCGCGACGGCTAGAACGCTACAGCAAACGTCAAAACGCCCCGGCATCGACCGGGGCGTTTTTCGTTGTACACCGACCAAGTGAGTGAGGGCTGGGTCCGCAAGGCCATCGGCTTGGGCATGTCAGCCGTTTCAGGAGCCTAGGACTGCGGGTCAGAAACCGGTGCAACGACTGCAGTTGGAGCGATGGCTGCTGGCTGAGCCGGGCGCTGGAACTTCAGGCTACGCCCCTGGAAGAACGCACCTGTCTCCATCGCCAGTTGCTCATGTGTGATGTCGCCGTCGATGTAGGAGGTCCCGTAAAGCCGGACCTGCTTGGCGGTAATAGCCCCGACAACACGGCCACGAACTTCCACGGCTTCGGCAAAAACCGATCCTTCGACATGCCCTGTTTCGCCCACCATCAAGCGGGCCACACGGACGTCGCCCCGGACAATGCCATCAATCTGCAGTTCACCGTCGCCGACGATCCCTCCTTCGATGGAGATATCGGCCGAGATCAGCGAAGCCACTTTTGGCGCGAGCTTGCGGGTCGGCTCGGCAGCGACTGCAACTGGCGTGGCCAGGGGCTCGATGCGGGGAGGGGAAGACTGCCCCTTAGTTTGCTTGCTGAACATACTCACCAGCCTTCAGGAACCGATTGGGGTTCTGGGCACGTCCATTGGCCCAGACTTCATAATGGAGATGAGGACCGGTCGACCGACCGGTTGAGCCCATGGCCCCGACGCGCTGACCGATTGCCACGCGTTGGCCTACCCGAACGGAGATGCCTTGCAGGTGGGCGTAGCGTGTCTTGAAACCGCCGCCATGGTCGATCTCGATCGTGTTGCCGTAACCCGAGCGGACCCCGGTAAAGGAAACGACGCCAGGTGCCGTAGCCATGATCGGCGTATAGAAGGCTCCCGGGAAATCCAGACCCGAATGGAACGCCGGTCGCCGCGTAAAGGGATCGAAGCGCACTCCATAGCTGCTGCTCATCGCCGGATTGCTGGTTGGTCGATAGAAGGGGAGCTTTTTTGCAGCCATGTTGAGAGCGCGCATGTCTGACATGTCTGTCGCTGCCCGCTGAATGCGCGTTGCGAACTCTTCATCGACATCGAGGATCGCCGCCAGGGCGCGAGGGTCTTTTGCCTCGATCAGCGGACCGCCAAGTGAGGCCCCGCCCCGGGAAAAGGAACTGGAGTCGAGGCCAGCCATCCGCATTGCAGCCCTCAGACGTTCTGCACGGCTATTGGCAAAGGTTTCAGCGGCCTCGATCAGTCGCTCCTGATCCATTCGCGTGGCCTGGATGCGCTGGACGGGAGAGCCCGCGAGAAGCTGGGGCTTGCTGGATTTCAGGGCGTCGGCAGCGCCGGGCACACCTTTGAAATCACTGACAAGCAGGGCCAGTGCCGCATGGCGTTTCTCAACGGACGCTGCCAGCTCATCGAGGGACCCATTGGTCGCAGAAAGCTGGGCAATAGCGCTATTGAGCCGCCCCTGCCGATCTGCGTTCAGGCGCTCGTAGTAGGCGCGTTGCTTGATAACCATCTGGTCCGCAGAACTCACGGACAGGGCGCTGACCAGCATGGCGGCCGTGCAGATGCCCATCCACAACGCGGTCGCTCCGACCACACCTGCGGCGATCAGCTGCTTGTTGGTTGAGAAGACATAGCCGCGCATCTCTCCACCTGAGCGGATGTAGAGCTGACGTTCGGGGAACAAACCTTCTAGGGATTGCCGCAACCGCTGGAAGTGCCTGAGCGCCATGTGCCTAAGAAACCCCCGTTTTCAGGACACGGGGATATGCAACGAATACAAGCCGGCGCGCAAGGCCGTTCACCCCCAACGGGAGTGCGATTCGAGAAAATGGCAATTAACAGACACACATTAGTGCTGCCCCGCAGCCATCGCCACGCCTTAACCCACTTGCGCGTGAGGAACATCGCGTGAGCGACGAAAATACAACACCTCGCGTTGAGGGGATTTCCAGTCTGCTACGGCGCTAGCGAAGGCCTTTTGCCGCGGTGAGCACCGACTTGATGTGCCCTGGAACCTTGACCTTCCGCCAAACCTCCCGGACGACGCCCTCGGCGTCGATCAGGAAGGTTGACCGGTCAATGCCCATGTACTTTCGGCCGTACATGCTCTTCTCGACCCAAGCCCCATAGGATTCCACCGTCTCGCCGGTCGTATCCGCTGCAAGCTCGACGGTCAGATCGTGCTTCTTGCGAAACTTGGCATGCGAGGCCGCGCTGTCCTTGGAAACACCGATAACGACGGTGCCCATCTTGGCGAACTCCTCGACTTCTGACGAGAACTGCAGAGCCTGGGACGTGCAGCCAGACGTGTCATCCTTGGGGTAGAAATAGAGAATGATCTTCTTGCCCTTCAGCCCGGTGAGGCTGACCCGGCCCGTATCGGTCGGCAGGTCGAAATCGGGAGCCTTGTCACCAGCTTGAAGCATTCTCTCTCTCCGTTTCTACACCAGTCTTTACAACAGTTCGAATCAGACCGGGCGGACCAGGACGATCTTCTTCTTGCCGGCTGCGAGCTTGATGACCCCGTCTATGAGGTCTTCTTCGGTAACCAAACGGCTCGCATCGGCCTCGGGCTTGTCATTGACCTTCAAACCGCCGCCCTGGGCGAGCCGGCGGGCCTCGCCACGGGAGCCGGCCAAGCCCGCATCCGCGAACAGGCCGGCTAGAACAACGCCGGCCTTCAGGTCCGAAGCGGGGAGCTCGAATGTGGGCAGGTCTGCTGAAAGTGCACCCTGTTCAAAGGCTTTCTCGGCGGCGTTTCGGGCCTTTCGAGCGTCCTCTTCGCCATGAGCCATCCGCGTGGCCTCATCCGCCAGCACTTTCTTGGCCTCATTGATCTGGGCCCCGGGCAAGGCTTCCAGCCGGGCGATTTCGTCGAGCGGGAGGTCCGTGAACAGGCGGAGGAAGCGACCGACGTCGGCATCCTCGCTATTTCGCCAGAATTGCCAGTAGTCGTAGGGACTGAGTTGCTCGGCGTTCAGCCAAACAGCACCCGACATGGTCTTACCCATCTTCGCCCCGGAAGCGGTCGCCAGAAGCGGTGTGGTGAGGCCGAAGGCGGCCTTCTGATCGACGCGGCGGGTAAGTTCCACGCCATTCAGAATGTTGCCCCACTGGTCTGACCCGCCCATCTGCAGCACGCAACCATACTTGCGGTTCAACTCCAGGAAGTCCGTGGCCTGCATCAGCATGTAGTTGAATTCTAGAAAGGTCATCGGCTGCTCACGCTCAAGGCGCAGCTTGACACTGTCGAAAGCAAGCATCCTGTTGACCGTGAAGTGGACCCCATAGTCGCGCAGAAACTGGACATAGCCAAACTTCGACAGCCATTCGTCGTTATCGACCATGATGGCATCCGTCGGCCCATCGCCGAAGGTCAGGAACTTGGCGAAGACCTGCTTGATGCCCGCGATATTGGCCGCAATGTCGGCGTCGGACAGCAGCTTGCGGCTCTCGTCCTTGCCGGTTGGATCCCCAACCTTGGTCGTGCCGCCGCCCATCAGGACAATTGGCTTGTGCCCCGCTTGCTGCAGCCTACGCAACATCATGATCTGGATCAGCGAGCCGACGTGTAGGCTTGGCGCTGTCGCATCAAAGCCAATGTAGGCCGTGACGACGCCACTGGCGGCCGCCGAATCCAGTTCATCGGGATGGGTGATCTGATGGATATAGCCGCGCGCCTGCAGGGTCTGGAGGAATTCCGACTTGAACGAGGCGGGCGCGGACATGGATCGACTCTCTTAATCTGACGACGGGCCGTCTAGCACGGTCGGACGCATATGTGGCGAGGGTTTCATTCTGCAGGGCCCTGGAAGAGGGCTGATCACCGTGCACTGGAAAGGCCGCATCCGGGACTGAAAAGCCTGTCTTAGACGCAACAGCTTCACGGGGCGCTTTCGATGCGGTCGCCAGTGAGGCGGGCCGAAGTGCCAGCTGGTGATCATCGGTCTAGCTACAAGTCAGTCCGCGTGGCAGTCAACGGTCATGCTTATTCTTGGATTCATGACCGGCACGTCTCTCGACGCAGTCGATATGGCGGTGCTTGAAACCGACGGCGAGGACATTCAGGCGTTCGGTCCTGCGGGTGAACGCAAGCTCCGGGAAGAGACCCGGGACTTGCTCCTCTCTGCCACGGATCAAGCCCGCGCATGGCCGCGCGGCGCGCCCGAACCTCTGATCTTTTCCGAGGCTCGCAAGGCCATCGCCGAAGAACATTTCCTGGCCGCGAGTGAATTCCTCCGTGAACACGGCCTGGATTGGCAGGCGTTTGACCTCCTGGGCGTCCATGGCCAGACCGTTCTGCATGAACGGCCCCAGCCCGGCAGAATCGGGCGCACGGTCCAACTGCTGGACGCGCAGCGCCTGGCCACCGCGAGTGGCAGGCCCGTAGTCTACGATTTCAGAACCGCAGATGTCGCCGCAGGCGGCGAGGGCGCTCCCCTGGCCCCGATCTATCACGCCGCGCGGGCAAGAGCGTCTGGCCTCGTCACGCCGGTGGCGGCCTTGAACATCGGCGGCGTCGCCAACATTACCCTGATCGACGGTGAGGGCGCTCTGCTTGCCTTCGATACCGGACCCGGGAACGGCATGATCGACCTCATGCTGCAGGAACGTGACCTCGGTCGCTTTGACAGGGATGGCCGCCTGGCCGCATCCGGTTCCGTCGACGAAGCAGCTCTCGGCAGCCTGCTTTCGGGCGACTATTTCGAAGCACCGCCGCCCAAATCACTGGATCGCTATGACTTCACGCTCGAGGCCGTCAGGCATCTCTCTGCAGAAGACGCGGCCGCGACGCTGGTGGCCTTCACGGCCGAGGCTGTCGTAAAGGCGTTCGAGAAGGGCGCTCGCCCAAGCGTGCTGATTGTTTGCGGGGGAGGTCGGCACAATCCCGAGATCATGCGGGTCCTGACCGCCCGTGCGCCGGTGCCTGTCAAGACAGCGGAAGCTGTGGGTTGGCGGGGCGACGCCATCGAGGCCGAGGCCTTCGCCTATCTTGCTGCACGGACGGCGAGGGGGCTGCCGATCAGCTTCCCGGGAACGACCGGCATAGCCTCGCCGATGTCAGGAGGCCGGATCATCTATCCGGAATGAAAAAGCCTCCCCGAAGGGAGGCCTTGAAACTTAGATCGGGTTGGCTTCGATCCGCTTGTCCAGATAGTCGCCGACGCTCTTTTCAACGAACGGCAGATGTTCCGTCCAGAAATGGCTGGCCTTGTCGATGACCTCGTAGTCGATGACGATACCCTTCTGGGTCCGCAGCTTGGTGACCACGCGCTCGACTTCCACCGGAGGCGTAATGGTATCGGCAGAGCCGGTCAGGAACAGGCCTGAAGCCGGGCAGGGTGCCAGGAAGCTGAAATCGTACATGTTGGTCGGCGGCGAGACACTGATGAAGCCGTCCGTCTCCGGGCGACGCATCAGCAACTGCATGCCGATATAGGCCCCGAAGTCGAAACCGGCGACCCACGTCTGGCTGGCCGCCGGATTGGAGGTCTGCAGCCAGTCGAGCGCGGTGGCGGCATCGGCCAACTCGCCGATACCGGCGTCGAACTCGCCCTGGCTGCGGCCCACGCCGCGGAAGTTAAAGCGCAGTGTCGCAAAGCCGCGCTTCATGAACAGGTGATAGAGCTGCACCGAAACCGGATGGTTCATGTGCCCGCCAGCCTTGGGGTGCGGGTGCAGGATCAGCGCGATCGGCGCGGTTTCCGTCTTGCCCGGCGAGTAACGACCTTCGATCCGTCCGGACGCGCCAGTCAAAATCACATCAGGCATATCGACCCCATCGTTTCGACAAGCGGTGGACGATTCCGGATCTTTCGACCGATGGAATACTTGACCACTGCGCTTGGTCTTCCTAAATCCAACCAGCGTCGCGGACCCTAGGGTCCGACGCGAAGTCGCGGCTTGTAGCACACGCAAAAGCCGATGCGCGCGGAATCTGCAAGGAGTAAGGCGCATGCGCCTGAGCACCAAGGGACGATACGCCGTCATGGCCATGACCGACCTGGCCAAACGCCAGGACGAAGGTGAGGGGCGCGCCGTCGCCCTGGCCGAGATCGCCGCCCGGCAGCAGATCTCCCTGTCCTATCTGGAACAGCTTTTTGCGCGTCTGCGCCGCAAGGGTCTGGTCAAGAGCGCCAGGGGCCCGGGTGGCGGCTATCGCCTGGCCCAGGATGCCGAGACGACCCTGATTTCCGACATCGTATTGGCCGTCGATGAGCCGCTCAGGGCCACCCGCTGTGGCGTGACCAAAGGTAGCCCCAAAGGGTGCATGGCCGGCGGCGAGCGCTGCATGACCCATGACCTCTGGGAGGAGATGGGGCGGCAGATCCACGGCTATCTGGCTTCGGTTTCGGTGGCCGACGTCCTGCAGGGGCGCTTGCGCCCTAGCGCTCTGGAGATAGCGGCGGAGTGACCTTGCCCCGCGCGCCCGTTTATCTGGACTACAACGCCACTGCGCCGATCCGACCAGAAGCGCAGGAAGCGATGCTCCGCGCCCTCAAGGTGCCGTCCAATCCTTCCTCGGTTCATGCTGCGGGACGGGCCGCCCGGGATATCGTCGAGACGGCCCGGACCCAGGTCGCCGCCCTGGTCGGTGTACCCGCAGGCTCGGTCACCTTTGTGAGTGGCGGTACCGAGGCCAATGCCCTGGCCATTGAGAGCGCCCGGGCCTGCGGTTTCACCCGGATCGTCGTCGGCGCGACCGAGCATGACGCGGTTATGGAAACCGCCAAGGCCAGCGGCCTGCCGGTCGAGGCCTGGCCGGTCGATGCTCGTGGCGTGGCCCAGTTGTCCTGGCTCGAGGCCGAGCTCAACGGCCCCGGCCGCGCCCTGGTCTGTCTGATGCTGGCCAATAACGAGACCGGTGTCATTCAGCCTGTGGCCGAGGCTTCGGTCCTGGTCCGCGCCGCCGACGGTTGGCTGCATGTCGATGCGGTGCAGGCGGCCGGCAAGATCGCCATAGATTTTTCCGCCCTCGGTGCCGACACCATGGCCCTTTCCGCCCACAAGCTGGGTGGCCCGCAGGGCGTCGGAGCCCTGGTCGCGGGCACGCGGGCTACCCTTCATCGTCGTCAGCATGGCGGCGGGCAGGAGCGCGGTCGCCGGGCTGGGACCGAAAACGTTGCTGGCATCGCCGCCTTTGGGGCAGCAGCGGAGGCGGCCGTGCGCGATCTGGCCAAGCTGTCCGAACAGACCCAATGGCGTGATGCCCTGGCTGAGCGTGTCAAGGCAGAGGGCGCAGTTGTGCTCGGGGAGGGCGCTGATCGGCTGCCCCAGACCCTTTGTTTCGCCGGTGAAGGCTTCGGCTCCGAGATCCAGGTGATGAACCTTGATCTCGCCGGCGTGATGGCCAGTGCCGGCAGCGCCTGCTCGTCGGGCAAGGTCAAGGCCAGCCGCGTGGTGGAGGCCATGGGCCATTCCAACCTCGCGCCTTTCGCCCTGCGCGTCAGCGGCGGCTGGGCGAGCACGGAAGACGACTGGATCAAATGCGGCGACGCCTGGATCGCCGCCTGGAAGCGTATCGGCGCCCGGCGCCGGGAGGTGGCATAGTGGCCGCAGTTCAAGAAACCGTCGAAGCCGTTGCCTCGCTTGAGAAATACGAGCACGGATTCACCACTGAGATTGATCAGGAGTTCGCCCCCAAGGGGCTCTCCGAGGACATCGTGCGCTTCATCTCGGCCAAGAAGGACGAGCCTCAGTGGATGCTGGACTGGCGACTTGAGGCCTATCGCCGCTGGCTGGAGCTGGAAGAGCCGGACTGGGCCAAGGTCAACTATCCCAAGATCGACTACCAGGACTCCTACTATTACGCGGCCCCCAAGACCAAGGAGGGGCCCAAGAGCCTGGACGAGGTCGATCCCGAGATCCTCGCTGTCTACGCAAAGCTCGGCATCCCGCTGAAAGAACAGGAAGTTCTGGCCGGTGTTGAAGGCGCGCCGCGCTATGCTGTCGACGCCGTGTTCGACAGTGTCAGCGTCGTGACCACCTTCAAGAAGGAACTGGCAGCGGTCGGGGTGATCTTCTGCTCGATGAGCGAGGCGATCCGCGAGCACGGCGATCTCGTGAAGCAGTATCTGGGCTCGGTGGTGCCGACCTCGGACAACTATTTTGCCTGCCTGAACAGCGCGGTCTTTAGCGACGGATCGTTCGTCTACATCCCGCCGGGCGTGCGCTGCCCGATGGAGCTGTCGACCTATTTTCGCATCAATGCCAAGGACAGCGGCCAGTTCGAGCGCACCCTGATCATTGCCGACAAGGGGGCCTATTGCTCGTATCTGGAGGGCTGTACGGCCCCGATGCGGGACGAGAACCAACTGCACGCCGCCGTGGTCGAATTGGTCCTGCTGGACGATGCCGAGATCAAGTATTCCACCGTCCAGAACTGGTATCCGGGCGATCCCGAGACCGGCAAGGGTGGTATCTTCAATTTCGTCACCAAGCGCGCCGACTGTCGGGGCGACCGCTCCAAGGTCTCTTGGACCCAGGTCGAGACCGGCTCGGCCGTGACCTGGAAATATCCGTCCTGCGTGCTCCGCGGCGAAGGCAGCTCGGGCGAGTTCTATTCGATCGCCGTGACCAATGGCCACCAACAGGCCGACACGGGCACCAAGATGATCCATCTGGGCGCCAATACCCGCTCGCGGATCGTCGCCAAGGGCATCAGCGCCGGCAAGTCGACCAGCACCTATCGCGGCCTGGTCAGCGCCCACCCCAAGGCCAAGGGCGCCCGCAACTTCACCCAGTGCGACTCCTTGCTGATCGGCAAGACCTGCGCGGCCCACACCATCCCCTATATCGAGGCCCGCAACAGCCAGTCGGTGTTCGAGCACGAGGCCACCACCACCCGCCTGTCGGACGACCAGCTGTTCTATTGCCAGCAGCGCGGTCTGAGCCAGGAAGAGGCCGTGGCCCTGCTGGTCAACGGCTTCGTCAAGGACGTGCTGCAGCAGCTGCCGATGGAGTTCGCCGTCGAGGCCCAGAAGCTGGTGGCCATCAGCCTGGAAGGGAGCGTGGGATGAGTGCGAGCCCTCTTGATGCTGCCTTCATGCGCGAGCAGCTCCGTCTAGAAGAAGAGACAATTCCAGCGCGACGTGAGTTCGACGCTCTCGTGAAGATCGTTCAGGGCAGTGAGACCCCGGCCGAGCTAGGGTTCGGCGTTAGTGCCGGGCACGACGAGTTGGTACTCGCGCGTGATCAATACCTCATCTCGGCTACGGTATCTAAGGAAGGTATCGAAGTTAGGGTCAAAATCCCGGACGCGTCCAATTATGTACAGTCAATGCTTTCGATTTATGGAACGGCATCGGATTCTACGACTGCCGTAGCGGCTGCTGAAAACATTGGAACGTTCATGGCGCGCATCGTTGAAGGCCGCCTGATGAATACGCTTGGCTTGGGAGGGATCGAGCGATGACCCCTGTCCGCTTCGGGCTGAACGACAAGGAATACAAGTACGCGCGCCAGCTGGCCTATCAGGCCGCGCACGGCACGTGGATCAATCCCTATGGCGACGAGGCCCCGCTGATCGACCGCAGCGCCAAGCTGCTGGCGAAAGGCAATGCCGACGGCGCCGCCGAACGCGCCCTGCTGATCGAACTGCTCAAACTCGCCTGCTACAGCCCCGAACATGAATGGGAGGCGCCGACCCTGACCGGCAAGCCGACCACGTTCGCCATCCAGACGCTCGAAAAGATCACGGCTTTCAATGCTTAATATCCAGAACCTCCACGCCCGCGTCGAAGACAAGGCCATCCTGAAGGGCGTCACGCTGGACGTGCCGGCCGGCGAGGTCCACGCCATCATGGGGCCGAACGGGGCGGGCAAGTCGACCCTGTCCTACGTGCTGACCGGTCGTGGCGGCTATGAGGTCACCGAGGGGGCTGCCAGCCTCAACGGCGAGGACCTGCTGGCCCTGGAGCCCAACGAGCGGGCCGCCAAGGGCTTGTTCCTGTCTTTCCAGTATCCGCTTGAAATTCCGGGTGTTCCGGCCCTGACCTTCATCCGCACCGCCCTCAACGCCCAGCGCCGCGCGCGGGGTGAGGACGAGATCGCCGCGCCCGCCTTCCTGAAGCTGGCCAAGGAGAAGGCCGCCTCGCTGAAGATCGACTTCGAGATGCTCAAGCGCGGCCTGAATGTCGGCTTCTCGGGCGGCGAGAAGAAGCGGATGGAAATCTTTCAAATGGCGATGCTTTCGCCGAAGTTCCTGATCCTCGACGAGACCGACAGCGGCCTCGACATCGACGCCCTGAAGATCGTTTCCGAAGGCGTCAACGCCCTGCGCAGCCCAGAGCGCGGCATGCTGGTGATCACGCACTATCAGCGCCTGCTGGACTACATCAAACCCGACCGGGTCCATGTGCTGGCCGCCGGCCGCATCGTTGCGTCGGGCGGCCCGGAGCTGGCGCTGCAGCTGGAAGCCGAAGGCTACGACAAGTATGCGAGCGCCGCGGCATGAGCCTGGCTTCTGCGCTCAAGACCGGTGACCTGACCGAGCTGCCCTCGCGCCGCGATGAGGACTGGCGCTGGACCGACCTGCGCGGCCTGATCCGTACCCTGCCGCCACTGTCGCCGAAGTTCGAGGGCGACATCGGGGTTGGGCCGTTTGCGGCCGATGAGACCCTGACTCTGGTCAATGGCCAGGGCGCAATCGACCTGACCCTTGCCGCCGGCGAGACCCGCGTCATTTCCATGCGCCTGATCTCGGCGACTGCAGCAACGGCGCACGCCGGCCGCGTCCGCATCACGGTGGGTGAGGGCGCGCGCCTGACCCTGTTGGAAAGCCATGAAGGCCTGGGCGAGGGCTATTTATCCGAGATTGCCCTCGACATCCACCTGGCCAGTGACGCCGTCGTCGAGCGGATCGTGCTGGCTTCCGACGCGCCCGAGGCTGTGTCGGTGGTCGACGCCGAAGTGGCCCTGTCGGCCGGTGCCAGGTTCGCCCAGACCCTGCTCACCTCCGGTGCCCGTCGCCAGCGGATTGAGACCCGCGTCGCCCATCCTGGTGCCCATGCAGACCTGCGCCTCGACGGCATCTATCTGCTGGACGGCCAGCGCCACGCCGACCTGACCACCCAGGTCACCCACGCTGGCGTTGACGGGACCACGTCTCAGCTCACCAAGGGCATGGTCGCAGACCAGGCGCGAGGCGTGTTCCAGGGCCGGATCATCGTCCAGCCCGGCGCCGACCAGACCGACGCCCGCATGGGCCACCACGCCCTGATCCTGTCGGACAAGGCCGAGGTCGACGCCAAACCCGAGTTGCTGATCTTCGCCGACGACGTCTCCTGCGCCCACGGCAACACCATCGGGGCCCTGGACGAGCAGGCGATCTTTTACGCCCGTCAGCGCGGCATCCCCGAGATGGAAGCCCGCGCCATGCTGACTGAGGCCTTCGTGGGCGAGGTGGTCGAGCGCATCGAACATGAGCCCGCTCGCGAGGTGGCCCGCGCCTGGGTCGCACAGCGCCTTGGCCGGAGTAACATCTGATGGCTTTCGACGCGCCTTTCGATGTTGAAGCGATCCGCGCCCAGTTCCCCATTCTTGGTCGAACGGTGCACGGTAAGCCCCTGATCTATCTGGATACGGCCGCCAGCGCTCAGAAACCGGAGGTCGTGCTGGACGCGATGATGGGTCTGGCCCGCACCTCTTACGCCAATGTCCACCGCGGCCTGCACACCCTGGCGAATGAGACGACGGAAGCCTATGAAAAGGCGCGTGAAAGCGTCGCGCGATTCATCAACGCGGAACCGACGGAAATCGTCTGGACCAAGAGTGCCACCGAGGCGGTCAACCTGGTGGCGGCAACGTTCGGCCAGTCGCTCACGGCCGGCGACGAGATCGTCATTTCCGAGATGGAGCACCACGCCAATATCGTGCCGTGGCACTTCCTGCGCGAGCGCAAGGGCGTGGTCCTGAAGTTCGTACCGGTGCTCGACGACGGCCGGCTCGACATGGAGGCCTATAGGGGCCTGCTGTCCGAGCGCACCAGGATGGTCGCCCTGACCCAGATGTCGAACGTGCTGGGCACAGTCAATGACGTGCCGGAGATTGTCCGCCTGGCCCATGCGGCCGGCGCCCAGGTGCTGATCGACGGCTGCCAGGGCGTGGTCCATTCCAGGGTCGACGTGAAGGCCCTCGACGTCGACTACTACGTCTTTTCCGGCCACAAGCTGTACGGCCCCACCGGCATCGGCGTGCTTTACGGCAAGGCCGAGCGCCTCGCCGCTCTGCCGCCCTACCAGGGCGGCGGCGAGATGATCGGCTCGGTGTCGATGGACGTCATCACCTATGCCGACCCGCCGCATCGGTTCGAGGCGGGCACTCCCGCCATTCTTGAGGCTGTCGGCCTTGGCGCAGCGATTGAATGGCTCAACGGCCTGGATCGCGATGCCATCTTCGCCCACGAGCACGCGCTTTATGCCCGGGTTGCCGAGCACCTGCGCGGCGTCAACGGTCTGCAGATCCTCGGCGAGGCCCCAGGCAAGGGCGCTGTTCTGTCGTTCACGGTTGAGGGCATCCATGCCCACGATCTAGCCCAGGTACTGGACCGCTACGGCGTCGCCGTGCGCGCCGGGACCCATTGCGCCGAGCCCCTGATGCGACGCTTCGGCGTCACCTCAAGCGCGCGCGCCTCCTTCGCCCTATATAACACCGAGGCCGAGGCCGATGCGTTCGTGGACGCTCTGGCCAAAGCCCGCCGTTTCTTCAGTTGAGCCCGAAATGACCGACGCCGCCGTTCCTGAGACCGTCTCCGCCCTTCCCAAGGAAGAGCTGGCCAAGCTGACTGATCTGCTGATCGAGAAGCTGAAGTCGGTCTATGACCCGGAGATCCCGGTCGACATCTACGAGCTGGGCCTGATCTACAAGGTGGACGTGTCTGACGACAAGGACGTGGCCATCGACATGACCCTGACGGCGCCGGGCTGCCCGGTGGCGGGCGAGATGCCGGGTTGGGTCAAGGACGCGGTGATGGAAATCCCCGGCCTGAAGTCGTGCACCGTCGATCTCGTTTTTGACCCCGCCTGGGACCCGTCGCGGATGAGCGACGAGGCCAAGCTGCAACTGAACATGTTCTGATCGGACCTGTCGCCATGGACATCGCCGTCACGCCACGCGCTCGTCGCCCCCGTCCCAAGGTCGTCACCCTGACCGACGCAGCGGCCGCGCGGGTGAAGGAGATCATGGCCCGGGCGGATCA